>JAFXUM010000063.1 GCA_017524965.1 Lentisphaeria bacterium | reverse complement strand
TCGTCGATCTTCTTCTTGATCGTCTCGAACGCGGCCTGGTTCTGGAGCTGTTCCAGCGTGTTCAGGGCGTTTCTGAACTTGGTGCGCTCGACGACTTCGTCGCCGATGGTCACGCAGATCGTGCCGTCCTGTTCGGGGCGGGACGAGAACGCGGCGTCCATGTCGACCTTGTCCGTGTAATTCTTGTTGCGGACGTATTCGGAGATCATGCCGATGAGGAGCTGGCCGGGGCAGTTGTCCTGCTTGGCGCAGATCGTGACGGTGATCATGAAGCGGTCCGGAGCGGTGCCGCGCATGATCGGGATCTTCGCGTCGAAGATCTGGCTGCGGTTCTGGTAGACCGTGTGCAGCAGGTGGTGCGCCTCGTGGGAGCCGGGGCCGCCGCCGATGTGCTGCTTGTAGCACTGGTCGACCAGGAAGTTGTCCTGGCACTTCTGGACCTGCTGGGACTTGTCGGCCGCGTAGAGGCCCTGCTGGCGCTGGACGCGGATCGCGTTGGTGACGCCGATGGGCTGGCCGCCGCCGGAGATGCAGCCGCCGGGGCACGCCATGACTTCGACGAAGTCGTAGTGCGCCTTGCCGGAGCGGACGTCGTTGATGAGGCGCTTGGCGTTGGCGAGGCCGTGGACGACCGCCACGCGGATCTCTCTGCCGGCCGCGGTCACAGTGGCTTCCTTGACGGTCTTCATGCCGCGGACTTCCTTGAAGTCGACGGAGGCGAGCGGCTTGTTGTCGAGCTTTTCGACCGCGTAGCGGAGAGCGGCTTCCATGACGCCGCCGGACGCGCCGAAGATCACGCCGCCGCCGGTGGCGAATCCCATGGGCATGTCGAACGCCTCGGGCTGGAGCTCGTTGAGCTTGATGCCCATGGAGTTGATCATGCGCTGGACTTCGCTGGTGGTCACGACGATGTCGACTTCCGGCTTGCCGTCGACGGCGAACTTCGGAAGCTGGGCCTCGAACTTCTTCGCCGTGCAGGGCATGATGGAGACGACCACGAGGTCCTCGCGCTTGCAGCCGAGCTGTTCGGGCAGGACCTTCTTGGCGATGGAGCCGAACATGGCCTGCGGGGAACGGCAGCTGGAGATGTGGGGGATCATTTCGGGGTAGTAGATCTCGGCGAACTTGACCCAGGCGGGGCAGCAGCTGGTGAACATCGGGAGCGTGCCGCCGTGGGCGATGCGGTCGATGAGCTCGGTGGCTTCTTCGAAGATGGTCATGTCGGCGGAGAAGCTGGTGTCGTAGACGTGCTTGAAGCCCATGAGCTTCAGGGCGGCGACGAGCTTGCCCGCCACGTTCTCGCCCGGCTTCGCGCCGAAGTATTCGCCCAGAGCCACGCGGACTGCCGGGGCGATCTGCACCACGACGGTCTTGCTCGGGTCGTACAGGGCGTCCCACACGCGGTTGCGGTCCTGCTTCGGCACGATCGCGCCGGTCGGGCAGACGGCGGCGCACTGGCCGCAGTTCACGCACTCGACGGTGCCGAGGGAAGCGCCGAAGGCGGGGGCCACGCGGGCGTTGGAGCCGCGGTTGGAGAAGTCGATCGCGCCGATGCCCTGAATTTCGGAGCAAACGCGCACGCAGTCGCCGCAGAGCACGCACTTGTTCGGGTCGCGGACGAGCGACGGGCTGGAGAAGTCGATCGGATCGTCCTTCTTCACGGATTTGAAGCGGATGTCCTGGACGCCGAGCTGGTAGGCGATGCGCTGCAGGGTGCAGTTCTCGTTGCGGGCGCAGGTCGGGCATTCGCGGTTGTGGTTGGCGAGCAGGAGTTCCACGCTGATCTTGCGCATGTCGCGGATTTCCTTGGTGTCCGTGTGGACGACCATGCCAGGCGCGGGGGCGGTGGAGCAGGACGCCATGATGCCTTTGCCCTCGACGAGGACGAGGCAGAGACGGCACGCGCCGTAGATGCTCAGTTCGGAGTGGTAGCAGAAGGTCGGGATCTCGATCCCGGCTTTGCGGATGACTTCCAGGAGGTTGCGCTCGTCGGTGAACGTGACTTCCCGTCCGTTGACGGTCAATGTTTTAACGGTATCGGCCATGATGAATGATCCTTATAGTTTTCAGATTCCCTTGACAGCGCCGAACTTGCACGCGGCCTTGCACGCGCCGCACTTGATGCATTTTTCGGGGTCGATGCGGTGCGCTTCCTTCACCTTGCCGGTGATCGCGCCGACGGGGCACTTGCGGGCGCAGGCCGTGCAGCCTTTGCACTTCGCGGGGTCGATCTCGGGACGGGCGAGCGCCTTGCATTCGCCGGTCGGGCAGATCTTTTTGAACACGTGGTCTTCGTACTCCTTGCGGAAATAGCGCAGGGTGGAGAGGACCGGGTTCGGGGCGGTCTTGCCGAGGCCGCAGAGGGAACCGAGCTGGACGGCTTTCGCGGTCTTCTCGAGGAGGTCGAGCGTCTCGGCCGTGGCGCGGCCTTCGATGATGTCGTCGAGCAGCGCGAGCATCTGCTTCGTGCCTTCGCGGCACGGTACGCACTTGCCGCAGGATTCGTTCTGCGTGAACTGCATGAAGAACCGCGCGATGCGGACCATGCAGGTCTGCTTGTTCATGACCACGAGTCCGCCGGAGCCGACCATCGCGCCGGCGCTCTTCAGGGAGTCAAAGTCGAGCGGGAGGTCGAGGAGGTCGGGGACCAGGCAGCCGCCGGACGGGCCGCCGATCTGCACGGACTTGAAGTCTTCGCCGGTCACCTTGCCGGTGTTGTCCGTCACGCCGCCGCCGATGTTGTACACGATCTCGCGGAGGGTGGTGCCGAACGGGACTTCGATGAGGCCGGTGTTCGCGACGTGGCCGGTGAGGGCGAACGTCTTCGTGCCGGGGGAGTTCTGGGGGCCGACTTCGCGGTACTTCGCCGCGCCGTTGCGGATGATGTACGCCACGGAGGCGAGCGTTTCCACGTTATTGATCACGGTCGGCTTGCCGTAGAGGCCCTTCTGCGCCGGGAACGGCGGCTTCGGCATCGGCATGCCGCGCTTGCCTTCCACGGAGGCGATCAGGGCGGTCTCTTCGCCGCAGACGAACGCGCCCGCGCCTTCCATCACGCGGATCGTGAAGTTGAAGTCCGTGCCGAAGAGGTTCTTGCCGAGCAGGCCGTACGCCTCGGCGTCGGAGATCGCCTTGCGGATGCGTTCGACGGCGAGCGGGTATTCGGCGCGGACGTACACGACGCCTTCGTCGGCGCCGATCGCGCGTCCGGCGATCATCATGCCTTCAAGCACGGCGTGGGGATTGCCTTCCATGACGGAACGGTCCATGAACGCGCCCGGGTCGCCTTCGTCGCCGTTGCAGATGACGTATTTCTTGTCGTTCTGGGATGCGAGCGTGAATTTCCATTTGAGGCCGGTCGGGAAACCGCCGCCGCCGCGTCCGCGGAGTCCGGCGTCGATCATGGTCTGGCAGACCTGTTCCGGGGTCATCTCGGTGATCGCCTTGCGCGCGCCGACGTAGCCTTCGCGGGCGATGTATTCCTCGACGTCGTCCGGCTCGATCATGTAGTTGGCGAGCACGACGCGGGTCTGACGGGAGTAGAACGCGATCTCGTCCTCGTGGCGGCAGGGCTTGCCGCTGACGGGGTCGACGTAGACCAGGCGGTCGATGATCTCGCCATTGATGAGCGTCACGTGGACGATCTCGGCGGCGTCTTCGGGCTTCACGTGGCAGTAGAAGATGCCTTCGGGTTCGATGCGGAGGATCGGGCCCATCTGGCAGAATCCCTGGCAGCCGGACTTCGAGAAGTAGGTGACGCCCTCGTTCTTGGAGCAGTCGTGGCGGTCGAGGACGACTTCGATCTTTTCGCCGGCCTTTTCGAGCTCGGCGCAGATGGCGTCGCGGACCTTCATGGAACCGTTGGCGATGCAGCCGGTGCCGCCGCAGATGATGATGCGGCGTTTGACCTGGCCGACGAGTTTCTTGTAATTCGCGGCGATCTCTTCCAGATTCGGCGTTTTGATTTCGGTGCTCATCGTATGTGATTCCCTTCGTTACTTGGTTTCGGATTCCGCGGCGGCGGCTTCGGCGGCCGTGATCTCGTCGATGATCTTCTCGACCTGTTCCGGCGTGGCCTGGCCGTGGACTTCGCCGTCCACGACGATCACGGGGGCGAGGCCGCAGGCGCCGAGGCAGTTCACGATCTCGACGGTGAAGAGCAGGTCGTCCGTCGTGCGCTTCTCATCGCTGAGGCCGAGCTTCTTGTAGATGGCCTCGAGAAGCCCCATGGATTTCTTCACGTGGCAGGCGGTGCCGTCGCAGAGGCGGAAGATGTGCTTTCCCTTGGGGTTGAGGGAGAAGTGAGCGTAGAACGTCGCCACGCCGTACACATGCGCCACGGGCACGTCGAGCGACGTGGCCACATAGCTGATGACGTCCTTCGAGAGGTACTTGTAGACTTCCTGCACCTCCTGAAGGATCGGGATGAGCCGGGAGGGGTCGTTCCCGTTCTTTTCGAGGATCTCGTTGACCGCCGCGAGGTGATGCACCATCGCGCGCGTCTTTTCCAGGGTTTCCTGCATAGGTTTCTCCATGGGGTTGATGTGGGTATTGGGGTTTTATTTCAGGTTGAATATCAAACGTATTTGATGACGACTTTCTTCAGGTACTGGTTTTCGAGCGTACGGGCGAGACGCTGCACGATGTTGCGGCGCAGCTCCAGGTCGTGCGGCAGATTCGGGTCCTGATGCGCCTCGTTGATGCGAGTCCCGACCAGGAACGTGATCACGTCGTTGCGGAGCATCAGCCCGGTCAGCAGCCCGGCGGGGTCGTTGTGGCGCACGCCGTTGGATTCCTCCAGGTACGTCGCGGCCTTCGAGAGCGTGAAGATGCCTTCCGTCACGAGGTTGACGCCGTCCATGGTCGACATCGGCGGCATGTCCGGGGAAATGCTCGACAGGTCCATCTTCAGTTCGCGGCCGAGTTCGCGCGACACGATCTCCGCGCTGGTGCCGCCGCAGATCGCCTTGTCGCCCACGAAATTCTTCAGGAACGACGCGCATTCGGCGTCGCGGGCGGAATCGTACGGGGGCCCGGTGAAGAGCAGCATCTCGCGCGGATTGCGGAAATACAGCGCCGCGCAGGTCATGTCGTCCTTGTTGATGTTGTGCGGCTCCTTGCTGATCGCCTCGCCGATCACATGCTCCGCGACTTCGTAGGAGGACGCGTCCGGGCAGTTGTTCAGGTAATCGACCAGATATTCCGACACGCCGCTTTCGCGCCAGCCGAGCGGGAGCTCGTCCGAACCGATCGCCGCCTGGGTCACGCCGTCGGAGAAGAACACGATGCGGTCCCAGATGTCGACCTTGAAATGGTACACGCGCATGCTGCGGTTGTCGTATTTGGACGGGTTCAGCTCGTCGTACGGCACGGGCAGGACCTTGTCGTTGCGGAGCAGCACGAACGCCGGATTGCCCATCTCGATGATGCGGACGTTGCCGTCCGGCCAGGCGTTCAGGATCGTGAACGTGGCGTAGCTGATCTTGCGGACCTGGCAGATCGGGAGGGCGTCCATCATGATCTCGGCGGCGTGCAGGATGCCGCGCGGGCCGGTGAGCTCGTTGGCGAACTTCAGCGCCATCGTCGCGGTCATGGAGGCGAGGATGTTCGCCTTCACGCCGCTGCCCAGACCGTCCGACAGTACGGCCACCACGCGCGAATCCTCCATGTTCTTGATGAACTTGAAGGCGTCGCCGCAGATGTCCTCGCCGTGCTTGCGGCACTGGCTGAATCCGAGGTCTACGAAGAATGGTTCACTCATGGTCCCGCCGCCTTGAATCATTTATATTTCTTCTGGAATCCGTCGTCGGCCGGCGAATCCGCATAGTTTTCCGCGATCGACCGCAGCAGGATCTCCGTGTCGGCCATGTGCTCGCCGAGCTTGCAGGCGATGTCCTGCACGGTCGCCAGGTTCTTGCGGATGACCTCGCGCGCCTGGGCGGCGATCTCCTCGCGGCGGAATTCCGTGCGCGTCACGTCGAACATCATCGCGCCGACGACCTGTCCCGGGTCGATATTGAAGATGTAAAGGCTCAGGAGCCGTCCGTTCACGTGGATCGTGTCGCGCGAAAGCTCTTCCTTCGTGGTCAGGACCTCGCGGAAGAGGTCGGAGAAGCTGATGAAGGTGTCGAGCGCCGCGCCCGCCATGCCGGGCAGCACGTTCCAGACGTCCAGCGCCGATTCGCCGCAGAGTTCCGCGAACCTGTGGTTGGACTCGATGAGCGTGAGGCTCTGGTCGACGATCACGACGGCCGCCGGGATGCAGCGCAGGATGGCGTTGGATTTCTTCTGCGCGAGCTTGCGCATGTAGGAGACGCACATGTTCGGCTCGGCCTTGCCCGCGATCAGCGCCTTGGCGAAATTGAGGCAGGTGTTGTAGCCGCAGCCGCCGCAGTTCAGCTCGTCTTCCTTGTCCTTCTTGCCCACGCGGAGCAGCGCCTGGCGGATCTCGTGCAGGGAGACGTCGTTCCCCGCCGCCGGAGCTTCCTTGTAGTCCAGGTCCAGCGTCACGTCCGGTTCGCGACCGGAGACCGTCTCCGGCACGTCCGCCATACGGAGGATGCGGAGGCGTTCCAGAAGCCCCGGCGCGCCGTGTTCCGTGCCCGGCCCGTGGACGCAGCCGCCCTGGCAGGCGAGCGTCTCCAGGAAGACCGGTTCGCGGACGTCGCGCGGATGAAGACCCTCCAGCGTGAGACGGAGGCTGTCAAGCCCGGTCACCGCGACGTATTTCACGTGGCCGCAGCCCGGATGCAGTTTGATCGTATCGTTCATGCCGCCCTCGATCGGGTACAGCGTGCCTTCTCTCGCGACCTGCGGCACGAAGACGTCCGCGTCGGTCGTCTCCACGCGCCACGGGTCGATCTGCATGCTGCGGAACCACTGGCGCAGACGCGAGAACAGCATCGCCAGCGAAATCAGGTCGCCGTGCCGGTCGGATTCGTTCTTCTTCGCGATGCACGGCCCGATGAACACCACTTTCACGTTTTCGCCGAATTCCTTCTTCAGGATCTTCGCGTGCGTCAGCGCGGGCGACAGCACCTTCGTGATGCACGGCGCGAACTCCGGCATGTATTTGCAGATGAAATCGTCGACCACGGGGCATGCGGACGAGATCTTCAGTCCGCTTTTGAAATCCTTCAGTTCCAGCGCCAGCGCGTCCGAAACCGCCTGCGCGCCGATCGCCGTCTCGCCGACTCCGGCGAATCCGAGCTTCTTCAGCGACGCGATCATGTTCTTCGCGGGGAGCCCCTTGAACTCGCTCACCCACGACGGCGCCAGCGAAACGTAGACCGGATCGGGGCCGAGGATGAGCTGACGGGCGCGCGTCATGTCGTCGCGGATCTTCTTCGCGTGGACGGGACAGACTTCCACGCAGCCGCCGCACGCGATGCAGAGTTCGGGCATGACGGAGGCATGTCCCTCCTCGACCTTGATCGCCTTCACGGGGCAGCGCCGGACGCATTTGAAGCAGTCCTGGCACTCGGCGTCGGCGGTAAAAACCGGATATCCCTGATTCATGGCTCAGTCCCCTGCTGTTATTTCGCGATGAACTCGCGGTTCAGAATGTCGATCAGGGCCTCTTTGCTCACATGACTGTAGGTCGTCTCGTCGATGATGATGTTCGGCCCTTCCGCGCAGAGGCCCGCGCAGCAGCGGCCGGACAGCAGCACGTCGGCCTGCAAATTGTTCGACTTCAGGAAATCCTCGATCACGCGGAGATTTTCCTCGTTGCCGCGGGCGAAGCAGCTGCTTCCCATACAGATGACGATCTTGCGTTTCATGAAAAAGGCTCCAGGTATGCAGTGGAATCAATGTATCTTTCGGAAACGGACCGAAAACGAGCGCCGCGGTGCAACGGCGGGCGTATTCGATATTTTTTTATCGAATATATAATTTACTTCATTTTCCCGATTTTTCAAATCGTTTTCCGCAAAAAACACTTAAAAACTAACGATTTTTTTCTTCCGTGTTCCGTCAGGACGCTCTATCCTTTTCAAAACGCCGGAAAGTTCAGTCAATTCCGTGGCTTTTTTTCGCAAAAACGCACTGCGTCCGGTCCGCGCAAACGCTCAGGGGCGGAACGGCAGATCGGGCTGGTCCGGATCCTGACACTGGCACTTCGCCGAAGAGGTTCTGGAGCGCGACGGGGACGGCGGCTCCAGGTGGACCACCACGTCGACGATGTTCAGATCGGAGTTCACGAGCAGGTCGCGGACCTGATGCGAAAGATCGTGCCCTTCGCGGACGGTCATGTCCGGATCGACGGTGATATGGATGTCCGCCCAGACCGCGCCGCAGGTGTTCCGGGTACGGAGCGCGTGCGCGCCGATGATGCCGGGGAGCGAGGTCGCCATGCGGTAGATCTTCGCCTGGTCTTCGCGGGACACGCCCGTCTCGGAAAGCTCCTGAAGCGTGGGCCGGACGATCGTCCATGCCGCGTAGAGGACAAAGAACGACACGAGGATCGCGCCGACGGGGTCGACGAAGCTCAGTTTCGGGAAGAAATAGGCGAGCGCGATGGCAAGGGCGGCGGGAACCGAGCTGATGGCGTCGCTCCGGTGATGCCAGGCGTTGGCCTCCATCGCGGACGAATGTACGGCGCGGGCTTTTGCCCGGGTCCAGCGGAACAGGATCTCCTTGGAGATGACGGAAAAAAGGGCGATCGCGAACGCGAATCCGGCGGGACCGTGTTCCGAGCCGTGGCGGAGCGTGCCGACGGCGTCCCAGGCCAGTCCGACCGCCACGGCGGCGAGCGCGATGCCGATGAACGCCGAAACGAGCGTCTCGATGCGGCCATGTCCGTACGGGTGCTGCCGGTCGGGCGGCGCGGACCAGTATTTCACGCCGAAGATCACGGCGAGGTCGGTCACGAGGTCGGACATGCTGTGCACGGCGTCGGCGAGCAGGGCCTGGCTGTAAAAGCACAGTCCGCCCGCGGCCTTGGCTATGACCAGGACGATATTCAGGACCATTCCCACGACCGTGACGAACCGCACGGTCCGGATCGTCTGTGTGTTCTGTTTCGTTTCGGACGGCATTTCGGGTGCAGGCTCCGCCGGAATGCCGGGGAACGGCATTCTTCCGGGCGGAGAGAATAGTTTGAATTGAAATATGCAGGGTTGAGTACTATACCACGGGAACCGGAAAAATGCAAGACGGCGGGAAAAAAAATCCGTTTCTTTGACGGAAACGCTTGCATTCTCGTTTTTATGTTGTAAATTATTGTAAAAGAAAACGGAATGCTCCTTTTCAGGACGTTTCCCGCGCACAACAGACTTTCATCCTTTGCAATCCGAGGTATTCTGATATGACAGTCCGTTCCTTCCTTCCGGCCGGACCAGACAGAAAACTGTTCTCCGGCCTGAATCCGCACCGGGTCCTTTTCCGCCTTGCCTGTCTGCTGCTTTTCTTCTGCCTCGCGGCGGCCCCGCTGTCCGCGCAGGAAAAAAGACAGTTCAACATCCTGCTCATCTTCTCGGAACACACGGCCAGCGAGATCCGCACGGACCTGACCGGATCGTATTTCAACGAGCTGGCGAACCTCGGCATCATGTTCGAAAGCGACATCGTCGAGCTGGATTCGCTTCACGACCAGAACCAGACCAGCTGGGACGAGAAACTGAGCCCGAAGAAGGAGGCGATCGCGTCGGGCAAATACAAGCTGATCGTGACCTTCGGCGAACCCGCGACCAACACGCTGAAGAATCTCCTGCCCGACATCCCGGAATCGACCGCCGTCATCCTCTCCTGCATGAAGACGTTCCCCGAGGAATGGCGTCAGCGCCACCCGAACACGACCGCGGTCATCCGCCGGATGGATCCGCGCACGAACGTGAAGTTCGGCCTCAAACTGTTCCCGAACCGCAGGCACGTCGTTCTGCTGGTCTCGCGGTTCGCCTGGTCCGACCGGCAGGACATGACGCTCCGGAACGAGTTCGCGGGCATCTGCGACTTCACCACGGTCTACATCAGCGGCGCCTCGGACGCGGACCGCGAAAACGCGTTCAAGAAACTCGCCACCGCCCCCACGGACGCCTTCATCGTCTCCTGCGACTGGGACATCTTCCTGCCGAACATCGGCAACCGTTCGACCATGTGGTACCAGCTCATGCAGGTGCGGAACGATCTCCCGGTCATCGCCCGACGGCGCGTCCTGCTCGACTTCGCGGTCGGCGGCTACATGTCCTCCATTGAGGAGGTCGGCAGAAAAACGGCGGAACTGACGAAGCTTCTGGCGAACGCCAGAGGCTCCTGGAACGCCTCCAACATCAAGCCGGTCGTCATCGAGGAGACCTGCGCCATCAACTACAAGCGCATCAATTACTGGGACTACGACAAAAAAGCCATCCCCGGCGACGCCGAATGGATCAACCGGCCGCAGTCCTGGACGGAACGCAATCAGGAACTCCTCATCACGCTCGCGGTCCTCTTCACCGTCCTCTGCGCGTTCCTCCTCGGCGGACTGATCTATTTCTACAAATACCGCCGGGTCACGAACCGCTTCCTCGCGATCCACGGACACATGCCGCTCCTCGTCGCCGCCTACTCCACCTCCGGCGAGGTCCTTTACGCGCATGTGCCGTTCAACGACCCGGACGCCTCGCAGAATCTCGACGATCTCCGCGCGGCGCTCACGAACACGATCCGCGTCGAAATGGCCGAGACCGCGATCTCCGGCAAGACCATGACCGTCAACCGCAAACACGGGGACAAAAACTACACGGTCACGCTGACCAAGCTCGACAGGAAGATATTCAAGCACGAAGCCGTGCTGGTCGTCGCGCAGAACACCACCGAGCTGGCCGAACTCCGCGAAAAGGCGTTCAACCTCGCCACGCGGCTTCAGCTCACGCTCCGCGCCATCGGCGACGGCGTCATCGTCACCGACCGCCTCGGGTTCGTCACGATGGTCAACCGCGCGGCGGAGAAAATGACCGGATACACACAGGCCGAAGCCGAAGGCAAGACCGTGCAGGACATCTTCAACCTCACCTCGCCCGACGGCACCTCCACGATCAACTCGCCCGTCGAAACCGCCATCCGCGAAAACCGCGTCGTCATGGAAAGCAACCGCCTCGTCATCGTGTCCAAGGACGGCGTCAGGCGCCGCATCTCCACCTCGACGTCCCCCATCCGCGGCGCGAAGAACGCACTGCTCGGCGCCATCGTCGTCTTCCGCGACATCACGGAGGAGTACGACCGCCGCGAGGAACTCGACCGCAAGACGCACGCGCTCCAGACCGCCACTTCGCTTGCCAGCCTCGGATATTTCTACTACACGCCGGAAACCGACACGTTCGACGCCCCCTCGCCGTCCGATGCGCTCTGGCCGTTCGAAAACGGAAAGCGTGTCCGGGCCGAGGACTGGATCCTCCCGGACGATCTCCAGAACTACCTGTCGCTGCGCCGTTCGCTCTTCCACGGCGGGGCCGATTCCCTCGAGTGCACCTTCCGCAGCGATTTCTTCGGCAAACGCCGCCACTTCCGCATCACCGCCGTCAGGGACAAGTCCGTCCACAGGAAAAACCGCCGTTTCTTCTTCATGCTTCAGGACATCACGAAAGTCCGCGACCTCGAGAACGAGGCGGCGAACGCAATGTTCTTCCTGAAGGCGCTCTTCGACCTCATGCCCTGCACCGCCACCGTGCGCGACTACAACGACGGATGCCGCCTCGTCATGGCGAACCGGAAATACTGTTACCAGCTCAACACGACCGAGGAAAAGATCATCGGCACGAATTACGACGATCTCTTCGAGCCGGGCCTCGCAAAGATGTTCCGGGATATGGACGACGAGGTCGCAGGCAATATCGGCGAGGCCGCCACGCACGTCATTCAGGTGCCCACGCACGACGGCGGCGGCATGGCCCAGATCTCCCACATCGCTTTCAGGGATTCCGCCGGACGCCTGCTCATCTTCGGATGCAGCATCGACGTCACGGAACTGCACAACGCCATCAAGTCCGCCGAATCCGCGGCCAGGGCGAAGAGCCTCTTCCTCGCCACCATGAGCCACGAGATCCGCACCCCGCTCAACGCCATCCTCGGTTTCAGCCAGCTGCTCCAGGACGAGTCGCTCCCGCACGCCGAGGCCGGCGAATATCTCCGCAGCATCCACTACGCCGGAAACGCCCTGCTCTCGCTCATCAACGACATCCTCGACCTCTCCAAACTCGACGCCGACCAGATGATCATCCAGCCGGAGCCGGTCAACCTCCGCGAACTCATGTTCGAGCTGGAAGCCGTTTTCTCGGCCAAGGCGAAGTCCCAGGCGATCGAACTCGTCACGACGGTCCCGGACGATCTCCCCGTCCTCAACCTCGACGAGCGCCGTCTCCGCCAGGTCCTCCTGAACATCATCGGAAACGCCGTCAAATTCACGAAACAGGGCTCCGTCAGCGTCTCGCTCGCATTCTTCAGGCTCGACGAAAACAGCGGCGCGGTCACCATCCGCGTCGCCGACACCGGATGCGGCATCTCGAAGGAATCCCTGAGCAAAATCTTCGATCCCTTCGTGCAGGACAAGACCGCCTACCGCGGCATCCGCACGGAAAACGGGACCGGCCTCGGGCTGTCCATCGCAAAACGCCTGATCGACTGCATGCACGGGTCCCTCACGGTCGAAAGCACACCCGGCAAGGGCAGCGTATTCTCCATCCTGCTCCCCAAGATCGAGATCTGCGCGGACAACGCCGTTCCAAAGACGGACGGGCAAACGGACGACGGCACGCTCGACGTCTCGAGGAAGATCCTCGTCGTCGACGACGTCGCGCTCAACGTGAAGGTCCTCTGCGCCATGCTCCGCAAGATGGGGTTCGACCCCGTTTCCGCATCTTCCGGCGCAAAAGCGCTCGAACTCATGAAGTCCGTGAAACCCGACATCGCCCTGCTCGACCTCTGGATG
>JAFXUM010000062.1 GCA_017524965.1 Lentisphaeria bacterium | reverse complement strand
CCCGCCTGAAAGAGGCTCTCGACGCCTGCCAGAAGAATCCGCAGCCGTACCAGACCGCGATCCAGGCGCAGGCGACGGACCTGCTCGGCGAAATGGATTTCCAGATCGCCGAGAACGAAGGGATCCAGAGCGTCGTTTCCGAATGCACCGAGGCGGACAAGCTCGCGCAGACGATCGAGGCGCTGGAAAAGATCCGGACCAGATCGTCGGAACGGATCGAGCAGCGCAAGAACGGAAAGAAGCCTTTCTCGCAGAGCGCGGATACCCTGTGCCGGAAGCTGCTGGCCGTCACGCGCGAGCTTCAGGACAGCCGGACCGTGCTGGCGGAGAACTGCCTCGCCGCGGCCCAGTTCGAATTCGACAGGATCAAGGACGACCTGCGTCTGCCCTCGGCGGAAGACTGCATCCTCTCGCCGAACCTCTCGGCCTGCCGTCTGGAGCTCGAACAGGACAACCAGCGTCTGAAGCAGATCGCCATCCAGCTTCTGAATTTCCGGACGTTCTTCAAGGACAACGAATTCGGTCCGGGGCAGAAGTCCCCGCTGTTCGCGGTGATCTTCGACCAGGACATCTGGGAAGAAAAGATCCTGACCTGCGACTGCCTAGACCTGCCGCAGCCCACCTACACGGAGAAGACCGCACGC
This sequence comes from Lentisphaeria bacterium, assembly GCA_017524965.1. Classification (GTDB taxonomy): domain Bacteria; phylum Verrucomicrobiota; class Lentisphaeria; order Victivallales; family UBA1829; genus UBA1732. The sequence continues at coordinate 4,428 of JAFXUM010000062.1, read as the reverse complement.
AGCGAGTACGACAAGGTCCTCGGCGTGTACGCGTTCTGGGAATACCTGCGGTCCATCGGCGGCGATTTCGATACGACCGTCTTCGAGGACCGCTTCAAGCCGGACATCTTCCGCGCGAAGGAGATCTTCAACCACCTCGATACGTTCCTGGCGTTCTGCGATCCGCTTGAAAAGTCGGCTCTCCGCAAGGTCATGAAACGGCTCGTCGCGGAAAACGGCGGCAAGAGCGTGCTGACGGAACACATGACCATCGCGAAAACGATCCTCGCGAAACGCGACACGCTGATCGACCGGATGTACGAATGCTACCAGGAAAACTCCGATTTCCGCGACGGGATCATCGCGGGCGGCGTGGCGCTGTGCCTGCTGCCCGAAAACTGGACGGATTTCAAGGCGGAAGACCTCGGAAACGGCATCAGCGCGTCTCTGAAGAAACTGCGCGCGAAACTGGCGGAACTGAACGAACAGGGCCTGGACACGACGCCGGAAAAGCGTCTGGAGAACGAAAAGAAGATCCTGTCGGCCGGCATCCCCGGCGACGCGTTCCTGAAACAGCCGTGGTCGGACCATGTTCCGGCGAAGAAGGACTGACATCATGCGGAATAGATTCGACAACCTGAAAAAAGAAGACGGTTCCATGATCCTGGAATACGCCCTGATGCTTTTTGTGGGGGTCGTCTTCGTCTATTTTTCGCTTCAGATCTTCGAGCCGGGCGTCGGTTTCACGGAGGATTTCGGAAAGCCGATGGTCGCGTATTTCCAGCGTGTGCTGACGGGGATCGCCCTGCCGGTGCCGTAACCAACCAGTCATCAAACCAACCAATAACAAACAGTCCCTAAGGCTGAAAACCTCAACCCCACCCCTAACAAAGGAGTAAAAAAATGAAAGCTCTGCATTTCAATCGTGCAAAGAAGTCTCTTTGCGGCCGTGTCCTCCGTCGCCTTCTCGGTGAAGAGAAGGGCGCCGTGGCCATGGAGTACATCGTGATCGCGCTGCTCGTCGCGGCCGCGGTCGTCGGTCTCGTCATGGTGTTCGGCGGCAACCTCCGCAACATGTTCGACAAGACGAACCAGACGCTGAACCAGTCCACGGTCGCCGGCGTGAAGGAAGTCGGCGAGAAGAACAGAGAAGAACAGGGCAAGCTCGCGGCTCAGAACGACACCGCGGTCGAAGCCGGCAACAAGCTCGGCGGCGATTTCTCCGCCGACCGTCAGAAAGCCACCGGCGGTACCACCAGCAACTGATAAAACCTGACGGATCCCGTCCATGCTGCAGATCGTATCGCTTTGCATCACGATACCGGTCCTGGCGGTCCTCTGCTGGACCGACTGCAAATACCGGCGTCTGCCGAACCTCTATACCTTGGGCCTGGCCGTTCTCGGCTTGGTCTGGCGGTTAGCGTTCGGCGGACTCGCCGGGCTTCTGGACGGGATCCTGGGGGGCCTTGTCTGCGCCCTGTTTTTACTGATCCCTTTCCTCATGAAAGGCGCCGGCGGCGGCGACGTGAAGATGATTGCCGCCGCCGGTATCTTCACCGGTTTCCGTTACTGTGTGGCAGAAATGCTGTTCGTTTCGCTGACCGGTCTGTTCCTCGGACTCGGGATGCTGGTGTTCGGACGGGTGAGATCGTCCCGGCTGAAACACTGGCTCCGCACGCTTTTCGACTGGCGGTACGACCGGAAGGAAGGCGCGGAAAAGATACCCGACAAGAGCGACGAAAGAGAGCGTGTTCCGTTCGGCGTGGCGATCGCGCTGGGGACGGTCTTCACTCTGGTTTATGCACTTTACGTGGAGACGCCCGCATGACTTTCAAGGATGAACACGGCTCGATCATGCTGGAAGCCGTCCTCGTGCTTCCGCTTTTTGTTCTGATCGTATTTTTTGTGATTCAAATGACATTTGTCTGGACTGCGAAACAGATGACATATTATGCCGCGTACTGCGGCGCGCGTGCCGCGCTCGTCTACAATCCGGCCGACTACGGCGCGGAGAAGCAGGGCGACGGCGGCTGGTCGACCGGCGGATTCGTGAGCGGCGGCGTGGTGCACCGCGCCGCGTGCACCGTGCTGTCGTGGGTCAGCTGGTCCATCGGCGGCTACGACATGTCGGGCGGCCGCGGATTGTTCTACTCGAACAACGGCGCGCTGAACGAACTGATGAGCTTCAAGGTCGGGATGTACACGGTCCCGCTTTCCTCCAACGTCAGCAACCAGGTGTCCGTGAACGTCAGCGAGTACACCAACCTCGGCGGCACCTCGGGAAAGAAGTCCGGCGGGAAGGGCCAGGAGGCCCCCATCGACGAACAGATGCCCGCCGTGACGGTCCGCGTCCGGTTCCGCTGCCCGCTGTTCATCCCGCTGGGCGGCCCTGTGGTCGCGTATTTCTACGGCGCGGGCGAATCGAAGGGCGGCAGCGCACTCACGGAGGATTCCATCGGCGTCGGCGGCTTCACGGCCTCGAACGGCGACGTCGTCCACGCCAATCTTGTCGCGCAGGGCAACTACACGGAATCCGGCTCGTGGAGCTATTACAGCATGGTGCTGGAGGAAAGCTGCACCATGGCGAAACCCTACAAGACCGACACGTTCCCCCTGATGGCGCAGGAGGACAAAACGCTGATGGGAATGAGCGAGTGATATGAAGAGCCGGATTATCCAGTTTTTCAGGGGACGCCTGACGGGACTGCGCCGCGACGACGGATTCGTGGTCATGTCCACGCTCGCGATCTTCCTCTTCATCTTCATCCTGTGCGCGTTCGTCTACGCCGTCGGCGAGACCATCCACCAGCGCATCCGGATGCAGAATGCCTGCGATGCGGCGGCGTACTCCGCGGCGGTCGTGCAGGCGGACGGCCTGAGCCGCATGGCGGTCGTGAACCGGGCGATGGCGTGGAGCTACGTGCAGATGACCAACCGCCAGATGGACTATGTGACCTACCGCTGGCTGAAGCTCACGTGCAAACGGTTCGGCGAGGACCTGGAGAACGCGGAGGAATACAACGCGAACCTGGTCCTGGCCGTGGACAAGGAACTCGGCTGGTGGGCGCTCCTGGAGGCCGCCGTCTCCGGCGTGATCTCCGTCATCCTCGATCTGGACTGCTCCGGCTATATGGGCGGCGACGTCGAGCCGGTGAAACACGGCAAGGAGGGGCACGGCTGGTGGTGCGGACTCGACATCGAGGACCGTACCGGCCACGTGATCCGCCTGAACCATCCGAAAAACGAGTCGTTCACAAGCCAGCTGGCGACGTCCGGCATCGAGGCGATCACCGACAAGCTGACCACGTACGACAACATCAACAAGGTCCTGTCCGTCCTGAAGTTCCTCGACAGCGGCGACAATCCCGAAGGCTGGGGCGAACGCCTCGGCAAGCTGATCGACTACGACAAGATGAACATCGAGCATCTGAACGGCGCTCTGGCGCGCATCAACAAGCAGATGACCGCGTCCATGAAGATGACGGCGGAAAGCGTGCTGAAATCCATGCTCGCCGATCCGCGCTTGGACTCCAAGGACGCGCTGAAGGATTACTACATCAGCATCCACATCCCGGAAGCCGCGAACCCGTACGATGGCGTGGACCAGAAAAACGCCGCGCCCAAATCGTTCTTCTCCCCGCTCCACAACACCGAGGCCGAGGAGATGCTGTTCCTGAACATGCCGGACGCGGAGTCCGTCTCGAAATCCCTGCCGGACCACTTCCCGATCCTCGGACCGAACGGCCTGGCCGCCGGCCTGGACCAGTGGTTCATCCGCGGGAAGGGGCTGTATTCCGACGGGAAGGACCATTCCTACGATTCCAAACTGAGCGGCGTTTCGTTCGCCGAGTCTTCCGAATTCCACAAGGCCACGATGATCCGCGACGAGGGCATGCTCGGCATCCAGCGCGTCTACAAGGACGCCAACCTGAACGAAAACAACGCGGGATTCGTTTCCGGCGGCAGCGGCGACCAGAGCAGCGCCGTGTGGCGCGGCAACCATCTGCTGGATTTCATGAACATCACGAACAACCTGACCAACATGGCGAAGGGGTTCCTGAGCGGGTCCATGGGCGGCGGCGGCAGCAAAGGCTCGTCGCACGGCATCGACAACCGGGACGACCTGGAAGACAGGATGAAGGAGATCCACGACAGCCAGCAGGAGGAAGGCAAGGAGAATCCGTACAGCAGTCCTCTTGACGGCGCCGGCGGAGGAGGCGGCGGCGGGGGTGTGTTCGGCGGGACGTCGTCCTCCGACATGAACCTCATGGAAAGCGGCGTGAACCTCATCACGAACGCCATATCGAACGTGCTGGGCAACATGATCGGGAATTATCTGGACGTGCATCCGTCGTGCGAAAACGATCCCGGCCTCAATTACGCGAAATACCCGATGTGCGAGACGATCAAGGACCCGACGTCCGCCCTGTACTCGGAATACCGCTGGGG
>JAFXUM010000061.1 GCA_017524965.1 Lentisphaeria bacterium | reverse complement strand
ATTAAACTTCAGGCCTACGAACACCGCATCCTCGACCAGTCGGTCGCGGAAATCCTCAACACCGCCCGCCGCACCGGATCCCGCGTTGCCGGTCCGATCCCGCTGCCGACCCGGGTGGAACGTTTCACCGTCAACCGCTCTCCGCACGTGGACAAGAAGTCCATGGAGCAGTTCGAGATCCGCACGCACAAGCGGCTGATGGACATCATCGATCCTACCGCCAAGACGGTCGACGAGCTGAAGAAGCTCAGCCTCCCCGCGGGCGTGGATATTTCCATCAAGATCGGCGGCTGATCCGCAGCCGCTGAACAGGTCGTCGCCCGAACGGTTCGGGCGCTGACCGGCAATCCGGCACCAAGGTCCTTTTCCGATTGAGGACATGTGCCTGAAAGGAGAACAACATGAAAGGTTTGATCGGAAAGAAAGTCGGGATGACTCAGCTTTACGACGACAAGGGTGTGCTGACCCCTGTGACGGTCGTTCAGGCTGGCCCGTGCGTCGTCATCGACGTGAAGAATGTGGAACGCGACGGCTATTCCGCCGTGCTTTTCGGATTTGGTTCCCGGAAAGCGAAAAATGCAGGCAAGGCAGTTGCCGGCCAGGCCGCAAAGGCCGGAGTCAACACTCCGTCCATCATGAAGGAATTCCGCATTACCGACGATTCCAAGTTCGAGATCGGAGCCGAGATCGGCGCCGGCATCTTCGAGGAAGGTGAATATCTCGACGTCACCGGCGTGACCAAGGGACGCGGCTATCAGGGCGTCATGGTCCGCCATCATTTCAAAGGCGGTCGTGACGGACACGGCGGCGGCTGGCACAGAAAGCCCGGCTCCATCGGATGCCGTGAATCCCCCGGCAACATCATCAAAGGCAAGAAAATGCCCGGTCAGCACGGCAGCGTGAAGCGCACTGTGCAGAACCTGCGCGTTGTCAAAGTCGATTCCGCGGAAAATCTGATCTTTGTAAGTGGGGCGATCCCCGGACCCAACGGCGGCACCGTACTCGTCAGAAAAGCGATCAAGAAATAATCCCAAACTTACAAGGTGACACGTTATGAATCTCGATATTCTCAATATGAAGGGCGAAAAGGTCGGAGTCTACGAGCTCCCCGATACCGCCCTCGAACTGGAGAAGGGCTCCCAGGCGGTCAAAGACACCGTCGTGTCCTTCCTCAACGCGTGCCGCGCAGGCACTGCCTCCACCAAGACCCGCGGCCAGGTTTCCGGCGGCGGCCGCAAGCCCTTCAAGCAGAAAGGCCTCGGCCGTGCACGCAGCGGATCCTCCCGTAACGCCTCCTGGCGTCACGGCGGTGTGGCGTTCGGCCCCACCCCCCGCAGCTTCGCGACCAAGATCAACGCCAAGGTCCGCAGACTCGCTCTCCAGCGCTCGTTCTCCGAGACCGTGAAGAACGCCGGCGTCATCGTCGTCGACGACGTCAAGTTCGAAAGCCCGAAGACGAAGGAAGCGGTCGCCGCTTTCAACGCCCTGAAGGCCACCGGCAAGATCCTCTGCGTCGTTGCCGACTACGAGGAAAACGCCATCCTCGCCACCGGCAATCTCTCCGCCGTCTGCCTCATGAAGGCTTCCGCGGTCAATACCTACCAGGTCCTCTGGGCTGACATGCTCGTCTGCAGCAAGGATGCCATGGATGTGATCGTCAAGCGCATTGAGAAGGTGAGCAAATGAAATCTTCCTACGACATCATCAAGCACATCATGATGACTGAGAAGTGCACGCTTCTCAAGGGTGCGAACCAGTATTCCTTCAAGGTCTGCTCCTGCGCCACGAAGACCGAGATCGCCGCCGCCGTCGAAGACATCTACGAAGGCGTGAAGGTCAAGTCCGTCAACATCATGAACTACACCGGCAAGCTCAAACGCGTCGGAAAATCCCCCGTCCGCGGTCGCCGTTCCAACTGGAAAAAAGCCATCGTCACCCTCGCCGAGGGCACGATCGAGCTCGCATAAGGAGACACGCAAATGCCGATCAAAACCTACAAGCCCACGACGAACAACCGCCGCTACATCGGCGTCGTCGACTACTCCGCCGAGCTCACCAAGAAGGCTCCCGAGAAGGCTCTCACCAAGGGCATCCGCTCCACCGGCGCCCGTAACAACGTCGGCCGCATGACCGTCCGCTTCCGCGGCGGCGGCAACAAGCGCGCCTACCGCCAGATCGACTTCAACCGCACCAAGACCGGTCCCGCGACCGTCAAGGCGATCGAGTACGATCCGAACCGCTCCGCGTTCATCGCCCTCATCTGCTACGAAGACGGCACGAAGTCCTACATCCTCGCGCCCGTCGGCCTCAAGGTCGGTCAGGTCATCGCCTCCGGCGCCGGCGCCGAGATCAAACCCGGCAACGCGCTCCAGCTGAAGAACATCCCCCTGGGACTCCAGATCCACAACATCGAAATGACCCCCGGCCGCGGCGGCAAGATCGTCCGTTCCGCCGGTCAGTACGCCATCCTCCGCTCCCGCGAAGGCGACTACTGCCAGGTCAAGCTTCCCAGCGGCGAAGTCCGCATGTTCCACATCAACTGCCTCGCCACCATCGGCCAGGTGGGCAACCTCGATCACATGAACGTCTCCCTCGGCAAGGCCGGCAAAGCCCGCTACAAAGGCTTCCGCCCGCACGTCCGCGGCGTCGTCCAGAACCCGATCGACCACCCCATGGGCGGCGGCGAAGGCCGTTCCTCCGGCGGCGGTCACCCCGTGTCCCCCTGGGGTCAGCTTGCCAAGGGCAAACGCACCCGTCACCCGAAGAAGCCGAGCAACAAGTTCATCGTCGAACGCAGGAGAAAGTAACCTATGGGCAGATCTATCAAAAAAGGTCCGTTTGTGGACTATCATCTGGTCGAAAAAGTCGAACGCATGGAAAAGGCCGGCGGCGCCAAGAAGCCGATCAAGACCTGGTCCCGCCGTTCCATGGTACTCCCCGAGTTCGTCGGGTATACCTTCAACGTGCACAACGGCAAGATCTTCGTTCCCGTGTTCGTCACGGAGAACATGGTCGGACACCGTTTCGGCGAATTCGCCCCGACCCGTACCTTCCACGGCCACGGCGTCATCTCCGGCAAGACTGTCTAATCCGCAGTTCACCGGTACCGTTTTACGGTATTCTCTTCCGGGATCCCCCTCAAAAGGGACCCCGTTTTTTTTTGTGTCGCCTCAATTCATTCCGTTCGGCGGCTTTTCGCGTCCGGACAAAGTCCAACTGGTAAGATAGATTGGTGTGATGTCGACGGCGTGATATGCCGCGAATGCGCGCAAAGGCCCCTTCCCGCGCCGTTGCAGGGCGGGACGGATCGTTTTAGGGATCGGTTGCTTTGCACGCGTCATACGCCGCGGAAGACAGCTTGACGGGCGTTCTGCCTGTTACTCGTCGGAACAGGAGTCCTCGACGGCATGGACCAGCTGGACGAGCAGGGCGTTCACGGGCACATGGATGCCGTGTTTGCGCGCGAGCGAGACGACCGAGCCGTTGATGAAGTCGATCTCGGTGCGGCGCTTGTGGATGCGGTCCTGGAACATGGAGGAACACCCGGTGCGCGTGAGGACGCAGATCTTGTGCACCAGCTCCAGGATCTCCTCGCGGTCGAAGTCGATCCCGTCGGCCTTCGCCACGGTCAGCCCCTCGTCGACGATCTGGCGCACGATGTCCCAGCTCGGGCGGTTGGACTGGATGAACCCGTTTTTGACCTCGAGCAGCATGGTGAGCGGGTTGATGGACATGTTCACGAGCAGCTTGCGCCAGATGAGCACGCGGACGTCGTTCGACACGGAGATGTCGAGGCCGCTTTCGGCGAAGATCGAGCGGATCAGCTCCACGTGCGGCGAATCCTTGCTGAACGCGCCGATGATGGTCTTGCCGTCCGCCGCGTGCAGGAACCGTCCGCTGCCGAGGAGCGTGCTGTTGTGGTTCGAGGTGCCGATCACGATGCGGTCGAGCGGCACGAACTTCACGATCTCGAGGTAGTTCCCCATGCCGTTCTGAAGCGAGACCACGACCGTCTTCGGGCCGATGAGCGACCGGTTCGCCTTCAGCGCGGCGTACGTCTGGTGCGCCTTCACGAAGATGAGCAGGATGTCGACCGGCTCGTTGCGGCCGCGGCCGCTGACTTTCGCCGGGACGCTGAACGGGACCTCCTCGTCATTTTCGATCATCATGAGGCCGTTTTTGTTGATCTCGTCGACTTTCGCGGTGCGGTGGTCGAACAGCGTGAGGTTGATGTTCGGGTTCTTGCAGAGGTAGGAAGCATAGAGACAGCCCATGGCTCCTGCTCCGAGGATGACAGTGTTCAGCATGGCCGGCCTTTCGCGGGTGGGTGATGGAAAACTAGTTGCAGAATAATGTAGCACGAAAAAGACGGTTCGTCAAGTTCGCGCGCGAAAAAGGACGTGAAACGTGTGTTTTCACCGTGTCCGAGCGCAGCCGGACACTTCCGCAGTGGAGGACTTGTCCTCCCGAGCTAGTATGATCCCCTGTGTCAGCAGGATCGCCCGGTTCAGACGCTTCGCGATCACCTCGCCGTGTTCGGCGCAGAGGCGGACGGCATCCTCAAGCTGAATCGGGCGTTCGTCCGGAAAACGCCAGATGCCGAGCGCCTCGGCGGCGCGGCGGATGAGGCGGTAGGTGAACGTGGGCACGGGGAACGTGATGAGGACTCTCTCGCCCTTTGCACCGACGACGGACTGCGCCTTGAAGTCCTTGTCGAGGACGGCGAGCCATGCGTTGGTGGCGTCCCCCCACGGCCTGTAGTACCCTTCCGGCACTTCGTGGTTGACTATAGGCGCGCGCTTCAGCGGCGACTCCACGATCTTCGATCCGTCTACGGGACGGTGGTTGACGTGGCAGAGGTAGTAGTATTCCAGCGGGATGTCCTTGAGGTTCTTCGCCGTCGCGGATATCTCAAGCCTCGCCTCGCCCCTGCGCAGGACAACGCGCGGCGAGAACTCGTAGCTGTACGTGAAGCACATATCGTGGCGCGCCGTTCCGCCCACGGCGACATACTCGCCCAGCCTGTCCTTCCCGAATTCGAGATACGCCTCGCGGTAGCGGATTATCGGCAGCTCGGCGTGTCCGACATGGTCGTCCTCCGCCGTCGGGTTGCCCATAGCAGTCAGCCCGCAGTGCATCATGAAGCATCCGTACGACTCGTTGAAGCAGTCCTTGCAGTCCTTCGGCTCGTCGTAGAT
>JAFXUM010000060.1 GCA_017524965.1 Lentisphaeria bacterium | reverse complement strand
GTGATGGATATGATCTTGCCCTGTTCCTCGTTGTATCCGAGCGTCTCCAGCAGGTCGGCGAGCACGCGTTTGAGCAGCTCGTTGACGCGGACGAGACGGTCGACCGAGGCGACCGGGTGTTTTCTGTTGTTTCGAGGCATGATGAAGCCTCCCTGGGTCTTACAGTGTTTGTTTCTTCAGTTCGATCTCGTAGAGCTGGATCGTGTCGCCCTCGTCGAAATCGGCGAAGTTGTCCAGACGGATGCCGCACTCCATGCCGGCGCGGACCTCGCGGACGTCGTCCTTGAGGTGGCGGAGGGAACGCACCTCGCCGTTGAACAGGAGTTCCTTTCCGCGGAAGACCCTCGCCTTCGCGCCGACCTTCGCGGTGCCCTTTTCGACGATGCAGCCGCAGATGTCGGACCCGTTGGAGAGGTGGAAGATCTTCAGGATGCGGACGGTGGCGAGCTCCTTTTCGCGCTTTTCGGGTTCCAGGCGGCCGGCCATGGCGTCCTCGATGTCCTCCAGCAGCTCGTAGATGATGCTGTACAGGCGGATCTCGACGCGTTCCTTCTTGGCGAGGTCGTTCACGCCGGGATTGACGCGGACGTGGAAGCCGAGGACGATGGCGTTGGCGCTGCTGGCGAGCATCACGTCGTTTTCCGTGATGGCGCCGACGTCCGAATGGATGACCTCGATGCTGATCTTCGGGTTCGATTTCTTCTTCAGGGACTCCACGATCGCTTCGACGGAGCCGCGGACATCGGCCTTCACGACGACCTTCAGGTCGTTGCGCTTGCCCTCCTCCATCTGGGAGAAGAGGGCTTCGAGTCCGGCGGCGACGGGTTTCGCGGAGAGGGTCTCCACGCGGTTCTGCGCCTCGCGGGCTTCACCGAGGGACTTCGCGACGGCGAGCGATTCGCAGACGGCGAGCTTGGTGCCCGCGGGCGGGACGCCGGAGAGTCCGACGACCTTGACCGGGGTGCTGGGACCGGCGAGCGGGACGCGGTGTCCGCGGCTGTCGATCAGGGATTTGACCTTGCCGAAATACTGGCCGCAGATGATGGCGTCGCCGACGCGGAGCGTGCCGTTCTTCACGACGACGTTCGCGGTCGCGCCGAGGCCCTGTTCCAGCTCGGATTCGAGCACGAACGCCTGCGCCGGGTTCTTCGGGTTCGCCTTCAGCTCGAGCATTTCGGCTTCGAGCAGGATGCGTTCGAGGAGGTCGTCGATGCCGGCTCCCGTGCGTGCGGAGACCTTGATGGCGGCAGTCTGTCCGCCCCAGTCTTCCGGCATCAGGTCGTGTTCCTGCATGTTGCGCAGGACGCGGTCGAAATTCGCCTCGGGGAGGTCCATTTTGTTGACGGCGACGATGATCGGCACCTTGGCGGCCTTGGCGTGGTTCAGCGCCTCGATCGTCTGCGGCATGAAGCCGTCGTCGGCCGCCACGACCAGCACAACGATGTCGGTCACGTTGGCGCCGCGGGCGCGCATCTGCGTGAACGCCTCGTGGCCGGGGGTGTCGACGAACGTGATGTTCTTGCCGTCGAGGTTGACGACGGACGCACCGATGCTCTGTGTGATGCCGCCGGCTTCGGACGCGGTCACGTGGGTCTTGCGGATGCAGTCCTGAAGGGAGGTCTTGCCGTGGTCGACGTGGCCCATGAAGGTCACGATCGGGGGACGCTCCTTGAGCTCGGATTCGGCGCAGGCGTACACGCGGTCTTCGGGCGCGACGGCCTCTTCGACCTCGTTCTTGAGCATGTGGAGATCTTTGTCGCGATGGTCCACGATGAGCTTGCAGCCGAATTTCTCGGCGAGCTTCTGGGCGACCTCGGACTCCACGGTCTGGTTGATGTTCGCCAGCACGTTCATCATCATGAGGCTCATGATGACTTCGTTCGGCTTGCGGCCGATGGCGTCGGCGAGCGCCTTCACCACGATCGGGGTCTTGATATGCACCTCGCGGCCGGGGACGTTGTTCGGGGCCTGCGGCTCGTTGTTCGGGCGGTTGTCGCGGTTGTCCCGGTTGTCACGGTTGTCGCGGTTGTCGCGGTTGTCACGATTCCGGTTGTCCCGGTTGTCGCGGTTGCGGTTGTCGCGGTTGTCGCGGTTGTCACGATTCCGGTTGTCCCGGTTGTCGTGACCGGGACCGCGCGTCTCGTGACGGAAATTCTTGCCGCCGCCGGGATGGTTGAACTTCTCGCGGTGGCCCGGCATGACGTCGTCCGCATCGTCGAGGTCGGACGAGAATTTCGCGGCATTGCCGCCGAGGACATGCTGGGGCTTCGGCTGAACCGCGGGCTGCGGCTTCGGCTGAACGGGAGCTTGTGCCTGCGGCTTCGGCTGAACCGCGGGCTGCGGCTTCGGCTGAACGGGCGCGGGAGCCTGCTTCGGCTGAACGGGAGCCTGTGCCTGCGGCTTCGGCTGAACGGGCGCGGGAGCCTGCTTCGGCTGCTCCTTCGCCGGTTCCTTCTTCGGTTCTTCGGCCTTCTTCGGAGCGGCGGGTTTCGCCGCCTTTTCGGCCTGCGCGGGCTTGGCCCCGGACGCGGGTTTTTCAGCTGCTTTGAGGTTGAATTTAGCGACAAGACGGTCCATCGCCTCCGGGGGGAGATTGGAGGACGCGGTCTTGCCGGGGAAACCGAACGCGTCGAGCGCGGCGATCACGTCTTTGTTCTGAAGGCCGTACTGCGCGGCCCAGTCTCTGATTCTGATGCTTTTGCCAGCCATGATGGGGTACTCCTCAAATCACATGGTTCCGCCGTCGTTACGGCTGTTCGCTTTCCTGCGCGGCGTCTTCGGCCGGAGCCTGTGCGGCCGTCTCTTCGGCGGCGTTTTCGGCCGGAGTCTCCGCGGATGCGGCTGTCTTCGCCGCGGCGACGGCCTGCGCGATGGCCGCGCGGTCCGCGTCGGTGAGTTCGGCGATGGCCGCGAGGTCTTCCTCGGAAGCGTTGCAGAGCCCTTCGATGGTCAGATAGCCGTGTTCGACGAGCGCTGCGGCGGCCTCTTCGGAAACGCCCGCGAGCCCGGCCAGGTTCGTGGCGGCTTCCTGTTTCTTGCGGGCAAATTCCTCCTCCTCGCTCTCCTCGATCACGATGTTGATGTTCCACTGGATGAGGCGCTGGGTGAGGCGGACGTTCTGCGCTTTGCGTCCGAACGCGAGACGGGAGTTCTCCTGGTCGACGTGGAGGATGACGGTCTTGCTCTCGGGGTGAAGCTCGATGTCGATGAGTTTCGCCGGGTGCATGGCGTTCGCGATGAACGTCTTCAGGTCGCTGCTGTACGGGATCACGTCGATGCGCTCGTTGCCGAGCTCGTTGGTGATGTTGCGGACGCGGAGTCCGCGCATGCCGACGCAGGCGCCGACGGGATCGACGCGCGGATCGTTGGACTTGACGGCGACTTTCGTGCGGGATCCGGGCGCGCGGGCGATGCCGACGATCTCGACCACGCCGTCGCGGATTTCGGAGACCTCGCGGTAGAAGAGACGGCGGACGAAGTTGTTGGACGTCCGGGAGAGGATGAGGCTCGGGCCGGAGCCTTCCATCTCGATCTTCACGAGCAGCGCGCTGACGCGGTCGTTCGCGGAGAACTGTTCGCCGGGGATGCGGTCGCGTCCGGCGATGATGCCCTGGGAATTCTTGATCTCGACGACGATGCCGCCGGCGTCCGCGTGATGGACCTTGCCGGTCACGATCTCGCCGACTTTGTCCTTGAACTCGTCGCAGAGCGTGTCGACTTCCGCCTTGCGGAGCAGCTGGGCGATGGTCTGGCGCGCGGTCTGCGCGGCGATGCGTCCGAAATCCGCGGCCGTGACTTCCCATTCCACGATGTCGCCGACCTTCGCGCCGGGGATGCGTCTCAGGGCGTTTGCCAGGAGAATCTCATCGTCGGTCGGGAACTCCTCGACGACCTTCAGACGCGCCCATGCCTTCAGTTCGCCGGTCCGGAGATTGACTGTTACGTTCAGATCGCTCGCGGGATGGGCGCTTTTCCTGTATGCGGAAAGAATTGCCTGTTCCAGTGCCTTGACCACCTGCTCTTTGCTGATGCCGCGTTCCTGCTCAATGTATTCGAGCATGGCCAGTAGTTCCTTGTTGTTCATAGTGACCTCCACAGGGTTCGTTGTTTGTATCGTGATGCGGGGGTGGGGACGGCTCGCGCCGTCCGGCTTTCCTGCTTGTTTCGTGCCGTTTTCCGCACCGGAGTCCCGGACGCAAATGCAAAAGAACCCCACAGACCCCCGGCCGTCCGGCCGCGCGAACCGATTTTCGGTTCCGCAGCCTTCCGCTTCAAAGGGTCTGGCGGTTTCCTGCATGACCGGATGCGCCTCGCGGCGCGGTCCGTCGTCTTTGTACCGGGATCCGCGAATGCGAATCACAACATTAATACAATAGCATCGAATAGAAGATAGTTCAAGTGTATTCTATAATAAAAAGCGGAAAATCTTCGGCGGGAAGCGGAAAAACGAAAAAAAACGTCGCTTTTTCCGCTTTCCTTCTTGAAAAACAGGGCAGTACGTGCTATATTGTTAATTCAAAAATTTGATTTGATACACAATTTGTCTGAAAACATATCGAAAACCGAAAGGTAACACCCATGCCCAAAACGTATGTCCGCAAGTCCGCTGTGAAGACGCAGCGCAACAGCGAAAAAGCCCGCATCAAAAACAAATCCCACAGAAACGCGCTCGCCACGCTCGAAAAGACCTTCCGCGCGGCCGCCGCTTCCGATGACAAGGCCGCCGTCGCCGAGCTGTACCGCAAGGAATGCTCCGCCCTCGACAAGGCTGTCAAGGTCGGCGTGATCCACGAGAACAAGGCCAACCGCAAGAAATCCCGTCTTGCCGCGCTGGTCGCCGCAAAGGCCGAGTGAGTTCTTTTCAAGGCCGCGGGAGTTTCCGCTTTCCGCAGGTATCCGTCCGGACGGGCACTGTCCGGAAGGAACAGGCTTCTCCCTGAAAAACCTGTGTCGGCGGGTGTTTCGTCCCGTCCGGGCCTTCCAATTCGATCGTTATGATCTTCCGCCCTCCGGTTCGCCGGAGGGTTTCTTTTTTTTGAGACGAGGGGGGGAGAAAAGCCGGGATCAGGGACGGCTTTCGACGGGCGGGACCGCGCCTTCTTCGAGGGAGGAATAATCAATGCGGCTGTCCGCGATCCTGAGACGTTTCGCGAAGACGCATTCCGCATTCATGAGTTCGCATCCGCCGTCCGCCTTGTTGCAGCCGCAGGAGCCGTTCGCGAGTCCCTTCGGGCAGGTCTCCGGGCAGACGTAGTCGGTCATCGGCAGTCTGCACAGATCGCATCCGCGGCAGGAAACGAGGAGCTTTTTGGTCAGGCGGCGTTCCTGCGCGGGCAGGTTGCCGGCGTTCGCGAAAAGCGCCCCGGCGAGGTTGCGGCGGAATCTTTCGGAACGGGTCAGGGGACGTATCCCGGCCGCGAGGGACAGCTGATCGGCCGGAAGGTCGGATTCCAGCAGATTGCCGAAGAGGTAGAATTCGTTCGGGTAGGGCGCCATGTCGAGACGGTCGTAATACTCGCGGTAGGCCGCGCGCCAGTCCTCGAAGGTCCGGAATTCCTGGAACGCCTCGCGGACCTTCTGGAAGATGGTCTCGAGGAGCGAGACGTTCGTGACGCCCGCGATCTGGACGGCGCTGAAGCCGAGCAGACGGGCCCCGGCTGCGTGGATCTGGATGCGGCGAAGCTGGGCGGACTCGAACTGCGCGAACGAGTGGTCGCGTTCGTTCTTCAGCAGTTTTTCGAAATCCGGCGAGATGTGGACGCCGCGGAACATGCCGGAACAGAGCAGCTCGGCGTTGTCGGGCGTCAGGAACATCAGGCGCGCCACGGTCGGGATGTTGATCTCGCGGCGGAAGAGGTTCCAGATCAGCTCCTGAAGCTTCATCATGTCCCAGCCGTACTGCGCGACGAGGTAGTCCGCGCCGTTTGCGAGCTTGCGGAACATCTTGAACGACTGCGCGTAGGCGGATTCCGGCGTGTACTGGTACGGATTGACGGTCGCGCCGACGGAGACCGAAGGCAGTCCGGCGTCGCGGATCGCGCCGAGCATATTGACGCTTTCCAGAAACACATGTTTGCGTATTTCGGCCTCGTCCTCGCCGTCGTGCGCCGCGCCGGTCACCGCGCAGAAGTTTTTGAACCCTTCGGAATGCGCGTGCCGGACGGATTCCAGAATGTCCTTGACCGTGTGGTCGCGGCCGTGAAGGTACAGGATGTGGCGGTCACGGGAGTATTTGCAGAGCTCCGTGGCGAACTGGACCATGTCGAGCGCGTAGCCGGAGGGAGCCTCGCTGATGAACGCGATGGACGCCTTCGGGTGTTCCTGCGAATGGACCAGATACTCGAAATCCGAGGCGCGGCGCACGGCGTCGGCCAGCGGTGTGTCGGCGGACGGGACGGGGAGTTCCGCGATGAGCTGGAATTCGCCGAGATCGAAACGCTGTTTGAACCTGTTCTCCTCGGTCCCGTCGAAATTCATTTCAAGCTGGATGGCTTCTCTTGTCATTGACGTGTCTTTCCTTCTTCGAAAAATTCCCTGACATTGGTGATGAACTCCGCCGGATCGTCCTCCATGAGGAAGCGCCCGGCGAGGGGCAGTATGACGACTTTCGCGGACGGGAAATACTCCCTCCATTTCCGCAGGGCGCGCTTCGTGTACAGCCAGTCCCGCCCGCCCCACAGGATCAGCGCGCGTTTTTCCCGGAGCGACCAGATCGCCGTCTCGATCTCGATCATGGACTGCGCCGACTTGTCCTCCGGGGCGCAGGGCAGGGAGTTGATGAACTCCATGAGGGCGCAGCGGTCTTCCTTCCGCGGGAACGGCATGAGGTAGGCGTCGCGGACGATCTTCGGGTACCGGTGCGGCGGCCGGAGAAAGAAATTGAACTTGTTGACGAGGATGTTTCCGAGGACCGGTATCTTGCAGATGCGGAGGCGGAACGGCAGCGAGAAATCGGAGAACGACATGGCGTTCATGACGATGAACGAATCGACGCTTTCCGGGTGGCGCGCGGCGTAACCCATGCCGATGGCCGCGCCGCGTCCGTGCATCACGAGCGTGACGCGGTCGGTGATCCCGAGGTGGTTGAGCAGGCGCTCCAGATGCTCGATATGGTTCTCGATGCGGTAGTCGAAATGGAGCGGCTTGTCCGAACGCCCGAATCCGAGCTGGTCGTAGGCGACCACCCGCATGGTCGTGCGGAATTCCCGGATGACGCTGCGGAACGCGAACGCCGACATCGGGCAGGAATGGATGAGGACCAGCGCGGGGCCGGTCCCTTCATCGAAATAACACAGGTTCTGGCCGTCGACTTCGAGGAAATGCGGTTCGAACGGAAAGATTTCCCGGAATCTTTCCCGGTCCTGTGCACCTGGGTCAGACATGAGCCGGCGGCCTCTGCGGAAACAGGATTACCAGCGGTTGTTGCGGGAATTCCTGCTGCTGCGGGAATTGCGGTTGTTGTAGTTGTTATTGTTGTTACGGCGGTCTTCGCGCTCCTGTCTTCTTCTCTCGTTTTCCTCGCGGATCTGGCGTTCGCGCTCTTCCTTCTCCTGTTTCTTGCGTTCAAGCTCTTCCTCGGCCTTGCGCTTGCGTTCCTCGGCTTCCTGTTTCTTTTTCTCGTTGTATTCCTCGATCTTGCGCTTGCGCTCTTCCTCGGCCTGTTTCTTCTTCTCGGCCGCTTCTTCGGCTTTGCGCTTCTTTTCCTCAGCCAGCTGTCTCTTGCGTTCGGCGGCCTCTTCGTCGACCACCGCGGCGGTGGAGCCGCCCTTCAGGGCTGCGACGCCAGCGGAAGCGGAGGCTTTGGGGGCGAGGGAGGACGGCGCGGTGGTCGGGCCGTTCTTGGAGAATTCGACGCTCATGCCTTCGGCGGTGAACTCGACGTTTCTGGCACGGGCGAAGAAATCCTTCATCTCGTCGTTCTCCAGGAGAGACTGGAAACCGTCGAGGAAGGTGTGGGTGCTGACGAAAAGCGGGAGACGGCCGATGTCGAGGCGTTTGACCTTGACCGAGAGCGGCTGGGACTGGGCTTCCTTCGCGTCTTCGGAGGGGATGTTGTAGACGATGTCGCCGTGGATGGTGTAGATCACCGGCACTTTCTCCTTGATGGAGATCCAGAGGTAGATCACCGGCTGGTTCTTTGCCTCGTCGAACGCGATCTCGGCGTTCGTGATCTTGGCGAAGGACGGGATCTCGCCGATCGGGTCAACGACCTTGATCTTGAACATCTTGTTGAGCTCGGGATAGGTGTATTTCACCTTGCCGACGGCGCTGCCGGTGGCCGCGGCGTTGTATTTCTGGTTCGCGGCCGCGTCGGCGACTTCCGGCTCCTCGTACTTGCGGAGGCCGCCGTTGTAGAAGACCACGCCGAGGAAGGCGAGGACGATGATGAGGCCGATCGAGGACGAGATCGCGCTTTTGATGCGTTTTTTCGCGAGCTTGACGCTCTTTTCCTTGTTGACGTCCTTCTGAAGCTTGTTCGGGTCGATCGCATCCATATCCAGCTTTTCGCCGCATTCACGGCAGAAGATGCAGCCCATCTGGTTCTCGAAGCCGCACTTCTGGCATTTGATCATCATGGTAGGGGGTGCCTTTCTTGTATGTGGTAAAGGGTAGGAAAGTTTCAATCCGATAATATAGCATTCCGTTGCTTTTTATCAAGCCGCGTTTCCCATCTTTTTTCCTTTTTTCGGAAAAAAAACGCCTTTCCGCCGCTTTCCATTTGACTATTCCGTTTTCGGATGTATAATTCCTGATACGTTTTTTATTCCGATCGTTTTTTCACGGGGAGACCAGCACGATGCCGCAGACAGAAAAGGATTCCGCGCCCGCTCAGGAGATGTCGTTCGAAGAGGCCATGGCCAAGCTCGAATCGCTCGTCCGGTCCATGGAGAACGGCAACACGCGCCTCGAGGACGTGATCGCGTCGTTCGAGGAGGCGAAACGCCTTTCCGTCTACTGCCAGCAGAAGCTCGAAACGCTCAAGCGCAAGATCGAGATCCTTACGAAGGACGGCCCCGAAGGCCAGACCTGGGCGCCCTTCCAGCCCGAAGCCGACGGCGGCGACACCTTCATCCCGCCCGCCCGCGACAATGCGCCGGCCCGCGCCCCGGAACCGGACGACGGCGACGACCTGGACAATATTCCGTTCTGAGGCGGCACAGAGGCACAGGCGCACGTCGACCATGAGCAGGACCCCGAAACAGCGTTCCCCCGAGGACTTCGGCGAGAAGAACATCACGCCGATGATGAAGCAGTACCTTCAGGCGAAGGCGGAATCCCCCGCCGACTCCATCCTGCTCTTCCGCGCCGGCGATTTCTACGAGATGTTCTTCGAGGACGCCCTGCGCGCCGCCCCGATCCTCGACCTGGTCCTGACCCACCGCGCCAACAACCCCATGTGCGGCGTGCCGTACCGCGCCGTCGACGCCTACATCCCGAAACTGCTTGACGCCGGGCTGAAAGTCGCCGTGGCGGAGCAGATGGAGGACCCGGCGCTCGCGAAGGGCCTGGTCCAGCGCGCCATCACGCGCATCATCACGCCCGGCACCATCCTTGATGCGTCGTTCCTGAAGCCCGGCGACAACAACTTCCTCTGCGCGGTCGTGGCGGAGGACAGGGACGTCTACGGGCTCGCCTGGCTCGACATCAGCACAGCCGAGTTCCAGACCGAACGCCTCGAGACGCGCGAAGCCTTCGAAAGCGAACTCCAGCGCCTCCAGCCCCGCGAATGCCTCATCCCGCGTTCGCTCTACGACCAGTGGGAGCAGACAGGCGGACGCCCCGTGCTGATCCGCCCGATCCTCTGGACCCCGCTCGACGACTGGGTTTTCTCCTACGAACACACCTCCGAGCTCCTGAAACGCCAGTTCTCCGTGTCCGTGCTCGACGGCTTCGGCCTGAAGGACTGCGCGTGCGGCGTCCGCGCCGCCGGAGCCGTGCTGCACTACGCCGCCGAAAACCTCCGCCGCAGCACCGGCCACATCGTCTCCATCCGCCGCAACTACAGCGAAAAATACCTCGGACTCGACCCCGTCTGCCAGCGCAACCTCGAACTCGTCGACGCGCTCCACGGCGGCGGTCGCGAGGGCACGCTCCTGCAGATCCTTGACCGCACCTCGACCGCCATGGGCTCCCGCCTCATGCGCAGCTGGCTTCTGAAACCGCTCCGCGACGTCGACGCGATCGTGGAGCGCCAGGACGTTGTCGGGCTGATGAAGGACGAGGTCCTGACCCGGCAGGAGATCCGCGAGACGCTCCTCTCCATCCGCGACATGGAACGCCTCACCGCCAAGCTCAACGCCGGCGCGCTCACCCCGCGCGACCTGCTCGCGCTCGGCCACAGCCTCTCCGTCCTGCCCGGCCTCAAGATGATCCTGAACGCCTACGACCTGCCGCTCGTCGAACGCATCCGCGACGGCCTCGGCGATTTCCCCGAGCTCACCTCGCGCATCTTCGCCGCCATCGCCGACGATCCCCCGGCGGACATGGCCGAGGGCGGATTCATCCGCGAGGGCTTCAACCACGACCTCGACGTCTTCCGGTCCGCCATCACCGACGGCAAGTCCTGGATCGCCGCGCTTCAGGCGAAGGAACAGGAGCGCACCGGCATCAAGAGCCTGAAGGTGCATTTCAACGGCGTCTTCGGCTACTACATCGAAATCTCGAAGAGCAACCTCGCGCGCGTCCCCGACGACTACGTCCGCAAGCAGACGCTCGTCAACGCCGAACGCTTCATCACCCCCGAGCTCAAGGAGATGGAAAGCAAGATACTCGGCGCGTCCGACAAGGCCGTCTCCCTCGAAAAACAGCTCTTCGACGAGCTCCGCACCTACGCGCGCACCTTCACCGGCGAAATCCAGAAGGCCGCCTTCTCCGTCGCCCGCCTCGACGTCCTCACCGCCCTCGGCGAATGCGCCTCCAAATACCGTTACTGCCGCCCGCACGTCGCGGACGACGACGTCCTGCATATCGTCGCCGGACGCCACCCCGTGCTCGACGCACGCATGGAGTCCGAACGCTTCGTGCCGAACGACACGCTGCTCGACGGCGCGGACAACCGCATGATGATCATCACCGGCCCGAACATGGCGGGCAAATCCACCTACATCCGCCAGACCGCCCTCCTCGTCATCATGGCGCAGATGGGCTCCTTCATCCCCGCCGACGAGGCGCACGTCGGGCTCGTGGACCGCGTGTTCACGCGCGTCGGCGCCATGGACGACCTCGCGCGCGGCCAGAGCACGTTCATGGTCGAGATGATCGAGACCGCGAACATCCTGAACCACGCCACGAGCAAGAGCCTCGTGATCCTCGACGAGATCGGACGCGGCACCAGCACGTTCGACGGACTTTCCATCGCGCTCTCCGTCGCCGAATACCTCCTCGACCACCCCTCGGCCCGCGCCCGCACCCAGTTCGCCACCCATTACCATGAGATGACCGAGCTCGCCCTCACGCGCAAAGGCGTGAAAAACTACAACGTCGCCGTCCGCGAATACGGCGACCAGATCATCTTCCTGCGCCAGATCGTCCCCGGAGCCGCCGACAAGAGCTACGGCATCCACGTCGCCAAGCTCGCCGGACTCCCCAACGATGTGATCGTCCGCGCCCGCGAAATCCTCGAAAACCTCGAGGAAAATGCCATCGCCGACGCCGGGATGCCCTCCTACACGCGCCCCATCCTTCGCGAACGTCACGCGAAATTCCACACGAAAAAGACGCGCAAGACCGCGCCGGACGAGGACGACGAGCCCGAACAGCCCACGCTGTTCTGATTTCCGACTTTTTTTTTGAAAAAAACGTTTTTCCCTCTTCTCATTTTCACGTTTTTGCGGTATAATATGTTCTGCCGGAGACGATCCGGCAATGTTTCCGCCGTTCTCCCGTCCGCACTTCGCCCCCGAACCGGAGAACCCGGAAACGCAACGAGAGGAGAAACGACATGAACCCCCGATGCTTTCCGACTTTGTTTTTGCTCTGTTTTGCGTTTTGCCTGACGGCTGCCGCACCTGCGGTCGCGGATGAACTTCTGGATGTCATCGACGCGGCGCAGACCACGATCCTGAAAAAGTACCCGAGCAAGGATTCCCTCGCCCGGAAGATGGGGCTGGAGGAACTCGAAAAGATCGCCCGGAGCGGACAGTCGGACGCGCAGATCATCAAGGCCGTGCTGGAAAGATTCCCGGAGACTTCCGCCGAGCTTTTCGCCAGGTCCGACCGGAACTCCAACGGCGTCCCGGACGAATGGGAAAGGGAATTCAAAGTCTCGCCAGATTTCATCTCCTCCGATTCGGACGAGGATGCCGACGGATTCTCTTTGCTTCAGGAATACAAGGCCGGCACGAATCCGGTCGATCCGCTCAGCCACCCGAAGTATATCACGCGGATCTATGTCTCCTCGGTCAATCTGAAGCGCATCACCGGGCTGGAGCTTCTTTCCGTCGATGGTGTGTCGGCGCCCGGTGTACGCGTTGTCACGTTCGGCACGGTCCGCAACGGCAGAAAAAAAACGGAAATCGTTCGCGTCGGAAGCGCATTCACGCACAACAGCGAGCGTTTTATCGTCGATGAAGTTGACAACAGATACTCTTTATCAGAACCGGTCGTCTATATCCGGCACGTCGGCATGAGCGAACGTATCCCCTGCCGTCTCAACCAGCCCGTTTATCTTCCCATGCCGCGCGTACGGTTCCTCAATGCCGTTGATGCCCGCACGTCCGTGTTTCCCGTCGGCGCCACGTTCAAACTCGGCTCGAAAAAGACCGGAGAGGAGACCTACAAAATCGTTTCGGCGGATCCCGATACGAAGACCGCCGTCGTCGAGTCCGTCGGAGACAAACCGGAAACATTTAAGATCCTGCCTGCTCCGAACGATGCCCCGGCGGTGAAGAATGCCGCAAAGCCCGCCCCCGCGAAAACCGCCGCGTCGGCGAAAGTCCCGGCGAACAATGCCGTAAAACCGCCCGTAAAAGAACCGGTGAAGGTCTCCGTTTACGCGAGGAGCGCGGAAGTGAACTTTTTCTCAAGGCAGCCCGCGTCCGTTCGAAATGTCGCACCCGGAACAGTCCCGGCGAATCCAGCCGCAAGACCCTCCGTGCCCGCGGCATCTGCCTCGTCGTCGAAGAATCCGGTGAAATCCGCGCCTTCCGCCGCAAGTCAGCCGGGAGCACAGGCCCCGGCAAGATTATCGCAAAGGCTTCCGCAGAAGAAATCCGCGAAGAAATAAGCGGCGTGGCGCTACACGAAAAAGACGTGCAAGACCGCGCCGGATGAGGGCGACGAGCCCGAACAGCCCACGCTGTTCTGAGGTTTGCATCCTTTTTGGGTGAAATGTTTCATCCTTTTCTTGATTTTGCGCCAGTTTGGTGATATGTTTACTTGTTCCTGAGAATCGTCAATATCTGAAAAACCGCTTATTATGAACAATAATCCCGGCAAGGAAACAAGTCCCGCAAAGAAGAAGCGCGGCGGCACCCGCGTGATAATCATTGTCCTTGCGGCTTGCCTCTTTTGCTGGCTTGCTGGCGTTTTTTTCCTGTTTAACAGTTTCCGCACCAGCTACAGACGCGTGCAGGAGTATGCCGACACCTATCAGCTGATCCGGCTTCTTGATGAGGCGGTCTGGCAGTACAAACTTGATGTCGGGACATGCCCGTCCTCACTCCAGGGGCTGCTGGAGAATATCGACCACGCCGAAAAATGGGACGGCCCCTACCTCAAACCGGCGCTTCCGCGTGACCCGTGGGGCAACGAATTTCATTACGTCTTCCCAGGCAAACACGGTGAATTCGACATTTACTCGCTCGGCTCCGACGGAAAAGAAGGCGACGGGAGAAAAGGCGAAAGAATGGAACCCCGGAATCTGGCGGGCGATCTCGGCAACTGGGATGTAGTGGAACCGAAAAAAACGACCCCGTCCTTCTATGATTTCGAGCTTGTCACATGGGACGGGCAGATCATCCGGACCGCCGATCTTCGGGGGAAGGTCGTGCTCGTGGTGAATACTGCCACGGACGATCTTTTTACCCCGCAGTATGCCCGCCTCGAAGAGATTTACCGGAAATACCACGACCGCGGCTTCGAGATACTCGATTTTCCGGATTTTAGGACGAATCCGGGGAATCCATACAGCACGGACAGCCCGTTCCTGTCGAATCAGGATGCCTCGCGCACCGATGAGGAGATCCATGCTTTCCGCACGTCCGAATACGGCGTGACGTTCCCGCAGATGGCGAAACCGAAATCCCGTTTGGACTGGCCTGCGATCTATTCGGCGCTCGGTCCGGTCAAATGGTATTTCACGAAATACGTCGTCGGCCGTGACGGCAAGGTCGTGAGGTGTTTCGGGCCGGACGCGACCTTTGATCCCGCCGACACCATGGACGAACTCGAACGCTGCATCCAAACCCTGCTGGACGTTCCCGCCCATGGAGGAAGACGATAAGCTGATCCGATCCAAAACACATTGATTTACTTTTTTTGAGAGCTTTTTTCTCCTGTCCTCTTGCAATCCTTCTTTTATGTGATATATTATCCTGGTTGAAACAAACGCTATGACGATCAGGACAGGTGATTTATGAATATAGGAGTTCTTGTTGGCTTACTTCTGCTGAGCATCCCGATCACGGTAATCATAACGCTCCTGGATGAACATTCGATAGCGCTTCGGATCATTTTGGTTATTCTGTGCATTCTCGTGTTCATGATTCCGTTTGTCATGTTTTTGGCTAAATATATTCTGGTAGACTGGAATTAGGGGGGATCAAAGGATTGTCCCCGTGTCCGAGCGTAGCCGGACACTACCCGAAACACTATGTGTGCGCGAGCGTAGCCGCGCACTATTCGGCACACTTCGTGTGTCCAGGGCTTGCCCTGGTGGATTATGCAAGTTTGATGGAGAGACTTTTTCCGCAGGCTCTTGCGAATTTGGAAAGAGTATCGAACGTAACGTTCTTCCGGCCTCGCTCCAGAGCCGCGATATAGGTCTGGCTCGTTCCCATCCTCTTTGCAAGCTCCGCCTGGCTCAATCCGGCCTCGTGGCGGGCCTTGTAGAGTTCTTCACGCAGACGGAACCGCTCGAACATGGCATTGACCTCGTCAGCATTAGCCGGGTCGTTGAAATAAGCATCGCGTTCCAGTTCATCCTCGTCCGGGATGCCGGACTTGATCCGTTCGCCCAGCTTGCGGAGCTGTTCTTCGATTTCCTCGTCTGTCAGATATGCGGCGTGTTCGTATTCGGTTTCTTTCGATTTCATTTTATGAACCCTCCTTGGATGAGTTTCTTTAAAATTATGCGGGCGACGTTGAGTTCCTTTGCAGGTATCTGTTCAGTCTTCTTCACGTAGCCATGAATGCCGATCACAAAATCTTTGATTCCGTACACGTAGAAGATGCGGACGTTGCCAGTTTGGATAACGCGAATGGCAAACAGGTCTTCCCCTTCAATTTTTTCCGCGTTCGGGTAATTCAGAAAGCCGTTGCGTTCAAGCTGAAAGATCAAGCCGTTCAGCTCCTGTTTGACTTCGCCGGGCTGATTACGCATAAACGCCTTGACGTTATCAAGCATCCAAAAGGTCTTTTTCTTCGGTGTTTCAGGTCGTTTCATGTTGTTTCCCACGGTTTCCTGTTGTTTACTATATCTCATGGAATATCGTTTGTCAAGTTTTCATCCCGTTTTTTTCAAAAAAACTGTAGGATTCATCGTGTCCGGGCGCAGCCGGACACTACTGCAGTTGAGGCTCCGCCTCACGTGCCGTCGCGAAGCACGGCACTACTGCAGTCCAGGACTTGTTCCTGTGCGCGAGCGTAGCCGGACACTACCGCAGTCCAGGACTTGTCCTGGCCCTGTTCCAGTCGGGCTGGTACAGCCAGATCGACCAGGGCAGGGGCTTTTCCGGGGGATTGCGCCAGGCGTCTTTCAGCAGACGGTTCCAGTTGCGGCGACCCTCCAGCGCGAACGCCCGGTAGTCGCAGTAATACATCACGTAGGCTTTCGTCTCGCGGCCGGATTCGAGCTTGGAGAGGAACGCGTCGAGCACGCAGACGTCGAACGGGTTGTAGAGCCAGAAGACGGTGCCGTCGCGCGGCAGAACGTCGAGGATGTTCCCGTTCAGGATTGAAACCTGCGGATACTCTTTGAATCTCTTTTCGGTGATCGCGGCGACGTCCGGGTCCAGCTCGACGCCGTAGTATTTCTTACAGGGCGACTTTTTGAGCAGGAGCCAGCTGATCACGCGCCCGAATCCGCATCCGACGTCCACGAAGACATCGTTCGCATCCAGCGGGAACTCGCGGAACATCATCTCGATCGCGCCGTACTCCGCGCTCATGGTCGGGTACGCGCCGAGGTCCTGGAACCGCGATTCGCGCACTTCGGAGAGCGAGATGCCGCCGATCTTCCGGTCGAGACGGTCCTCGCGCCAGGCGCGCAGTTTCGTCCGCAAGCTCAGAACCGGGTTTGCCATCGTGTTATCTCAGCGGGAGGCGGGCAGCAGGATCGCCAGCATCTCTTTCGCGAGGGCGTCCTTGCTCCGGAGTGGGAGGTCGAACCTGCGTCCGTCGGCGGCGAAGAGCGTGACGGCGTTGGTCTCGGCGGCGAATCCGCGGTCGGGACGCGACACGTCGTTCGCGGCGATCCAGTCGAGGTTCTTCGAGGCGAGCTTGGCGCGGGCGTACTGTTCGAGACCGTCGGTCTCCGCGGCGAATCCGACGAGGATCTGTCCGGGCTTTTTCCGCTGCCCGAGCGTCTTCAGAATATCCTCGGTCCGCTTCAGTTCGAGGAAGAGATTGCCGTCCGCCTTCTTCAATTTGCGGTCGACCGGATGCGCCGGGGTGTAGTCCGCCACGGCCGCGCACATCACGACCATGCCGCAGTCCGCCGCGCGGGATTTGACCGCGTCCGCCATGTCGGCGGCGGAGACGACCGGGACGAATTCCAACAGGCCGTCCGGTGGCGTGAGCGCGACCGGGCCGGAGACCAGGATCACGTCGTGACCCGCCTCGACCGCGGCCTTCGCGAGGGCGTAGCCCATCCTGCCGGAGGACTTGTTGCTGAGGAACCGGACGGCGTCGACCGCCTCGCGCGTCGGGCCCGCGGTGACGAGGATCCGCATGGTCAGCGGCCTCCCTCGCCGCCGCCGATGAAGCGCGTGGAGTCGCGGAGCGTGTGGCGCAGGCGGCGGCATTCGGAGCACATGAAGAGGTCGAGGCCGAGGATGTCGGTGAACTTGTCGGACATGGAGAGTTCGGCGAATCCGCCGACTTCGACGGGCACGGTCTCCTCGGAGTTGTCGGCGACCATGACGGCGGGTCCGCGGAGGATGTCAATGCGGACCAGGGAGTTTTCGGGCAGGACCAGGTGGTTGACGAGCTCGGTGCTGTTGCTGAACGCCAGCCCGATGCCGGTGCGGAAGATGCTGTGGGTGATGCTCCGGTAGTACGCGGTGGAGCCGTGGATGGTGGCGGCGCCGACGGCGTCGCCGACGACCTCGCGGGCGTACATGGCGCCGTCGATGGAGACTCTGTAGCGGAGCGCGGTCACGGGCATTTGGTTGTGCAGGAAGATGTCGTTGATGGCGAAGAGCTCGCGCCCGTTCGCGCGGCCGGAGAGCTTCGGCAGCCGGGTCGTCTTCAGTTCGCCCGCGAAGAACGCGTCGAGCTGTGTGTCAAGGCCGTGCGCGGGGCAGCGCGGGGCGGTGGCGGAGTCGCGGATGGGGTATTTCAGGCAGCCGGGCCAGCGGAGTTCGGCGGTGAAGAGCGTGCCGTCGCCGCCGCAGGGGATGATGAGGTCTGCCTCGCCGGGGTCGTCCGTGAGGCGCGCGCCGCGGCGTTTCAGGTCGTCGCGCAGCGCCTCCGTGTGCTGGCCGAAGAGGAAGAACTTCCAGTTTTTGCCGGGTTGAACGTTCATGGTGTCATCTCCTTATGCGAATTCGCGAGGAATTTCGCGGCCGCGGCGTACAGGACGACCGCCGCGCAGTTGCCCACGTTGATCGACGCCTTCTCGCCGAACATCGGCAGTCCGACCGTCGCGTCGGCGGCTTCCAGCGCCTCGGGCGAGATCCCGAGCGCTTCGTTGCCGAAGACCAGCGCGACCGGAAAACGATACGGGTAGCGCCAAGCGTCGACGGACTCCGGAAGCGGTTCGACCGCGAGGACCTCGATGCCGGGCGTCTCCTCGCGGAGCGCGCGGATGGCGTCGAGCACGGTCGGGAACGACCTGCTCGGGACCATCGTGTCCGCGCCCATGGCGGTCTTCGCGAGCTTGGGGTGAGGCGGACAGGGTGTGTAGCCGCAGCAGATCACCTCTTTCGCGCCGAGCGCCTCCGCCAGACGGAAGATGTTGCCGGTGTTGTGCGCGCTGCGGAGACGGTCCAGGACGACCGTGATTCCAGGGGAGACGGCGTCTCCACTGCGGCAGTGTCCGGCTTCGCTCGGACACGGGGCGTTTATATCCCCCGGCATAGTCATCTCCGGCCCCGTCGTCCGCCGCCTCGATGGGGACGTCCGCCGCCGGATCCGCCGTGGCGGCGGTTCATGCGTGCGCGTTCCTCGGGCGGGAGTTCGCGTGTCTTTTCGGGGAGCTCCAGCCATTCCTGAGGAGGCTGGACGGTCTTGATCTCGCACTTGGTGTACTGTTCCAGCTGGGGCAGTACGAACGAGCCGAATTCGTCGGCGAAGCTGATGCTGATGCCGTGTTCGCCGGCGCGTCCGGTGCGGCCGATGCGGTGCACGTAGTCGTCGGCCTGTTCGGGCAGGTCGTAGTTCACGACGTGGCTGATGCCGTCCACGTGGATGCCGCGCGCGGCGACGTCGGTGGCGACGAGGATGCGCGTCTTGCCCTCGCGGAAGCGGTCGAGGATCTTCAGGCGTTTTTCCTGCGGCACGTCGCCGGACAGGAGCTCGGCGTCCTCGCCGTATTCGAAGAGTTTGGCGGCGACCGACATGTTCTTGTCCTTGCGGTTGCCGAAGATGATCATGCGGTTCGGCTTCTCCTCGCGGATCACGTGCAGGAGCACGGCCATCTTCTGTTCGTCCAGCACGGCGTAGAACCGCTGGTCGATGAGGTCGGTCACGATGTGCTGCGGCTCGGACTCCACGAATTCCGGGTCCTTCATCCAGGAGTCGACGAGGCGCAGGACGGCGGGTTCGAGCGTGGCGCTGAAGAGCATGGTCTGGCGGACGCCGGGGCGCGGCAGGTGGTAGACGATGCGTCGGACGTCCGGGATGAAGCCCATGTCGAGCATGCGGTCCGCCTCGTCGATCACGAGGACTTCGGCCTTGGAGAGGTCGAGGTCGCCGCTCTGCGAATAGTCGATGATGCGGCCGGGGGTGCCGACGAGGATGTCGATGGGCGCGTCGAGCTCGCGGCGCTGTTTTTCGTGGTCCATGCCGCCGAAGAT
>JAFXUM010000059.1 GCA_017524965.1 Lentisphaeria bacterium | reverse complement strand
GCTGCCCAGATGGACGGCGCGATCCTCGTGATCGACGGCGCCGACGGCGTCATGCCCCAGACCAAGGAACACGTCCTCCTCGCCAAGCAGGTCGGCGTGCCCCGCATCGTCGTCTTCCTCAACAAGATGGACCTCGCCGATCCCGAACTCGTCGAACTCATCGAAATGGAAGTCCGCGAGCTCCTCTCCAAGTACGGTTTCGACGGCGACAACACCCCGATCGTCAAGGGCGCCGCGTTCCCCGCTCTGAAGGCCACCAGCCCCGATGATCCCGCCTGCGCCTGCATCCAGGAGCTCATGGACGCCATCGACAGCTGGATTCCGGATCCCGTCCGCGACATCGACAAGCCCTTCCTCATGCCGATCGAAGACGTGTTCAGCATCGAAGGCCGCGGCACCGTCGTCACCGGCCGTGTCGAACGCGGTATCGTCAAGGTCGGCGACCCCGTCGAAATCGTCGGTATCCACGAGACCGGCAAGACGACCGTCACCGGCGTCGAAATGTTCCGCAAGAGCCTCGATCAGGGCCAGGCCGGCGACAACATCGGCTGCCTCCTCCGCGGCACCAAGAAGGAAGAAGTCCAGCGCGGTCAGGTCCTCGCGAAGCCGGGTTCCATCACCCCGCACCACAAGTTCACCGCCACGATCTACGTCCTCTCCGACAAGGAAGGCGGCCGCAAGACCCCGTTCATGAACGGCTATCGTCCGCAGTTCTACTTCCGCACCACCGACGTGACCGGCGTCATCACCCTTCCCGAAGGCACCGAAATGGTCATGCCCGGCGACAATGTCACCATCTCCGTCGAGCTCATCTGCCCGATCGCCATGGAAGAAAAGCAGCGCTTCGCCATCCGCGAAGGCGGCCGCACTGTTGCCTCCGGTACCGTGGACACGATCATCGAGTAACATCAACTCCGTCCCGCTGCGGATTTTCCCCGCCGCTGGTTCGCCTCGTTTGGAGGGCCGGCGGCGCGAGTCGGTCCGCGGCGGACGAAGAAAGCAGATACCGCCATGCGCGAAATCATCATTCTTGAATGCACCGAGTGCAAACGCCGGAACTACACGACGACCAAGGAAAAGAAGAATACTCCCGGTCGCTTCGAGATCAAGAAGTTCTGCAAGTTTGAACGGAAGCATACCATTCACAAGGAATGCCGCTGACCTCGCCGGCGCGCCGTTCGTGCGTGCCGCATGAGGCGCGGGACTTCCCCGTGTTTTCAGTTCGTTACGCAGGAGTGTAGCTCAGTTGGTAGAGCAGCGGTCTCCAAAACCGCAGGTCGTGAGTTCGAGACTCTCCGCTCCTGCCATTTCATTTTCAGACAGAGGATTCGAGTAACGGGTTCCGGACGGGGCCCGGACGGCGCAAAAGCCGTGAACATCATTTGCAAGCTATGGACAACAACCTCAGTTTTTTCGGAAAAATTCGGTCTTTCATTGAACGGACCATGGATGAGATGAGAAAATGCACCTGGCCGACCCGGGAACAGCTCCTGGAGTCCACCGTGCTGGTCCTCGTTGTCATGGCTGTCTCCTCCCTGTATATCTTCGGGGTGGACCAGATCCTCTATCACGTCATCACGTTTTTAACCTCTTTCTAACCGGTTCCGGTGAATCCCATGACAGCAGAAGAAGAAAAACAGCTCGAACCTGTTGACCGCAGCAAAGGCCAGTGGTACGTTCTTCAGACCGGTACCGGCCGCGAAAACAAGGTCAAGGAAGCCATTGAGGCGAAGCTTCAGCAGGAACCCGGCGCGGTTCCCGTCTATGAAGTGATTATTCCCGTTCACAAGTACATTGACCCGAAAACGCAGCGCACCGTCACCACCAAGATCCACCCGAACTACGTGTATGTCCGGATGGAGCTTTACAAGGAAGACGGCGAGACCATCAACGAAGTCGTGTGGTATTTCCTGCGCGGCATCGCCGGCGTGACGCGTATCGTCGGCGATCCCGAACACCCGATGCCGATCACCGACGAGGAGGTCGAAGACCTTCTCCATACGGTCGACACGCTGAAGGACGGCGCGACGCTTCCGCCTCCGCCCTCGTGGCTGGTGGTCGGCACCCGTGTCAGAGTCGAGGACCGCGACTGCGTGTTCAACGGTTCCGACGGCAAGATCATCGAGGTCGATCCCGAACATGCGAAACTCAAACTGATGATTTCGATTTTTGAGCGGGATACTCCTGTTGAATTGGAGTTTGGGCAGGTCGGTCCGTGCGAAGATTGACGCACAGGCCGAACAAACATACTAAACATATCGTAGTCCGCAAGGTGGGAGAATTCCTGCCGGTTCGTACCAGCTTGCGGTGTGGAGACAGAAATGGCGAAAAAGGTAACTGCGGAAATCCGTTTGCAGATCCCGGCCGGCGATGCGAAACCGTCGCCCCCGGTAGGCCCCGCGCTCGGCCAGGCCGGCGTGAACATCATGGGCTTCTGCAAGCAGTTTAACGCTGCGACTCAGTCACAGGCCGGAATGATCATCCCGGTCGTGATCACCGTCTACCAGGATCGTTCTTTCACATTTGTCACGAAGTCTCCGCCGGCTGCTGAGCTCATCAAGAAGCTGGCGAACATCCCGAGCGGGTCCCACAACCCCGGCCGCGAATCGGCCGGAAAGATCACCCGCGCGCAGATCAAGCAGATCGTGGAAATGAAAAAGAAAGACATCAACGCCCGAAGCGAGGAAGCCGCGATGCGCGTCATCGAGGGTACTGCCCGCAGTATGGGTATCGAGGTGGTAGATGCCTAAAAGAAGCAAACTTTACAGAGCACAGCTGGAGCGTTTCGACAAGCTCAAACGCTACTCGCTGGCCGAGGCGGCCGCGCTGCTCAAGGAGCTCCCGAGCGTGAAGTTCGACCAGACGGTCGAGATCGCTTTCAAGCTCGGCGTCGATCCCAAGCAGACCGACCAGACCGTCCGCGGAGCCGTCGCGCTCCCGCGCGGTACCGGCAAGGAAGTGCGTGTCGTGGTCATCGCGGACGACGACAAGTTCCGTCAGGAGGCTGAGGCCGCCGGCGCGAACGTGGTCGGATTCGAAGATGTCATCTCCAAAATCAAAGGCGGATGGCTCGACTTCGACGTCCTCATCGCGACTCCCTCTTCCATGTCCCAGATCCGCCCCCTGGGCCGTCAGCTCGGTCCCCGCGGCCTCATGCCGAACCCGAAGACCGGCACCGTGACCGAAAAGGTCGGCGATGCCGTCCGCGAGGCGAAGGCAGGCCGTGCGGAATTCCGTGCCGACCGCGGCGCCTGCGTGCAGGTGCCCATCGGAAAGCTCTCGTTCGAGGCTGATGCCATCGTCGAGAACGCCGTTGCGGTCATCAAGGCTCTCATCAAAGCGAAACCGTCCTCCGCGAAGGGTGTCTACATCCAGTCGATCACGCTCAGTGCGACCATGACTCCCGGCGTGAAGGTCGACATTCGCGAAGCATCGGTGAAGGAGACAGCATGAGACAGGAACGCATCCAGCTCGGACAGGACGTCGCTGCCCTCCTTACAGGTTCGGACTATCTGTTCTTTGTGACCTACAAGGGACTGAAGGTCAAAGACGTCGACTCGTTCAAAAAACAACTGGCGCCGCTCGGCGCGGAGTGCCACGTGCTGAAGAACCGCTTCATCAACAAGATGGCGGAACTCAACGGCATGGACGCTCTCGCCGGATTCAAACTCACCGGTGATACCGCTATGATCTCCGGAAAAGGCGATGCCGGCCCCGTTGCGAAGGCCATCAAGGCCTTCTCCAGTGAAACCAAAGGTGTTCTCTCCGCCAAGGGCGGCTATTTCGACGGCGAACTGCTGGACGCCCAGCAGGTCATCGCGATCGCCGATCTCCCCGGCAAGGACGCGCTCCGCGCTCAGCTGCTTGGTCTCCTCGTGGCTGTCCCGACCGGCCTTGTCCGCGTGCTGAACGCCAAGGCTTCCAGCATCGTCAACGTTATCAACGCTTACAAAAACAAACTCGAAGAAAACTCTTAATTCAACTCATATGGAGGTCATACAATGACTGAACAGGCTAACGTGGAAGTGACGCAGGAAATGGAACAGTTCATCTCCTACGTTGAAAAACTCTCCGTCCTCGAGCTCTCCAAGCTCGTCAAAGCTCTCGAAGACCGTCTCGGCGTCTCCGCCGCTGCTCCGGTCGCCGTCGCCGCCGCGGCTCCCGCCGCTGCCGCTGCCGCTCCCGCGGAAGAAAAGACCGAATTCGACGTCATCCTCTCCGATGTCGGCGCCAACAAGATCGCCGTCATCAAGGTCGTCCGCGAGATCGCGGGCCTCGGCCTGAAGGAAGCCAAGGAGCTCGTCGAAGGCGCTCCCAAGGCTGTCAAGGAAGGCGCTTCCAAGGAAGAAGCCGACAAGATCAAAGAGCAGCTCACTGCCGCCGGCGCCAAAGTCGAAGTCAAGTAATGACTTCGCTTTGAACGAAGTACATTTGTTGACGGTGGGATCCCGCGAGGGATCCCCCCGTCCTTTCCTCGTTTAAATCCGCATCTCGTTTCGCGGATTGCTCGGCGGACGGTTCCGCCGCGCGTTTTATGCCTTCTCAACAAAGAACAGGGTGGACTATGCCTGACCGACTGAATTTTGGAAAACTGGAAGAAGTACTTGACATTCCGGATCTCATCGGAATTCAACTTGATTCGTATGCTTCTTTCCTCCAGCTTGACACGCCTCCCGAGAAACGCCTGAAGCAGGGACTTCAGGAGATCTTCATGGACGTGTTTCCTGTTAAAAGCTACGACGAAAAAATCACCCTCGAATTCGTTTCCTACACCATCGGCACTCCGAAAAAAGAAATCGTCGACTGCATCAAGGACGGCGATTCCTATGCCGCTTCCCTTTACGTCAATTTCAAGCTGACCAACAACGATAACGTCATCCCGGAAAACGTCTACCTCGGCGAAATCCCCCTCATGACCCCCCGCGGATCGTTTATCATCAACGGCGCGGAACGCGTCATCATCAGTCAGCTGCACCGTTCCCCCGGCATCTGCTACGAGGAACACAAGCACTCCACCGCGAAATCCCTTTATTCCTACCGCATCATCCCGGACCGCGGTTCCTGGCTCGAGGTTCAGTTCGACAGCAACAACCAGATCTTCATTTTCCTCGACCGCCGCCGCAGACGCCGCAAATTCCTTATCACCACGTTCCTCCGCGCCCTCGGATACAGCTCCACCGAAGACATCGTCCGCGCCATGTACGATGTGAAGGAAATGACGCCTTCCAAACTCATGGCCGCCCTCGAAGACGAGGCGAAGAAGGCCGACTCCGAAAAGAGCAGAAAAGCCGACCGCGGCAACGAGATCATCGAATACTACACCTACGAGCCCATCCTCGACAAGAACGGGCGCGTCGTCGTGGAACCCTTCATCTCCATGACCGAAAGTCATGTGAAGTCCATGTCCGACGCCGGGATCAAGTCCGCGAGCTTCGCGCTCGTCCCGAACAAGGAAAACTATATCATCCTCTGCCTGGCCCGCGACCCCTTCAAAAACGAGGACGAAGCCCTCAAGGAGATCTACAGGCGCATGCGCCAGGGCGATCCTTCCCCGAGCTCCGAGACCGCCAGAAAACTGCTCTACCACGCGTTCTTCGACAACGAGCGTTACGACCTCGGTCTCGTCGGCCGCTACAAGATCAACGAGCACCTCAAGCTCGATATCGACGAAACCTGCCGGACCCTCGATCCGCCGCGCAGCGAATCCTGGAGACGCTTCTTCGAGGCGGAAAACGCCAAGTTCGCCAAGAAGCTGAAAAAGTCGGACAACGGCGGCTGCCAGGACATCATCGTGGCAACCAGACAGCTTATGTCCCTGTACAGCCACCACGGCAAACCCGACGACATCGACCACCTCGGCGCACGCCGCGTCCGTCCCGTGGGCGAACTCCTCCAGAACCAGTGCCGCGTCGGCCTCCTCCGCACGAAGCGCATCGTGAAGGAACATCTCCTGAACCTGCAGCCCGGCGACACCCCGCTCAAGCTCATCAACCAGAAGATCTTCATCGGCGCCGTCCGCGACTTCTTCTCGCGCAACCAGCTGTCCCAGTTCATGGACCAGACCAATCCTCTGTCCGAGCTGACCAACAAGCGCCGTCTCTCCGCGCTCGGTCCCGGCGGTCTTTCCCGCGAACGCGCCGGATTCGACGTCCGCGACATTCACACCAGCCATTACGGCCGCATCTGCCCGATCGAAACCCCCGAAGGTCCGAACATCGGTCTGATCTCCTCCATGTCCCTCTATTCCCGCGTCAATCATTTCGGGTTCCTGGAGACTCCGTACCGCCACGTCGAGAACGGCGTGGTCACGAACAAGATCGAATATCTGACCGCCGACAAGGAAGAGAAATTCGTCATCGCGCAGGCAAACGCTCCGCTCACCCCGGAACACACGTTCGTCAACCCCACCGTCATGGCGCGCTTCCAGGGCGACTCCGGCGAATTCCCGCGTGAATCCGTCCAGCTCATGGACGTGTCCCCGAAACAGCTCGTTTCCGGCGCCGCCGGCCTCATCCCCTTCCTGGAACACGACGACGCCAACCGCGCCCTGATGGGATCGAACATGCAGCGCCAGGCCGTTCCGCTCATGACCACGGAATCCCCGTACGTCGGGACCGGCCTCGAACACAAGATCGCCGTGGATTCGCGTGCCGTGCTCAGCGCCGACCGCGACGGCATCGTCGCCGAAGTCTCCGCCGACCACATCGTGATCACCAGCGACGGCAAAGTCATCGGCGAGACCGAAGACAAGAACCCGACGACCTACCGTCTGATCAAGTTCCTCCGCAGCAACGCCGGCACCTGCATCAACCAGGTCCCGATCGTGCGCTCCGGCATGACCGTCCATAAGGGCGACCCGCTCGCCGACGGCGCGGCCACGCAGGGCGCCGAACTCGCGCTCGGCAAGAACGTCCGCGCGGCCTACATGCCGTGGTGCGGCTACAACTTCGAAGACGCCATCGTGCTCAGCGAACGCCTCGTGAAGGAAGACGTCTACACGAGTCTTCACATCGACGAATTCGAGATCGAGGCCCGCGAGACCAAGCTCGGCAACGAAGAGATCACGTGCGACCTGCCGCAGGTCGGCGAGGATGCGCTCCGCAACCTCGGCCTGAACGGCATCGTCCGCCTCGGCACCGAGGTCAAGCCCGGCGACATCCTCGTCGGCAAGATCACCCCGAAATCCGAAACCGAGCTCGCGCCCGAGGAACGCCTCCTCCGCGCCATCTTCGGCGAAAAGGCAGCCGACGTCAAGGACTCCAGCCTGACCGTTCCCAGCGGAAAGGGCGGCGTCGTGATGGACATCCGCATCGAATACGCCAAGGAATCCGGCCAGCAGGCCATGACGAAGACCGAGCAGAAACGCGCCATCAGACGCGCCAAGGACACCTACCGCGAGCAGTTCACCGAAGAGATCGACAAGCTCATCGAACGCCTTTCCGCGATGCTCCTCGGACAGAAGCTCCCGAAGACGATCTACACGCACAACGAGGAAACCGACGAGGACGTCGTTCTCGTCACGTCCAACCGCAAGGTCACGCGTCCCTCCATCGCCAAGCTCGCCAACGCCTACAACAACTGGAGCATGGAGGATTGCGAGATCCGCGACCAGCTGAAGGCCGTCTTCGACGAGTTCATCCCGCATTTCCGCGTCATCGAACAGAACCGCGCCTACGCCATGAGCGCCGTCAGCGACAACAACGCCGAGGAGCACGGCCCGATCAAGCGCGTCAAAGTCTACGTCGCCTCCAAACGCAAGATCCAGGTCGGCGACAAGATGGCCGGCCGCCACGGCAACAAGGGTATCGTTTCCCGTATCGTCCCGATCGAGGACATGCCGTTCACCAAGGACGGCCGCCCCGTCGACATCGTGCTGAATCCGCTGGGCGTGCCCTCCCGCATGAACATCGGCCAGGTCCTGGAAGCCCACCTGGGCTGGGCCGTCAGCATGCTCGGCGTCAAGGTCGCCACGCCTGTGTTCGACGGTATCTCCGAAGAAAAGATCATCGACCTCATGCGCGAAGCCAACGCCAAGGTCGAACAGAAGACCGGCGAGAACTTCCACTGGGGCTTCAAGACCGTCAACGGCGAAGAAGTCTTCGACGGCAAGACCGACCTCTTCGACGGCCGCACCGGCAACCGGTTCGACCAGCGCGTCATGGTCGGCGTCGTCTACATGCTCAAGCTCGACCACCTCGTCGCCAACAAGATCCACGCACGTTCCATCGGCCCGTACTCGCTCGTCACCCAGCAGCCGCTCGGCGGCAAGGCGCAGCACGGCGGCCAGCGCTTCGGCGAAATGGAAGTGTGGGCCCTCGAGGCGTACGGCGCCGCGCACACGCTGCAGGAAATGCTGACCGTGAAGAGCGACGACGTCACCGGCCGCACCCGCATCTACGAGTCGATCGTCCGCGGCCAGGGCATCCTGGAACCCGGCCGTCCCGAGTCCTTCAACGTCCTGCTCAAGGAACTCCAGTCTCTGGGCCTTGACGTGCAGACGGTGAAACGTTCTGAAAATCCGAGCAAATAACAGAAGGGGGAACAGATACCATGATTGACAGCTCTTACAACCGGGACGCCCGCGAACCCTACCAGCCGCTCAGCCAGTTCGAGGCGGTCGTGATCAAGGTCGCGTCTCCCGAAGTCATCCGCTCCTGGAGCCACGGCGAAGTCAAGAATCCCGAGACGATCAACTACCGCACGTTCAAGCCCGAAAAAGGCGGCCTGTTCTGCGAGAAGATCTTCGGACCGCAGCGCGACTGGGAATGCAGCTGCGGCAAATACAAACGCGTCAAGAACAAAGGCATCATCTGCGAACGCTGCGGCGTCGAAGTCTGCCATTCCAAGGTCCGCCGCGAACGCATGGGCCATATCGAACTCGCCGTTCCCGTGTCCCATATCTGGTTCTTCAAGTGCATGCCCAGCCGCATCGGCCTCATGCTCGAAAAGAACGCCCGCGAGCTCGAACGCATCATCTACTACGAAGTCTGGGTCGTGACCGATCCCGGCGACACCCCGTTCCAGCTCGGCCAGATCTTCGAAGGCCTGGAATACCAGCAGGCACGTTCCGAGTACGGCGACGGTTTCCGCGCCGAGATGGGCGCGCCCGCCGTGCGCACGCTGCTCGAACGGATCGACCTTCAGGAAGAATGCGAGAAACTCAAAGTGAGTTTCGCCAACACGAACAACAAGGCCACGCGCAAGAAACTCTCCAACCGGCTCCGCCTCGTCGAAGGCTTCATCCGGAGCAATTCCCGCCCCGAATGGATGATCCTCGAGGTCCTTCCCGTCATCCCGCCGGACCTGCGCCCGCTCGTCCCCCTCGAGGGCGGCCGGTTCGCATCCTCCGACCTCAACGACCTCTACCGCCGCGTGATCAACCGCAACAGCCGCCTGAAAGGCATGCTCCAGACCCGTACGCCGGACGTCATCATCCGCAACGAAAAGCGCATGCTTCAGGAAGCCGTCGACGCCCTGCTCGACAACGGCCGCCACGGCCGCGCCGTGACCGGCGGTCCCGGCAGCCGTCCCCTGAAGAGCCTCAGCTGCATGCTGAAGGGCAAACAGGGCCGCTTCCGTCTGAACCTGCTCGGCAAACGCGTCGACTACTCCGGACGCTCGGTCATCGTCGTCGGCCCCGAACTCAAGCTCATGCAGTGCGGCCTCCCCAAGAAGATGGCCCTCACGCTCTTCGAGCCCTTCATCATCCGCTACCTCAAGGAAGGCGGCATCGTGCATACGGTCCGCGGCGCCAAGAAGCTGATCGAACGCGCCGCCGCCGGCGACAAGGTCCGCAACGACGAGGAAGGCAAGAAGATCACCCAGGTGTGGGACACCCTCGAAAAGGTCACGAAGGGCCACCCGGTGATGCTCAACCGCGCGCCGACCCTGCACCGTCTCTCCATCCAGGCGTTCGACCCGATCCTGATCGAAGGTTCCGCCATCCGCCTGCATCCGCTCGTCTGCACCGGCTACAACGCCGACTTCGACGGCGACCAGATGGCCGTCCACGTGCCGCTGTCCGCCGCCGCGCAGCTCGAATGCAAACTCCTGATGCTGTCCACGAACAACATCTTCTCGCCCGCCAGCGGCAAGCCGATCACGACTCCGACCCAGGACATCACGCTCGGCGTGTACTATCTGACGCGTCCCCCGATGATGCCGGCCGGCGTTCCGCCGGACACTCCGCTCTCCGGGCTTGACTCCGAAACGCTCCGCAAGCTGAACCGGCTCGGCGTGCGTCTCTTCCAGGACATCCACGAGGTGCTCTTCACGCTGGATTCCGGACACATCCGGATCCACGACGCGGTGATCATCCCGAACCCGGACTACGGCGTCAAGGTCGAGCTCAAGGCCGCCAACAGATTCCGCGGCGTCACGGATTCCAAGTTCATCATCACGACGCCCGGACGCTGCATCTTCAACGGCATCTGGGACAGCAAGCTCGGATTCTACAATACGCAGGCCAGAAAGAAAGACATCGGCAGACTGATCGCCGACGCATACGAGGAAATCGGGCACGACGATGCGATCATCCTGCTCGACAAGCTCAAAAACCTGGGCTACGAATACGCCACCGTCGCCGGATTCTCCATCTCCGTCGCCGACGTCCCGTTCCCCGAGACCAAGGCCGCGCTCGTCGCCGACGCCCGCAAGGAAGTCGAAAAGATCCAGGCGTCCGTCAAAATGAACACGATCTCCCCGAAGGAAGGCAGTGTCCAGATCGTCCACAAGTGGACCGAAGTCACGAACAAGGTCGCCGACGACCTCTTCGCCGCCTGCGAGGCGGAAAACAAGATCCGCATCAATCCTGTCTACGCCATGCTCGATTCCGGCGCGCGAGGCAGCAAGGACCAGATCCGTCAGCTCGCCGGCATGCGCGGCCTGATGGCCAAGCCGAACGGCGACATCATCGAACGCCCGATCCTTTCCAACTTCCGCGAAGGGCTCTCGGTGCTCGAATACTTCATCTCCACCCACGGCGCCCGCAAGGGCCTCGCCGACACCGCCCTGAAGACCGCCGACTCCGGTTACATGACCCGTAAGCTCGTCGACGTCGCGCAGGACATCATCTGCCGCAGCGACGACTGCGGCACCACGAACGGCATCACCATCCGCGCCATCCCCGGCGAAGATCCGAAGAAGCCGCTCCTCTCGCTCGCCGACCGCCTCGTCGGACGCTACAGCGCGCGCAACATCTACGATACGTCCAGCAAGGACAACGAACTCATCATCGCCGCCGGCGAGGAGTTCACGCCCGAAATCGCGAAGCGCATCGAGGACTGCGGCATCGACAGAGTCCGCATCCGCTCCGTCCTGACCTGCAACATCGAACACGGCGTCTGCAAGAAGTGCTACGGCAAAAACCTCGCCACCGACCGCGACGCGGAAGTCGGCGACGCCCTCGGCATCATCGCGGCCCAGTCCATCGGCGAACCCGGCACGCAGCTTACCATGCGTACCTTCCACATCGGCGGCGTCGCTTCCGCCAAGACCAAACGCACCGAAGCCGTCGCCGAACAGCCCGGCAAGGTCCGTTTCGAGAACATCCGCACCGTCACCAACGAAAAGGGCGAAGTGCTGGTCCTCAACCGGAACGGCTCCATCGTCGTGTACGACGACGAGGCCGTCCGCAAGAAAGAGCAGGAGATCATCGAGTTCGAGAAGCGCGTCGCTGCCATCAGCGGCGGCGTCATCAACCAGGACTTCGACTTCAAGTCGCAGGCGATCGAAAAATCCACCGTTCAGCGGTATCCCGTCGAGATCGGCGCCACGCTTTTCTGCAAGGACGGCGACACCGTCGAGGCGAAGAAGATCCTCGCCAAGTGGGATTCGGAAAGCACGCCCATCATCGCGCAGGAAGGCGGCCTCGTTGAGATCATCGACCTGATCGACAACCTGACCTGCAAGCGCGAACAGCGCCGCAACGGCACGGAGGAAATCACCGTGCTGGAGCACAACGACGACCTCAACCCGAGCATCGTCATCCAGGATCCGAAGACGCGCGAGAACATCCGCGAATACTCGCTGTCCGCGGGCATGCTCGTCATGGTCAAAAAAGGCCAGACGATCACCCCCGGCACCATCCTCGCCCGTACTCCGAGCCAGCAGCAGCGCAACAACGATATCGTCGGCGGTCTGCCGCGCGTCTCGGAACTCTTCGAGGCCCGCACCCCGAAGGAGATCGCCGAGATCTCCCAGATCGCCGGTATCGTCGAGATCCCCAAATACTCGGACAAGGACAAGAACCACGTGCTTTATGTGAAGAGTCCCGATTCGGACGCCGCCGTAATCCACAAGATCCCGAAAGGAAGACGCATCGTCGTCAGCGACGGCGAACGCGTCGAGAAGGGCGACGTGCTTACGAACGGCGCGGTCATCCCGCAGGACCTGCTTCGCATCCGCGGCGCCGAAGAACTCCAGCATTACCTCGTCGACCAGGTCCAGGGCGTGTACCGCGGACAGGGCGTCGAGATCAATGACAAGCATATCGAGATCATCATCCGCCAGATGATGCAGAAGGTCCGCATCCTCGACAAGGACAAGGACGGCAGACCCGGCCAGGGCGACACGAACTTCCTCGTGGGCGAACTCGTCGACCGCTACGAATTCGAGCGTGAAAACGCCCGCGTCGTGGCCCGCGGCGGCAGACCCGCCGAGGCGGAACGCGTCCTGCAGGGCATCACCAAGGCGTCCCTCGAAACCGACAGCTTCATCTCCGCCGCGTCCTTCCAGGATACCACGCGCATCCTGACCGCAGCGGCCACGCTCGGACGCGAAGACGTCCTGCGCGGTTTCAAGGAAAACGTGATCACCGGACATCTGATTCCCGCGGGAACCGGAACCGTCAAGCTCCAGAACCTCAAGGTCAAGCTCCTGGGCGAAGAGTTGCCGCCCGAGATGCCGCCCATCGAGGACCGGAAGGACGACTCCGTTCCCGATATCACCGAACTCGACTTCGGACCCGACGATTATCAGCCCACCGAAGAGGACCGTGCCGAATTCGGCGACCTCGAAGAAGGCGATTCGCTGGATTTCCCCGCCGAGGACATCCTCCTCGACGAGACGGAACTCTCCGACCTCTCCGATGACGAGTTCAACGACGACTCCCTCGCGGGTGACGACGATGACGGGGAATAAAACCCTCAAAAACGAGAAAAATCAAAAAAAATAACGAAATCTGGAAAAATTGATTTGATAATCCGCGGAAACGAAAGTATATTATATGCTTGAATTTTTGCGAATTATCAGCAATTAACCAGAGAATACAGGTGGAAACAAAACATGCCGACAATCAACCAGTTGGTCCGTGCCGGTCGTAGCCCGAAACCGAGCAAGAGCAAATCCAAAGCTCTTACCAAATGCCCGCAGAGACGCGGCGTTTGCCTCCAGGTTACGACGAGAACCCCGAAAAAGCCGAACTCCGCTATGCGCAAAATCGCCCGTGTCCGTCTGACCAACGGACTCGAAGTCACCGCCTACATCGGCGGCGAAGGCCACAACCTCCAGGAACACAGCGTCGTCCTCGTGAAGGGCGGCCGTGTCCGTGACCTCCCGGGCGTCCGCTACCACGTCGTGCGCGGCGCACTCGACAGCATGGGCGTCGACGGACGCCGCCAGGGCCGTTCCAAGTACGGCGCCAAGCGTGCCAAGGACGACAAGAAGAAATAACACGATAAGGTAACGCATACACCATGAGAAGACGCAGAACCACGAAACGGGAACTCATCCCCGACGTCAAATACAACAGTGAACTCGTCGCACGCCTCATCAACACCCTGATGAAGTGCGGCAAGAAGTCCATCGCCCAGAAGATCGTTTACGGTGCGTTCGACTACATCGCGACCCAGAAGAAAGACATGGAACCCC
The DNA here is from genome assembly GCA_017524965.1 of Lentisphaeria bacterium. GTDB lineage: Bacteria > Verrucomicrobiota > Lentisphaeria > Victivallales > UBA1829 > UBA1732. Next base: position 664 of record JAFXUM010000059.1, on the reverse strand, counting down.
TCGAAGTCTTCATCCAGGCCGTCGAAAACGTCAAGCCCAAAGTCGAAGTCAAGTCCCGCCGCGTCGGCGGCGCCAACTATCAGGTGCCCATCGACGTCGCGCCGGAACGCCAGGTCGCGCTCGCCATCCGCTGGATCACGACCTACTCCCAGGCCAAGAAGGGCAAACCCATGATGATCGCCCTCGCCACGGAACTCCTCGATGCCTTCGACAACACCGGCTCCTCCGTGAAGAAAAAAGATGATACCCACAAGATGGCTCAGGCCAACAAGGCGTTCGCGCACTACCGCTGGTAATCATCCGAAGCTCCCAAGTTCTACCCTATGACGACTGCTGCACACACACTCAATCAGGATTACCACGAGGCTCCCGGCCGCAAGACTCCGCTCGCCGCCACCCGGAACATCGGGATCATGGCTCACATCGACGCCGGCAAGACCACGCTTTCCGAGCGTATCCTCTACTACACCGGCAAGAGCCATAAGATGGGCGAAGTCCACGAAGGCGCTGCTACGATGGACTGGATGGTCCAGGAACAGGAACGCGGCATCACCATTACGTCCGCCGCCACCACCTGCTTCTGGCTGAAGCATCGTATCAACCTCATCGACACTCCCGGTCACGTCGACTTCACTGCCGAAGTCGAACGCTCTCTCCGCGTGCT
>JAFXUM010000058.1 GCA_017524965.1 Lentisphaeria bacterium | reverse complement strand
TTTGGAGTAGAGCGAGCTTTTTCTGCGGATATCGTTGGAACTTCCGCTCTTGAGCTGCCGGATATTGTTGTCGTCGCGGGACATCGCCCAGAATTCGCCGGCCGAGAACGTCGCGCAGCCGTAATCCAGCACGATCTCCTTGTTGAAGCGCACGAACATCACATCGTCCGCGGCCCCGACGAACCGGAATTTTCCGGTGAACGGCGCGACCACGTTGCCGGAGTAGATGCAGACCCACGCGGCCGGCCGGACTTCCTTCTCGCACTGGTAGGCTTTCGGCGCTTCCGAGGCGGCAATATTCTCCGTGAAGAAGCAGGAAGACCACAGACGGGTCGGCGAGCAGTAGAATTTGTCGAGCGCCGGATAATGCACCCGGCCCTCGTTGTCGTACTGCCGCTGCCAGGAACCGTTCACGAACGACTGCATGATCTTCAGCGTCGGAGCAACGCGCTGATGGATGTATTCTCCGGTTCCGGGGTCATTTCTGAAGTCGTCGCTGGCCTGACGGTTCCGGGTCTGTTTCAGGTCGTAGAACACCCCCTGGAGCATGCCCTTCAGATTGCCGCGTCCGTCGCCCTCGCCGCCGTCGCCCATCTTGCCGCCTCCGCCCGGACGCCCGAACGGCAGCACGCCCTGGAGCTTCAGCGCGGAATTGCTGTCCGGGATGGTCAGCGGCGTCGGGATGTCGATGTCGGTCATCACCTCGACGTCCGTCACGCCGACTTCCTCCATCTGCTGCTGTTCGTTCGAATCGTAGCGGTCGAGGTTCGGGCTGGACGTGTCCATCACGGTCATGTCGGACGGCATGGGCTCCTCCTCGGGCGGAGGAAGGACCGGTTCCATCTCCGTGATCTGGACAGGTTCGATGTCGTCCTTCACCGCGTTCGGCGCGATAAAGACGAGCGTGCCGAGGATCACGAGCAGGATGATATGGAACGCAAGCGAAAAGACGGGGCCCGTGACATGCTGGCGGACGATGTCCATCCAGTTCGCCGGAGCCATCGCGACGGCTTCCGCGTTCATCTCGTCATTTTGGATTTGCGGTTGTTCGGTCTGCATCGTGTTCACCTCAAAAAATGGTTCCGGGAACCGGGTTCGCCGGAGTACAGGATTTCTCATTCCATAATTTATAGCACATTCGCACTGTTTTCAAGCTTTTTTTCGAGTTTTTCCCCGTTTTTTTGACAAAAAAACTGTCCGGATACCAGGAAGAGGCACCGGACAGAGAAAAAAGCTGAAGCGGAAAATGTCAGAGCGACAGATCGTCGTCGTCCTCGGAAACACGCGCCGTGCGCGGCTGCGTGCGGTTGCCGACGAGGCTGCCGGAGCCTCTTCCGGAACCGGAGGATCCCGAAGTCGAGCGCACCACGCGCCAGATCGGTCCGAAGGGATTGAACGGCGGATGCTCGCGTTTGGGCTGTTCCGGCAGATCGAGCGTGGTGCGGAACAGCGTGAAGCGGTCGGGATTCGGATCGAGCGGCTGACCGTTCGCGTCGAGCTGTTCGATGAACAGCACCATATTGAACTCGCCGCCGGGGATTTCCGAGATCAGGACTTCGATCGGATAGACCTGGCCTTCCTGCACCTCCAGCACCGGGCCTTTCGCCAGACCGTGCCCGTTGTCGAAATTCGGACGGTACACGTCGAGTTTGTGCTTGGAATAGAACACGCTGTCCGCGATCAGACGGCGGCTGCGCTCGTTGTCCGGGGAACCGCCGAGAATGCTGTGATAATTGCCCAGGTCGTCCACGCGGACGCCGAGAGTGTACGAGTACCAGCCGTAGTCGAACACGATCTGTTTGTTGAACCGGATCAGCAGCACGTCGTCGCAGAATCCGACGAACCGGAACTTGCCCGTGAACGGCGCGACGACGTTGCCGGAGTAGATGCACACCCAGCCGCCTGCCGTACGCACCTGGTTCGCGCACTGGAACGCCGCCGGAGCGTCCGTCGCGGGGATCTGTTCCGTGTAAAAACACGAATTCCACAGGCGGGTCGGGGAACAGTAGTACGAATCCAGCTCGGGATAATGCACCCGGCCCTCGTTGTCGTACTCGCGGCGCCAGGACCCCTCCACGAATTTCTTGATGATCGGCAGGATACGGTCGCGCGTGCGGTCATGCCCGGAATTCGGATCGCCCATCACGTCCGTCGCCCGGCGGTCGCGCGTCTGCTTGATGTCGTAGAACACCCCCTGAAGCATGCCCTTCAGATTGCCGCGTCCGTCGCCTTCGCCGCCGTCGCCCATCTCGCCGCCTCCGCCCGGACGCCCGAACGGCAGCACGCCCTGGAGTTTCAGCGCGGAATTGCTGTCCGGGATGGTCAGCGGCGTCGGAATGTCGATGTCGGTCATCACCTGCACGTCCGTCACGCCGACTTCCTCCATCTGCTGCTGTTCATTGGAATCGTAACGGTCGAGGTTCGGACTGGACGTGTCCATCACGGTCATGTCGGACGGCATCGGCTCCTCCTCGGGCGGAGGCAGGACCGGTTCCATCTCCGTGATCTGGACCGGTTCGATGTCGTCCTTCACCGCGTTCGGCGCGATAAAGACGAGCGTGCCGAGCAGAACGAGCAGAAGGATATGGAACGCAAGCGAGAAGACAGGCCCGGTGATGTGCTGGCGGACAACGTCCATCCAGTTCGCCGGAGCCGCAGCCGTATTTTCCGCTTCAAATTGTTCCTGCTGGAGTTCCTGTTCAGTCATGGGATAACGACCTCGAAAAAAAGATTGATTCTTTCGATAATATACACGTCCCTGCGCAAAAATCAACCGGAAGAATCACGAAAAAAAGGCTCGGTCTCAGGAAAAAACGGTTTGACGTTAAACGGAAACGTTAAAACCGGGAAAGAAAAAAGCCGTCTCCGCCTCGGACGAGGGGGAAACGGCCTGAAACGGATTTCCGCGGAAAAGATTCCGGGGTATCGCGTCTTACTTTCCGTTGACGAGCACTTCGGCGATCTGAACGGCGTTCAGGGCCGCGCCCTTCAGCAGCTGGTCGCCGCTGATGAAGATATCGAGGCCGCGCTTGTCGTCGCGGGAGATGTCCTGACGGATGCGTCCGACGAGCACGTCGTACATGCCGGTGGCTTCCATGGGCATCGGATAGATCTTGTTCTCGGGATCGTCGCGGAGCTGGACGCCGGGGGCCTTGGCGAGGATTTCGCGGGCTTCCTCGGGCGTGATCTCGTTCTCGAATTCCAGATTGATGGATTCGGAGTGGGCGCGCATCACGGGGACGCGGACGCTGGTGCAGGAGATCTTCACGTTCGGGAGGTGCATGATCTTGCGCGTCTCGTTCACCATCTTCATCTCCTCCTTGGTGTAGCCGTTCGGCTGGAAGACGTCGATGTGGGGGAAGAGGTTGAACGCGATCTGCTGCGCCATGACCTTGACCTCGGCGGGCTTGCCTTCGAGGATCGCGCGGGTCTGCTCCATGAGCTCGTTCATCGCCTTCTGGCCGCCGCCGGACGCCGCCTGATAGGTGGAGACGACCATGCGGCGAAGGCCCTTCGCCTGGTGAAGCGGCCAGACCGGGGCGCACATGATGGCGGTGGTGCAGTTCGGGTTCGCGATCACGCCCTTGTGCAGGAAGACGTCGGCGGCGTTGACTTCCGGCACGACCAGCGGCACGTCGTCCTCCATGCGGAACGCGCTGGAGTTGTCGATCATGACGGCGCCCGCGGCGGTGACGGCGGCGCGGAACTGCTTGGAGATGGACGCGCCGGCGCTGAACAGCGCGATATCGACGCCCTTGAACGAATCTTCGGTCATCTCTTCGACCGCGACGGTCTCGCCGTGGAATTTGAACGTCTTGCCGACGGAACGCGCGGATGCGAGGAGTTTCAGGTTCTTGACGGGGAA
>JAFXUM010000057.1 GCA_017524965.1 Lentisphaeria bacterium | reverse complement strand
GTCTCCTGCACCATGTCCCACTTCGAGAGCGGCAACCGCGACCGCGTCTTCCGCGTGCCGAGAACGGAAGGGCTCCCCGAACTGCGCTACCGTTACCCGGACGTCACGGTCGAGCTCGCCCTCGTGAACCGCACGGGCAAGGACGTGAAGTTGAGCGTCGATTCCGTCTTCTTCGGCGAGCTGATCGAGGCGGACGAAAAACCGGCGAAGGCCGTTATGACGACCGACCGCACCATGAACAGCAAGAACAAGCTCGTCTGGGACATCACCCTCCCCGCGAACAGCAAGAAGACGCTCACCTACACATACAAGGTCATCAAGGACAGATAAAACTCCTTTTTCGAAACGTTCCCGCCGCCGGAGCAGAAGAAAAACACCTGCCCCGGCGGCTTGTTCCTGCTTGAAAAACGCCCGCCCGCGGAGTATATTATTGTTTGCGAAACATTTTTGACAGGAGATACAGGACCATGCTGGACGACAGAGACTATATGAGACGGCGGCCCGAACCGGAGAACACGGTTCAGACCGGGCTGAAATGCGTTTACGCGCTGATCGCGGTCAACGTGCTGGCGTACATCTTCACGATGGCGCAGCAGCAGTTCGCAATCGACGTGCTCTGGCTCAGCGGAGACCATTTCCGGGGCGGGATGTTCTGGCAGCCGCTGACCGCGATGTTCATGCACGGCGGCCTCTCGCACATCATCTTCAACATGTGGGGCCTCTACATCTTCGGCGGCATCGTCGCGCCGCGTCTCGGCGGCAAGGCGTTCCTCGGACTCTACCTATCCACGGGCCTGCTCGGCAACCTGGTCTGGCTGGCGGCGGCATGGAACAGCCCGGCGGTGCTCTGCGGCGCGAGCGGCGCGGTCATGGCGGTCACGGCCGCGGCCGCGGTCATGGCGCCGGAGACGCCGATGCTCCTGCTCTTTATCCCGTTCCCGATCAAGCTCAGGACCATGGCGATCGTGTTCTTCGTCCTTGAGCTCGTGCTGGAGGTCACGGGCGGCCAGCCCGGCGTGGCGAACCTCGTCCACATCGCCGGGTTCATCGGCGGCTACCTCTTCATCAAGATCTTCTTCCGCCGCGAAATGCTCTGGGATCCTGTGTCCCCCAATGCCTGGCAGCGCGGATACCGTCCGCCGCGCGGCGACCGCAGCGGCAATTCCTCCGCCTCCGGCTGGACCTACCATCGCCGCCCGGACCGCGAACCCGACCGCGGCCCGAATTTCAGCACGGATTCCAATTACGGGTTCAACGGCACGCGCGTCTCCCAGCGCGAGCTCGACTATCTGCTCGACAAGATCTCCCGGAGCGGCATCAACAGCCTGACCGAGCAGGAACTTCAGCGCCTGAAGCAGGCACGCGAGGAAATGCGCCGCTCCTGAACTCAGCCCCCCACAAGAAAGCATACCCCCTACCCCATCCCCGATTCACACCGAAAGGAACCGCACCATGAAAATCCTATGGGTCACCAGCGAAGCCATCCCCTACGCGAAAACCGGCGGCCTCGCCGACGTCTCCGGCGCCCTGCCGGAAGCCCTCGCCAAACGCGGACACCAGGTCACGGTCTTCATGCCGTTCTACCGCCAGCAGATGGGGAAACTCAACCTCAAGTTCGACGAACGCCTCGACCTCATCGGCGTGCCGTTCGGGCCGGGCATGGAGTGGGCGGGCGTCAACATCCTGAAGATCAACAAAAACCTCACGTTCATGTTCCTGGAGTACGACCGCTTCTTCGACCGGCCGCGCCTGTACGACTGGGACGGCAGGGAATACGGCGACAACGCCGAGCGGTTCGCGTTCTTCTGCCGCGCCGCCATGGAGGTCGCCGTGCTCCGCAAGCTCAACCCGGACATCCTGCACGTGAACGACTGGCACGCCGCGCTGTGCAGCGTGTACCTGAAGAGCGACTTCTACCGCACGCTCCCGGCGTTCCGGAACTGCCGCAGCGCGCTCACGATCCACAACATCGGCTACCAGGGCATCTTCCCGAAGGACAAGCTGTACTGGACCGGACTGGGCTGGGACTTCTTCAACTACACCTGCCTCGAATACCATGACTGCCTCAACTACCTCCACGGCGGCATCATGACCTCCGACATGGTGAACGCCGTCAGCCCGACCTACGCGTCCGAGATCCTCTCCCCCGAGTACGGATTCGGCCTCGACGCCTCGCTCCGGCACGTCGCCGCGCGCGGCAGGCTCCGCGGCATCCTGAACGGCATCGACGTGGACGAATGGGATCCCGCGAAGGACACGACGCTGCCCGCCACGTTCACGCCCGACGACCTCTCCGGCAAGGCCGTCTGCAAGGCGGCGCTTCAGAAGCAGTTCGGGCTGAAACAGGATCCCGGCGTGCCGCTCTTCGCCACGATCTCGCGCTTCGCCGAACAGAAGGGACTGGACGTCTTCGCGCGCGGCCTCGAATACCTCGCGCAGAACTTCGACATGCAGTTCGTGGTGATCGGCAGCGGCGACATGTACCTCGAAAACTGGTTCCGCTACCTCGCCGGAAAATTCCCCGGAAAGATCGGCGTGTACATCGGATACGCCAGCCAGGCCACCGCCCACCTCGCCGAGGCCGGCGCCGACTTCTTCGTCATGCCCTCCCGCTACGAGCCGTGCGGCCTCAACCAGATGTACAGCATGCGCTACGGCACGCTCCCCGTCGTCCGCAGCACGGGCGGCCTCGCCGACACCGTGATCAACCTCGACAACGACAAGTCCCCCGCGACCGGATTCGTGTTCTGGGACCTCAACTCCATGGCGCTGAACAACACCATCACCTGGGCGGCGAACGTCCGCAAGGGCAAGCCGGAGATCTTCCGCGGGATGATCCGCCGCGCCATGACCACCGACTTCTCCTGGAACCGCACCGCCGGAAACTACGAGCGGATGTACGAAGATGCGCACAAGTGATTTCGACTACGAACTGCCCGAGGATCTGATCGCGCAGGAGCCTTCGCAGGTGCGCGGCGCGGACCGCATGCTCGTGCTCGATCCCGCCACGTCGGACGTCTCGATCGGGATGTTCGAATCGCTCCCGGACTATCTGCGGCCCGGCGATGCGATCGTGCTGAACAACACCCGCGTGATCCCGGCGCGCATGTTCGCGCGCAAGGAATCCACCGGCGCGGAAATCGAGCTGTTCTACCTGAATCCCGACACCGAAGGCCGCTGGATCTGCCTGGCGCGCGGCGCAAAACGCCTCAAGGAAGGCACCGTGCTGAGGCTGCGCACCTCCGGCGGCGAACTCTCCCCGTACCGCGTCGCGGTCGCAGGAAAACTCCCCGACGGCTCGTGCGTGATCGACCTCGCCGGGAATGACCCGCAGGAGGTTTTCGCCGCCTGCGGACACCTCCCCCTGCCCCCGTACATCAAACGTCCCGACCAGCCGCTCGACAGCGACCGCTACCAGACGATCTACGCTCAGTGCAAGGGCGCGGTCGCGGCCCCGACCGCCGGGCTGCATTTCACGGAGAAGACGTTCGCGGCGCTGAAGGAAAAAGGCGTGGAACGCGTCGAGCTCACGCTTCACGTCGGCGCGGGCACGTTCAAGCCCGTGTCCGAGGAAAAGATCGAGGACCACCCGATGCACGCGGAGTATTTCGTCTTCACGCCGGAGGCCGCCGAACGCCTCAACCGCGTCCGCGCCGCCGGAGGCCGCATCCTCGCAGTCGGCACCACCTCGCTCCGCACGCTCGAATCCTGCGTGGACGACCGCGGCGTCTTCACGGCGCGCACCGGGGAGACGTCCATCTACATCTACCCGCCGTACCATGTGCGCTCCGCCGACATGCTCCTCACGAACTTCCACCTGCCGAAAAGCACGCTCCTCATGCTCGTGTCCGCGTTCGCCGGCATGGAGCCGATCCGCAAAGCCTACCGCATCGCCGTGCAGGAACGCATGAAGTTCTTCAGCTACGGCGACTGCATGCTGATCACCGGGCGCGTCTGAGCGGACGGAGGGGGAACGGAGGCGCGCATGTCGAAACTGCATCCCGAGTTCAGGCCGTCGGACATCCCGGACAAGCCCGGCTGCTACATCTACCGCGACCGCTTCGGCACGGTCATCTACGTGGGCAAGGCGGCGAACCTGAGGCGGCGCATGAGCCAGTATTTCCAGGACTCGCGCATCCGAACCGCCGACCCGAAACTCCGCTCGCTGATCCACTCCATCGCCACCTGGGAGACCATCACGGTCCGCACCGAGGACGAGGCGCTGATCCTCGAATCCCGCCTCATCAAGGAGTACGCGCCGCATTATAACGTCCTCATGCGCGACGACAAGCGCTACCTGATGCTGAAGATCGACCCCGCCGAGACCTTCCCGCGTCTCAAATTCGCCCGCCTCAAGAAAGACGATTCCTGCCTCTATTTCGGGCCGTTCCCGAAGGGCGGCGCGCTCCACCTCACCGCCGACTTCCTCGTGCGGCATTTCGGCATCCGCGTGTGCCGCTGCGCCGAGCCGGGGCCGGAGGACCGCGCGCACTGCCTCGCCGGAACCGTCCGCGACTGCTGCCGCCCGTGCGTGGGCGAGGTCACGAAGGAGGAATACGACGAACGCGTGAAGAAGCTGATCGACGTGCTGAACGGGCACATCGGCGAGGTCGCCGCGATCCTGAAACAGCGCATGACCGAGGCCGCCGCGAAACAGCAGTTCGAGAAGGCCGCCAACCTGCGCGACGTCGCCGACAACCTCGACTGCCTCTACGCCGGACGCCGCCGCAACCTCGCGAACGTCAAAATCCCGTCCCTCGACACCGGCGAAGGCGCCGTGAAGGAGCTCGGCGAGGAGCTCTGCCTCCCCGTCATGCCCGAAAACATCGAGTGCTTCGACATCTCGAACATCTCCGGCACGCTCGCCGTCGCCAGCATGGTGCATTTCACCGGCGGACGCCCCGACAAGAAAAAATACCGCCGGTTCCGCATCCGCACGGTCGAGGGTCCGAACGACTTCGCCATGATGAAGGAGGCCGTCACGCGGCATTTCACCCGCCTCATGGAGGAAGGCCGCCCCCTGCCCGACCTGCTCATGGTCGACGGAGGCAAGGGCCAGCTCTCCAGCGCGCTCGACGCCCTCGTCGCCATCCGCTGCCCGCCGTTCCCCGTCATCGGCCTCGCGAAAAAACACGAGGAGGTCTTCATCCCCGGCGAATCCGAGTCCATACGTCTGCCGCTGGACAGCGCCGCGGTCAAGCTCCTGCAGGCGGTCCGCGACGAGGCGCACAGGTTCGCCATCACCTACCACCGCGAGCTCAGGCTGAAGACCATCCGCGATTCCCTGCTGGACGAGATCGAGGGCATCGGCGAGGCGAGAAAGGCCGCGCTCCTGCGCGAATTCGGCTCCGTCCGCGCGCTCCGCAACGCCTCGGCCGAGGAGATCGCCTCACGCGTCAGCGGCATCGGCATCGAGTTCGCGCGCACCATCCGCGACTACCTGGACAAGCACGCCGCAGACGGCTCGGTCGATCCGCTGTAACCCCTACTTTTTCAGCACCTGGAACAGCGCGCATGCGCCGTCGTCGTACAGGCACTGAAAGCGTTCCGGGTGCGTGGATGCCATACGGTATTCCCAGTCCGGGTCCGGCAGGCGTTCCGCATCGTCGGTGATCTCGATGTACAGATAATCCGCCCCGGCCACGTCCAGGCGCGCGATCCATTCCGCGGCATCGACAGGATCGGCCCGCATTTCCGCCAGCGATTTGAACTCATGCGGATGCAATGAATCCTTCTTGTTGATCGGCACGGAAACTACCCGGTTCCCCGCAACATCCTCCATGAATCCATACGAGAACATGGTCCCGATCACCGCCGTTGTCTTCGGCCCCTCGTCTTCCGACGCGAGGATCACCTGGCGGATGCATTCCGCCGGCCCCCGCCCGAACACCAGCACGTTCCCGTGCTCCCGGACGCCCGGATCCATCTCCCGCGTCGCAGAGAGGAACGCCCCGACCGGGAACAGCAGGATAAGCACGGCACAGACCACGCGGCGGATCCAGTGTCCCGGCACAAACATCATCGCCGCACCAGAAAGCGGGGCAAGCACATATCCGAACTTCGCCGTGACCGGCGAATAATAGACCGCCAGAAGAACGACTGTGACCGCCGACGGAAACGTACGCGGGAAACGCTCCGCGGCAGGCGTCAGCGCCACGGGCAGCAGCAGGGAACACGCCATGATCCACGGGATGTACTGCCGTGCCTGCGCAATCTCCGGGTACACACTCAGCTGAACGACGAAGAGTCCGATCAGAACAAGTGTCAGGACGATTGCTAGGGCGCGTTCCCGGATCATTTTACAGATCGGCACGACCACGAGCACGGCGAACGGCGCGAGTCCCCACAACACCCCGCTCGGGATGTTCAGGCCCCACGAGCCGCCTCGGAAGAAAAAGCCCCATGCTTCCGAGGTGAACCCGACCGCGCTCCGTTCGAATTCCAGACCGGCGTTGAAAAACGGCGGCACGCGCACAGGATAGAACGGATTCCCCGTGACGATCCAGCTCCGCAGATAGAACGGCGCGGCAAAGACAAAAGCCGTCATGGCGGACGCCGCGATGCATTTGCGCGCGTCCGGTCTCCGCAGAAAGAAATATGCCATGACCGCCAGCGCGAGGACCGGCGAAAGCATCAGACCGGTCAGCTTGATCGAGGCGGCGATCCCAAGCAGGATCCCCGCACCCAGGCACGACGGCAGATGGCGGCGGGACGCTCCGGCGCACAGCAGCGCGATCCCGGCGGTCAGATATCCGCCGTTCAGCACGTCCGTGTACGCCATCGCGGCATTACCGGAGACCATGCTCGTGAACATGACCAGCGCGGCGGATGCCAGGGACGCCGTCCGCGATGCCCCGAACAGGCTCCCGAGCACAAAAACTGCCCCGGCGTTCAGCACCAGCGCCCATACCTGCAGCAGACACGCGAAATCCGCGCTCCCCGGCGTCGGCGCCATCAGAAAACAGTACAGCATCTCCCCGTACGCCGGGTAATACTCGCATGTGTACCCCGGGACCGGCACGTACGCCAGACTGCCGTTCCGAAGCCACATCGCCGGAAAATACAGGTGATAGAAAAAAGTATCCGTCCCGAGGTGCGCCGCGAAACACGACATGCTCAAAATGACCGTACCGCACAGCAGCAGCCCGAAACAGAACTTTTCGCCACGAAGTTTCAGGGGAAAAGCGGGATTCTCCGAGGCAGGCGAAGATTCTTCATTCCCGCCCTCCTTCTGCACACGCCGCGCAATCCAGTACAGCCCGACCGAAAACGCCAGACAGCATATCTCCACGGAAAAGACCGAAAGGCAACCGAGCATTCCCGGAACGCCGATGGACGCCAGCATGATCGCCGTACCGTACGCCGAGGCAAGCAGGAAACGCTCCGCCGCTCCAAGCACAGATGACCGCGCGGCATTCCATGCCGCCAGTATCGCTACCGAAACGGGGATGGACGCGCACAGGAAGATCAGCACTTTGCAGAGAAAAAGGATCAGCATCTCAGGTATTCCGTTTATGGAGGTGTTTCTATAGTATAGTTCTTCCCATGTTTTTTTCAAGTCGTTTTCCGCATTATTCCGCGTTTTCACCGTTCCCGGCGCGTTTTTTCTCCGCGGGACAGGTTGAAAAAAGGCAGTTTCCGTGCTATTGTATCTCACACGAACATTCATTCATCATCCAAACCGAAAGGATTTCACCATGTCCGTTGAACTTGCAAAAGCTTTCTGTGTCCGCCTCATGTCCGACGACGAATTCCGCGATGCCGTCGGCCGCGCATCCACCGCCAAGGAGATCGCCGACCTCGTCGCCGCCAACAACTACACGTTCACCAAGCACGACCTCCTGAAGACCGTCAGCGAGCTCGCGGGCAAGAAGATCGACATGGAGCACCTCTCCGCCATGATCTGCGAGGTCTACGAGGAAGAGATCAAGTCCGGCGACTCCGGCTCCACAGAAGCCGTCGCCGAGTGGCTCGCCAGCCTCCAGTGACATAACCTCATTCTTCCCCGGCGGTTCTTCCGATGTCGGCGCGAACGGACGAGGACGGGCATTCTCCGCGGGACGGAGCCGACGAGGCCCCGTTCGATCCCGCCGACTACGCCCGCAATGAAACGGAACCATCCCCGGAATCCGGCTCCGGGGAGGAGAAACCGTGCACGTCCGGCCCCCGCTGGCTTCAACTGGCGAAAGACCACTGGCTGAAGGCGGTCGGGGGCGTTCTGTTTCTCGCTCTGGTGGCGGATTGTTTTGTCACCAGCCATTCTCTCCAGTGGTTTCTATTTTTCTGCCTGTATCTGCTGGCGGAGATGTTTTTTTCGGAAAGCCGAACCGCGGCGTGGATCTCCTGCTTCATCATGCTCTGGATCCTCTTCTGGGACCATCTTCCTCTCGGTGTGTTCGATGTCCTTTATCTGATGACCGCCGGGCTGATTGTCATTCAACTGTTCGAACGGGCCACGCTTCTGAAAGTGGCAAATCTCCTTTTTCTGGGACTTGCCATCGCCGCGTCGTTTTTTTCTATCCCGATACGTTGACCCGCTTCGTTTTTCATCACGGTTTTTCCGCATTTTTCAACAAAAAGCGTGTTCGCGGGATTGACAAAAACGCGTTTTCGCTGTAATTTACTGTAAATTATCTTCCAACCCGACTACAACAAACAAAAACAAGGATTTCCCATTATGAAAATGAAATCGAAAGTCTGTATCGCGGCAGGCGCTTCCCTGCTGACAATCGCGGCATTCGCACAGTTCGGCGGCGGCATGCCCGGCGGATTCGGCGGCGGCTTCGGCGGCTTCGGCGGCCCTGCCCGCTCCGCGCTCCCCGAGGGCTTCGTCCCGGCCGAGACCAACATCTACAACTCCGAGTTCCCGGCGGTCAACCCGAAGACAAAACAGGCGTTCTTCCGCATGCAGGCTCCGGGCGCGCAGAAGGTCACGATCTCGCAGGAAGGCAAGACCTACGAGCTGAAGAAGGACCAGAGCGGCTGGTGGTCCGTCACGACGGATCCGCTGGTGGAGGGCTTCCACTATTTCAGCTACACCGTGGACGGCAACAAGGCGTTCGATTTCGGCAGCGGGGCGTTCTACGGCTGCAGCACCGAGATGGCGGGCATCGAGATCCCCGAGGATGAGGCCGAGGCCGCCTACTACCATTTCAACAAGGACATCAAGCACGGCCAGGTGCGCCATTGCCGCTACTGGTCCGAGATGAACGGACTGGACCGCCACTGCCGCGTGTACACGCCCGCCGAATACGAGACGAATCCCGAAAAGCGGTTCCCCGTGCTGTATCTGCTCCACGGCGGCGGCGAGGATGAGTCCGGCTGGGAGGAACAGGGCCGCATGGCTGACATCATGGACAACCTGATCGCCTCCGGCAAGGCCGTCCCGATGATCGTCGTCATGGACAGCGGCAACGTCCGCAACTACGGCGCGGTGCGTCCGCGCGGCGTCCGCGTGACCGACATCTTCGTGAAGGAGCTCAAACCGTGGGTCGACGCCACGTTCCGCACGAAGACCGACCGCGACAACACCGCGATGGCGGGGCTCTCCATGGGCGGCGTGAACACCTGGAACACGATCTTCCCGGACAACATGGACAAGTTCGCCTACATGGGCGGCTTCTCCGGCGCGGGCAATTTCTCCGGCCCGGGCGCGGCTCCCGGCGGCGGCGACGTGAATACCGTCTTCGGCGGCGTCTACAAGGACGCGGACAAGTTCAACTCCCAGATGAAGCTCGTCTTCATCAGCGTCGGCGAGGCGGAAAAGACCAATCCGGTCCGCGAGACCTACCGCATCCTGAAGGACCACGGCATCAAGAACCTCGTCTTCTACGAATCCCCGAAGACCGACCACGAATGGCTCACCTGGCGCCGCAGCCTGCGCGAATTCGCGCCGCTGCTCTTCAAGTGATCCGTCCGCGCTTTCCGGAATCGGGCGGGCAGCCCCCGCCTGAACCATAAAAAACACAGGCCGACGGATCTCCCCCGTATCCGCCTGCCTTTTTTCAACAACCCCCTGCGATCTTCCCTCCCACGATGATACCCGATACACAGGAAAACAACGCCCCTTCCCCCTCGGACAAGCCGGACGCCCCGTCCCGCATCCGGGAATGGCTGACAATCGTCCCTTTGACCGCCCGTCTTTTCAAAAGACACAGGTGTATGATGCAGGCTTCCGCCCTGAGCTACATCACGCTTGTTTCGATCGTTCCGGTCACGGCTCTCCTTCTCGGAGTCTCACGCGGCTGCGGATTAGACGCCGAATTTCAAAGAAACCTCACACGGTGTTTCATCGGGCAGGAACAGATCGCACAGCAGATCCTTTCATTCGCGGACAACGCTCTCAAAGCCGCACATGGTGACATGATCAATGGGTTCGGTGTGCTTGTTCTGTTATTCACTGCCATATCGGTTCAAATAAAAATCGACAGATGTTTTCAGGACATCTGGAACATAAGGACGGCCAGACAGCACAGGACATTCTCCCAATCATGGGGTCAGTTCGTGCACGACCCGTTTCATTACACCCGCTGGGACAGACTCGCCAGAATCCTTCTGCTGTTCCTCCTCAGCCCCGTTTTTGCCTTAATATTCATCGGGATCTCAGGGCAAGGCATCGCCTGGCTCGAAGCCATCCCGCAGATACCCGGCAAACACGGACTCATCACCGTTTTCCGCTGTGTGTTTGTTCCGCTCCTTTTTGCCTGGGCAGCATTCGGTTTTTTCTATTTGTTTTTTATTCCGTCTCCGGGCTGCGGACAGGACAGACAGACCAATCAGATTGACGGGCTGACGCTCAAACTGATTCCGCCGCTTATCGCATGCTTTCCGACCGGAATTCTCTTCCTCTCCGGCCAGTATGTCTGCATGTATCTGCAGCGGATCCTGACAAACTACAATGCCACCTACGGCAGATTCGCGGCTATCCCGTTCTTCCTGATCTGGATTCAGCTCAGCTGGTGTATCGTTCTCCTCGGCGGTCTGATCGCATACATGGTCCAGAAGGAAATCCGGCCAAAAAAGGATATCAATACCGGAAACGAACAGAGCCAATCCGCCGGAACGGAACAGCCGCGGCCGGATAATCAGGAAGAAAACACGCCACAGGCTCCGCTCAGCTCGCATTACCGCGCAGTCTGCGCCCTCCGCATTATGAAGCTCCTCGGCGATGCGTATTTCAATTCTGACGGCAAGGACAACCGCGCCGTTTCCGCCGAAACGATCTCGAAGAAACTGAGCATCC
>JAFXUM010000056.1 GCA_017524965.1 Lentisphaeria bacterium | reverse complement strand
GGCGAGCAGCAGACGCAGAAACGCGGCTTTTTCCGCTTCGGTCGCGGGATTCGCGTCGCCGGAGAGGATGCGCCGCACCAGCCACGGATCGGACAGGAAACCGCGTCCCACGGCGACGCCCGCGCATCCGGTCGCGCGCACAAGGTTTTCCGCGTCCGCACGGCTCGCAATATCGCCGTTGCCGAAGACCGGGACGCTCCCCGCCGCCTCCACGGCGCAGGCGATCCGCCGGACGCGTTCGGACGCTTCGACGGGGCGGTACATCTCCGACGCGGTCCGGCAGTGAAACACGATCCAGTCGGCTCCGGCGTCGCACACGGCGCGGACGATTTCATTGATGTGATCCGGCGAATCCCATCCGGCGCGGAGCTTCACGGACACGGAAACGCCCTCCGGGACGGCTTCGACGACTGCCCGCGTGAGTTCGAAGATCATTTCCGGCGTCCTCAAAAGATACGAGCCGTTTCCGCTCGCCGTGACCGTCTTGCTCGGACATGCGAAGTTCAGATTGATGCCGTGGACGCCGTACTCGCCGAATCCCGCCGCGGTCGCCGCGAGGGAATGCGCGTCGTGTCCGATCAGCTGGAAGACGAGCGGGAGGTCCGGGCGCACGCGGTACGGCGCGAGTTTCCGCAGGATCGCGGCGCGTTTCGGCACGGAGACGCCGCCCGTGCTGAAAAACGGCGTGAACCAGAGCGGGATGAGGTCGAGGCGCGCGGCGGCCTGCATGAAGGTCCTCGTCATGACCCCCTGAAGCGGAGACAGGACGGCGCGTCCCGGGAGCGTGAGGCGGGCGGAAAGCCGCAGCGGCGCGCGGAAATCGAACGGGGAAGCGCCCCCCGCCGTCTTTTCCGCAGATAAATAATCAACCGATTCGGACGACATCGCCGGACGGGATCTCGAAGGCGTTCTTTCCGCGCATGATCCAGACCGTCCGCGCGGAGGGATTCTGCACGTAGCAGCAGTCGGCGGTGAACCGGAGCAGACGGAACGCCTGGTTGTAGTCGTAGATCTCCATGTTCGTGGCGTACCACACGGAGTCCCTGCCCGCCATCCGGTCGGCGAACCGCTCGATGATGTCCCAGTCGTTGTTGCGCGAGAACTCGAACGAATGTCCCCAGATGTAGCAGACCGTGCCGCGCGGATACCGGTTGTTCAGGAACCGTTCGCCGAGCTCGGCGATGTTCTCGCGGTGGTGCGCGGTCGGGTTCCACTCCAGGAAATCGTCCGGCAGGCGGAACGCGTGCGTGCTGTTCACGGTGCGCGAATACAGGATGCCGAGCTCGCGGAGCTGGCGTTTCAGGTCGGACGTGTAGGTCCCGTACGGGTACGCCATGCCCTTCACCGGGGCGTGCGTGATGGCCTCAAGGCGCTTCCGGTTTTCCATGATGTCGGCGATCACGGCCTCGGCCGGCATCATGTCCTCGAACGCGTGTTCCGCGCCGTGGACCGCGATCTCGTGCCCGTGCTTCAGGTAGACTTCGTTCACGTCGAACGACGGGAACGATCCGTCGTGCGGGCCGTTGTCCGCACAGAAATTGAACGTGCATTTCAGTCCGTGGTCGCTGAAGATGCCCGCGAGGCGGAGGTCTTCGTCCAGGGCGTCGTCGTAGCTGAACGTGAGGGCGCGTTCCAGCCCGCCGGGAAACAGGGGATAGATCATCATTGTCCGGCGGCCTCCTGGTCCGCCCCGGAACCGCCCGCGGCCGCCGCGGCCTGTTCCTGTTTCTTCAGGTCCTCCTCAAGCTCGGCGCGCAGACGGTTCGCGATCTCGGGAGGATAGTTTTCGATGATGGCGCGCGCGGTGCGCGCCTTCATTTCGGAGAACGGCGGAAGCAGCACGCGGTCGACGTCGGAATGTTCTTTCGTGTAACGGTTGTAGACGCGGAGCGCGAGCGCGAGATGGTCCGCGGCGGCGTCGCGGTCGCCGTAGCCGATGAGCATGCAAGACGTGAAGAGCAGGCCTTCCAGCTCGTTTCCGATCTGCTTGAAATCGCCGCTGGCGAGGTCGTCTTCCCATTCGTTCAGCACGAACTGGTCGAGCGTCATGGTCCGCGAATTTCCGTTTTTCGTATCGGTGCGGAGTTCCTGGTAGAGCTTCGCCGCCGCCTCCTTCTGCGAGTACGTGTAGAGCGTCACGATGGAGTCGATGAGGAAGTTTTCGTACAGGGCCTCGAACGGCCCATGGGCATAGGTGTCCGACTTCAGGACCTCCTTGTAGAGCTTCCGGGCCGCGTCAATCACGCCCGTGTTCGGCACGAGCAGGAAGAAGTCGCTGACCTCGTTTTCCCTCGGCAGGAGCATGCGTCCGTAGTTGAACGTGGCGACGAGCGACTGGAGGACCAGGCGCGTGAGCGGCAGCTGGTCGCGCCCTTCGGTGTATCCAAGCCCGACGTACCCCCAGTAGATGGCGTAGGATTCCGGCAGGAGCCAGTCGAGCTCGCCGTACTCCCTGTTCACGGCCAGGACCGTTTCCGGATCGATGTTCCAGTCCTTCTTCAGCCATTTGCGGCGGAAATAGTAATCCAGCACGGACGCGTCTTCCGGCGTCAGTTTCTCCTTCAGTTCCTTCGGCAGGCCGCCGTTCAGACGGAACTCGCCGAACAGGCGTTCCAGGTCGCCCTGGTTGTACGCCAGGATCGCGAGCCACGCCGGATGGCCGGACGGGAACCTTTCGCGGAGCGCCTCCTCCGTGGCGGGCGAGGCCGCCCAGGCTTCCCAGTCGGGGTGATGCTTCCCGTAGAGGAAGATCAGCTGACGCGCCATCGTCTCCTTGTAATAACGCTGCGCGTCGTCCAGCACGTTGCCGAGCTTGTGCTGATAGATCCAGCCGAGCTCGTGGTACACGGTCGGGTCGTTCGGGTTCATGGTCACGGCGTCCTGCATCAGCTGGATGCCGCGCCGGACCCAGCGCCAGCGGTCTTCGGGGCGCTTGCACGCCACGGAAACGTTGTACGCCATATTCCAGCCCATGTGGGACGCGGCGGTGGAGAATTTCGGCTGGAGCTTCAGGATCCAGTCGGAGAGCTGCACAAGCTCGTAGTATTTGCCCTTCTGCTGCAGGTCGCCCGCGCGAATCCACAGGATATCCGCGATCAGACCGCGGAAACCGCCGAGCGCCATCGTGGAGAACGCCACGATCGGCGGCGTGCCCTCCGCGGCGAAATTCTCGTCGACGAGCTTGTCCTCCTTCACGATCACGGCCATGCGGTTCTGCACGAACACGTTCGCGAAGAGGATGAGGACCGTTCCGGCGAGCAGGGCGAAAAACAATGTGTAGCGGTTCTTCATGTTCCGGCTCCTATCCGCGTTTCGACACCAGCGCCAGTTCGCGGCGCGTATAGATCCAGGCTCCGAGCAGGAACACCGGGAGCATCCTCAGGAGGAAATCCTTCGCGAACAGCGCGCCGATGAACGGGAACCCGATCAGTTCGCCGTTCGCCAGGTGGCCCGTCACGAAGAAATCCTGAAGCGGCACGATCAGGTTCAGCATCAGGTCGCCGAACTTGTAGCCGAACGTCCCGGTGTATTCCGCCTGGAAATCCACCACGTCCGGGATCGACGTCACCATGTAGTTCGCCAGGCCGCCGGTCAGCATGTACGCCGCGGAGAAGAAGATCGCGATCGGCAGGGACATGCACGCGGCCACCGCCGAGGCGAGCAGCGTGACCGAGAGGATCCCGATCGTCATCACCAGGACCGCGCGGCAGTAGTTGGAGAAGAACCCGGTCTCGCGGATCAGCAGGAACGGCCCCCTGCCCTCTTCGAAGTTCAGCTCGCTTGTCTTCGTGTCCTTGTTCAGGAACCCGACCTCGGCTTTGCCGTCGAAGATGAAATAGGAATTGCGGATCGGCACGCCCACTTCGTTCTGGGCGGCGGTGAGGATGTCTTCCTCCGGCAGGGCGATCAGGTCGGAAACGACCATCTCGCCGCCCGCGTCGTCCGGGCGCGTGTAATTCGCGGCGAAGAGCCAGTTGCCGCGGACGGAATTCTGGTCCTGCGTGTAGTAGCGGTTCACATAGATGGTATAGCGCAGGAACACCACGTCGTCGTCGCTCAGGTCTTTCGGCAGACCCTCGAACTGCCACAGCATGGTGTCGCCCTCGGACACAAGCCCGTAGGTCGCGATCAGCTCCTTGCGGATCTCCAGAAACGCCTCCTGACGTCCCTGGTCGCCCGTAAGCTGGAAAATGTCCTGACCGTGTTCCTTCGCGGACGCGATGCGGCGGTCGAGTTCCTGCTGCGCCAGCGCGTTGAAATCCGGCCGCACCGGACGGTACAGCGCACGCGCGGTCAGGACCTGTTCGTCCAGCATCATGCGGTCCTCTTCGGACATCTCCGCGGACGCCAGCCGGAACGACAGGAACGCGTAGACCGCGACGGAAGCGATCAGGAGCAGCGCCAGATGGATCAGCACCACGCCGGTGTATTTGCCCAGCAGGACGATGGCACGATGGACGGGCTTCACCACGATCATGTGGATCTGCGCCGTTTCCACGTCCGAACTGACCTCGGAACACGCCAGCCACACGGACGACAGGCACAGGATGAACCCGACGAATCCGAGGGAGTATTGCAGAAATATCTGCACCTCGCCCTTCGGCGTGCCGTCGCCCAGCAGCGTGAACGGCAGCAGGAAGATGCTCAGGAGCAGCAGGATCAGAAGCAGACGGAAGATGTGCGACCGGACGGCCGATCTGCACGTCAGCTTCACTATGGCAAGAAACGCGGTCATCGTGCGTCAGTCTTTCCTGTCCGTCGGATTCGTCAGCAAATCCTTGAGTTTGCGGTTCGCCTCCGACATCTTCGCCGCGATCTCCTGCTGTTCCTGACGGGATTTCTCCTCCTCGGGGGCGGGAGCGGCCGCCTGAAGCTTGGCGAACAGTTCGTCCTGACGCTTCTTCGCGGCCTCTTCTTCGGCCTTCGCGGCGTCCTCCTCCATCTTCTTCGCGAGCGTCCGCGCCGGAGTCTCCTCCTCGCGGGTCAGCGAATCCAGCACGACCTTCGCGTCGTGCTCCCTGTCGCCGGTCAGGTATTCGGCGATGGCGCCGCCCGACCGCGAACCGGACGTTTCGAGGCTTTCCTTCTTCGCCTCGTTCACGATGTCCACGAAGAAATCCTCCAGCGACATGTGCGGATGCGCCACGGACATTTCGCCGTCCGGGACGCTCTCGCGGACGATCTGGCGGATGCGTTCGAGCGCGTCTTCCGGCAGGCGCGGCACGGTGATGGTGTCGCTGGCGCGGATGGTGAGCAGGTCCTCCATGCCGCCGTTGGCGCGGATGCGTCCGCCGTACAGCACGATGATGCGGTCGCAGACTTCCTCCACGTCGCTCAGCAGGTGGCTGGTCACGATCACGGTCTTCCCGCGTTTCTTCAGGAGCTTGATGAGGTCCTTCACCTCGCGGCAGCCGAGCGGATCCAGGCCGGACGTCGGTTCGTCGAGGATCAGGAACGCCGGATCGTTGATCATGGCCTGCGCGAGGCCGATGCGGCGCGCCATGCCCTTCGAGAACTCGCCGACGGGGCGGTTCCGGGCGTGCGCCAGACCGACCATGTCGAGCAGCTGGTCGCACCGGCGGGTGCGCTCCTCCTTCGACAGGCCGAACAGCGAGGCGAAGAAGTCCAGCGTTTCGAACGCGGTCAGGTACTTGTAAAGGTATGTTTCCTCGGGCAGATACCCGATGAGTTTCTTGTTCTCGACGTCGCGCGGCGACTTGCCGAACACGGTCAGGCGGCCGCCGGTCGGATACAGCAGGCCGAGGAGCATTTTCACGGTCGTGGACTTGCCGGACCCGTTCGGGCCGAGCAGGCCGACCACTTCGCCCTCGCGGACCTCGAAGTCGATGTCGTTGACCGCTTTCGCCTTCGGGCGGTTCCAGAAATCGCGGAAGACCTTGGTCAGGCCGACCGCGCTCACCACCACGGGGCGCTCCGGTGCGGACTTTTCCGCCTGTTTCACTGCCTCCGCCATGGCTTATTCCTCTCCGCCGGACGCGGGTTTCCGCACGGCCGCGCCGCTGTCCGAAGTCAGGTCTTCGCCCGTGCGCACCAGACGCGCGCTGTTGAAAATGACGATCAGCGTGCTGATGGTGTGCAGGGCCGCCGCGGCGATCGGGTCCATGCGCCCGAAGACGGACAGGATGATGCCGCAGAGCACGAAGGTCAGGCCGAACGCCAGGTTCTGGTACATGATCGCGCTCGTTTTGCGGGACAGCACGATCAGGAACGGCACGCGGCGCAGGTCGTTGGTCATCAGCGCGATGCTGGCGCTGTTGATGGCGATGTCGCTGCCGATGGCGCCCATGGCGATGCCGAGGTCGCCGGCCGCCAGCGCGGGCGCGTCGTTCACGCCGTCGCCGACCACCGCCACGGTCGAGGTCTTCAGACCTCTTCCACGTAGGCGACCTTGTTTTCCGGCAGACAGTCGCTGCGGATGTCGTCGATGCTGAGCTGGGCCGCGATCGAGACGGCCACGCTGCCGCGGTCGCCGGTCACCATGGCGCAGCGGGTCACGCCGATGGATTTGAGTTCGTTGATGGCGGCGGCCGCCTCGGAACGGATCCTGTCCTTGAAGCCGATCCAGCCGATCACCTTGTCGTTGACGGCCACATACACCACGCTCATCGTCTCGGTTTCCTTCGAGTCGAGCGCGGGCAGAGAAACACCGACGCTTTCCAGCCAGGCGGCGCGCCCGACCAGGACGCGCTTGCCGTCCAGCATGGCGATGACGCCCTTGCCGGGGACTTCCTGGAATCCGGAGACCGGCTTCGCGGGGATGCCGACCTCGGCGGCGAGGCGCTGGAGCGCCTGCGCGGTCGGGTGGTTGCTGTGGGCTTCCAGCGAGATCGCGGTCAGCAGGAGTTCGGCGGGCTCGACGCCCTCCGCCACGGGATTCAGGCGCGCCACGGAAAGCTCGCCCTCGGTCAGCGTGCCGGTCTTGTCGAACACGACCGTGCGGATCTTTCCGGCGAGTTCCAGGTGGTTGATGTTCTTGATGAGCACGCCCAGACGCGCGGCCGCGGCCACGGCGGCGACGATGGTCGTCGGAGTCGCCAGCACCACGGCGCACGGGCAGGAGATCACGAGCAGGGAGATCACGCGGTCCATGCTCCCGCCGGGGAGCCACCACGTGATGATCGCCAGCATCAGGATCGTGGGCGTGTAGTAGCCCGCGTAACGGTCGATGATGCGCACGAACGGCGTCTTGTTGCGTTCCGCGGACCGGATCATCTGCTCGACCTTGCCGAGCGTGGTGTCCTTGCCGAGCTTCGTCACGCGCACTTCGAGGCTGCCGGAAATATTCAGCGTGCCGGCGTACACCTCGTCGCCCGCGTTCTTGTCCTCCGGCATGGATTCGCCGGTGATGGACGCCTGGTTCACGGCGCTTTCGCCGCGGACGATCACGCCGTCGACCGGGAAGTTTTCGCCCGGACGCACGCTGATGACGTCGTTCAGCGCCAGGTCCTTCACGGAAACGTCCGTCTCGCCGTCCTCGCCGATCTTGTGCGCCGTGCGCGGCGTCAGGCGGATCAGCTCCTCGATGGAACGCTGCGCGCCGCTGGCGGTATGGGATTCGATGATGATCGTGACGAGCAGGAAGAACGCCACGATACCCGCCGTCCGGAAATCGCCGGACGCAAACGCCGCGAGGATCGCCAGCGCGACGAGTTCGTTCATGTACACGCGGCCTTCGATCAGGTCGCGGATGGCGGTCACGACGATCGGCAGCGCCAGCGTGACCGCGCCGATCGCGGCGCTCAGGTTCGCGGCGAACGTCTCGTCCGGGAACAGCCAGGAAAGCAGATACGAGTTCACGATCAGGAAGCCGCCGACGAACGCGAACGACGCCCGCCCCATGGAACGGGAGTGTCCGACGCCTTCGCCGATGGGCGCGCCGCAGGAAATGCAGCGGGTCGGCTCGTTCGGATCGACGTCGTGGTCGTGGCCGCAATCGCAGCCGTGCTCGTGGTCGTGGTGATGCTCGTGATCGTGGTGGTCGTGGTCGTGATGATGACCGCACGCGCAGACGTCCTGCGCCTCCACGGCGGGATTCTCCATTTTCAGTTCTTCAGCCATGATTACTCCTCCTCCTTCGCGGGACCGCCGCCTGCTCCGGCGGGCGCACTCGCGGCGCGCTGCTGCAGGGGTTCCTGATTGACCTTCAGCCAGAGTACGGACTGGCCGCCGCCCTTCACGTCCACGATGAACTTGTCCTGCACGGGCGCGATGGCTTCGGCGAGGGTATCGGAGAAGAGCGACACGAGCGTCGCCTTTTTATTCTTGCTGTACTGCGCGTAAATCTCGTCGAAATACGACGCGTCCGCGGCGACTTCCTTCACCACGCGGAGCTTGTACGCCCCGGCGTCCGCGAGGATCTTCGCGGATTCGGACTTCGCCAGATTCTCCTGTTCCACGCTGTACGTCCGCGCTTCTTCGACCACGCGTTCGGCGTCGGTCTCGGAGAGCAGCAGGTTCTGGAACGACGGGATCGTGATGATCGGGGGAGCCGCGATCTTGAGCGTCAGGTTTTCGAGCGTGACGCCGAAATCCATGGCCGCGATGCGGTCCACGAGCGCCTGCTTCACCGTGTGTTCGTATTTCGCGCGGTCGTAGTAGGTCGTCTCAAGATTCTGCGTGGCGCTGGCGGCGATCACCACGTCGTCGAGCAGGTTCTTCAGCATGACGCGCGCCGTGCCGAGCGAAGCGGTCTGGCCTTTGGACGTGTCGCCGGACGCCGCCGCGGAGGCATTCTCCGCTTCGTCCGTGCTCAGGCACGTCAGGTAGAATTTCTGCGGATCGGTCACGCGGTAGGTCATCACCCATTCGCAGTGCAGGATCGAGTTGTTGCCGAGCAGCACATAGCCGTCGACGCCGGGGACGAGCTTTTCGTCCGTCTCAGTCGGTTCGCTGCCGTCGGCCTTCACGCCCTGGTAATACAGGAACTCAGGCACCATCGGCATGAACGCCGTGCTCGTGATCTCCTGTTTGTTGATCGGGATGCGGACGATGCGGTTCACCGGGGACGGCAGGAACCAGTGCCAGCCTTCCTTGCACTCCTGTTTGAACTTGCCGAACTGGAGCACGATCACGCTCTCCGTGGTCGTGTCGACGATGAACGAGCCCCCGAAGATCAGGAACCATCCCAGCGCCACGATGATAAACGCCGCCAGGATGCCGAAAAACATCTTCAGCGCACGGGACAGGAAGTCCACGCCCGTCTTGAGCTGGCCTTCCCCCGGTCCGCCGGATGCAGTCTGTTTCAGTTCTTCTGCCATGCCGGGCTCTCCTTACTTCTTCTCCGAGGCGGATTTCTCCGCGGCGAACGCGTCGGACGTGCCGTTCAGGACGTCGAACGGCGCGGACTCGGTGCTGAGGATCAGCGTGGACTTCGAGGACAGGATCTTCTTCATCGCCTGAAGCTTGCGGAGGAACGTCGCGAGTTCCGGCTCCTTCGTGAACACGGCGTAGTAGGACGCGGCTTCGGCGTCGCCTTCGGCCATCAGGGCTTTCGCCTTGGCCTGCGCCTGCGTGATCATCTTGCTCTTCTCGGTGTTGGCGAGCGTGCGGATCTCCTCCGCCTTCGTCTTGCCCTCGTCGCGCTTGCGGGCGGCTTCCGTCTCGCGTTCCTGCTTCATGCGGTTGGCGATCGCGGCCGCCGTCTTCTCAGGCACGCCGATCGACGAGAACAGCACGTCGCTGACTTCAAGTCCGTATTTCTCCATCACGTCGGGCGCGATCATTTCGAGGATCTCGGCGCGCATCTGCTCGATCTTCATCAGCTCGGGATCGGTGTTGATGAGCTGGTCGTAGTCGTACTTGCCGACGACCGCCGCCTTCGCCGTGCGCATGCGGCCGCCGAGGTAACCCAGCGCGGTCTCGAGCTTCGGCGCGGCTTCCTTGAAGCGCTTCAGATCCTTGATCCGGTAGATCACGTTCAGGCCGATCACGACCTGTTTCTGGTCGCGCGTGGTCGTCTCTTCGAGGTGGCCGATGTTGCCGTCGAACGGGCGTTTGCGGATGTCGTAGCGGATCACCTGCTGGAAGGGAAGCGGCAGGCGCAGGTGAAGTCCCGGCTCGGCCTCCTTCGTGATTTTGCCCATCGTCAGGACGAGGGCGCGTTCCGTGGCGGGCACCTGGTAGGTGAAAATCGCCAGCAGGAAAATGGCCGCCACGATAATGCCGAGGAGGATGGTGGGAAGATAGTAGCCTTTTTTCTTTTCAGGCTTCGGTGCATCTTTCATGATCCGGGTCTCCGTTTCAAGTTGTTGTTATGTAATCAGTTGTAATTTGCCTTGTCAATTCTGCGCGAGGGCACAATGCGCCCGCGCACACGAATACATCCTATAATGTAGCCCGTTTTTCCCTTTTTTCAACTCCCCGCGCCCTTTTTTTTGAAAAAAAGCGGAAGAAAACCGCTTCAAACAAACCGCATTTTTGCATTTCGGATTATGCGGCAAACAAAAATGTCTAAAATGAATGAGAATATTTGAACAGAAAAAACGCCCCGCCGGGACATGCCGGAACGGGGCGCGAAAACATCTATTCGGGATGATCCGCGAAGGCTTCGAATCCCCCGTGCGCGAGCGAAAGCCGCGCACTATTTCTGTGCAGACGCCGTCTCCTTTGCAGGCAGGAAGGTCATTTTCGCGACGATCTCGTAAGTCTTCGGATCCTTCAGCATTTCCAGCACCTCGGCAGGCGGATTCAGCACCGTGCCGTCCTTGTCGGTCAGCGTTTTGTCCGTGACTTTTTTGACCTCGAGTCCGGTCGTGGCGAACTGCACGAATCCGACTTCCCAGCCGCCGTCCTTCGGTTCCGCCTTCAAAATGTACGAATACGGCTTCATCATGAAGATGTATTCGGGATTGAGCCTGGCCTTCTCCATGATGTACAGATTGTCGAGCGCCATGAAGAAGAACAGCGAATCCCCCTGTTTGAACGGCACGACGACCACGGGCAGCCACGTTTCGACCGGGCCTTTCTCCTTGTCGTTGTCGACCATCGTCACCATGCCGCGCACGGCGCACCCGTCAAAACTCTTTTTCATCGCGGAGTCGATGTCTTCCGACTCGTCCTTGTACTCGCTGAAAACGATCTTTATTTTTTCGCCGGTCGCTTCGAGCGTCCCCGCCTTCAGCAAAGCCGCGCTTGTTTCGGCGTCGAGCATTTCGGGCTTGTTGTTGTCGTCGACCGGCGGATAAAGCAGCGGAGTGACGCCGCAGGACGCGAAGAACACGGCGCAGAGCGATGCGGCGAGGATGCGCCCGCCGCGGAACAGTGATTGCAGCATGGTCAAAGCCTTTCTCCCGAATGGGGTTTCGTTCCGGCGGAAGGCAAATCGGAGCAGATCATTCCGCCGTATAAACGATTAGACCGTTTTTCCGGAAAAAAGTTCCATGGTTTCAGAGGTCTTTCGCGAAAAAGAGATGCGGCGGCTCACACAAGACGAACCGCCGCAAAAATGAATTCAAAAAAGAGCGACTTGAGCTCAGTATTCCTTGATGTTCAGCATCACCACGGGGACCGTGACGCACACGGACCAGTACAGGCACATCACGGCGAAGGATTTGATGATGCTGTCCCAGTTGACGGCGTCGATGGTGAACATCTGCGAATAACCGTCCATCACGCGCGTGATGAGGAACGGCCTGATGTCCTCGATGAGATCGGAAAACGCGAGCTGCATGATCAGGCTCACGAAAAAGAACACGAGGCCGCCGGTCGCAGCCACGGTCATGCGCTTCACGAAAACCGAGATCATGAACGAAACCGAGCTGATCGCGGACATCGCGAACGCGGAATAAACCGTGGCGAGATAATAGGATGCGATGGCCTTCTTCGCACTGACCAACCCCGCCGTGGGGAATTCTCCCGGAATCCCCATAAACAGCGTGATCTGCATTTTCGAGATTCCGAAGAACACGATTCCGATCAGCATCGTCAGAGCCGCGAAAAGCATTGAATAGAACAGGATGACGAGGAACACGGCGATGAACTTCGCGATCACGAATTGCGTACGCGAGAATCCGCGCGACAGATATGCCCGCAGCGTACCGTCCTGCTGTTCGCACGCGATGGATTCGCCCGCGAACATGAACGCGAAGATCGGCATCACGACCCAGAACAGGATCTGGCAGGAGAAGCGAGCGAACATCAGTCCGTCGCAGAGCTTCATCGGATCCGGAACCATCACCTTCATGAGGGGCGACATACCGTTCACCATTCCTCCCGTCATGTCGGAAAACCTGTTCTGGAATTTCCAGTAGACAAAGACCATCAGGACCATCAGGAACGCGAACCCGATGAGCATGATATAATGCTTCTTCTGGGACGCCATCTTCACGATTTCATGGTAGATCGACAGGATCATGATTTCACCTCGTTTCTTACGCCGGATTCCTTGCCGGTCAGTTCGAGGAAGAGGCGCTCCAGGCGATCCGGTTCGTTTTCGAGCATGGAGACCTGGAATCCGTTCTTCACCAGCGTTTCGTTCAGCGCCGCAGCGCATTCCGACTCCGTTTCCACGCGAAGGACGCCGGGCGTGTCATCCATCCGCCTGATGGAGAGGATGCGCGGGCCGAACGTCTCCTTCAGGAGGAGTTCGGCGCGGTCGGGTTCGGTGGCGCGGATGAGCGTCACGGGCGAACGCCGCAGGATCTCCTCCATGGGCCCCTGCGCGGCGATTTTGCCGTGGTTCAGGATGGCAATGTTCGAGCATATCTTTTCGATCTCGCCGAGCATGTGGCTGGTGACCAGCACGGTCGTGCCGAGGTCGGCGCCGAGGTTGCGGATCAGGTTACGGATGTCCACGATGCCGCTCGGGTCAAGCCCGTTCGTCGGCTCGTCCAGAATGACGAATTCCGAATCCGGCAGCAGCGCCAGCGTGATCGCGAGGCGCTGTTTCATGCCGAGCGAGAACTCGCGCACGCGGTGGTTCAGCCAGCCCGCGATGCCGGTGTATTCCGCCAGCTCGTCGCGGCGTTTGCGGTAACGCGCCCCGGTGCCGCGCGACAGGATGTCGAGGTTGAGGCGCGCGGTCAGGTCGGGGAAGAACGACGGCGAATCCACGATCGCCCCGGTCCCCTTCAGCGCCTTTTTCGGGTACGCCTCCACGTCGATCCCGTTGACCGTCACGCGTCCCGAATCCGGGTGCGCCAGCGAGGTCACGATGCGCAGGAGCGTGCTTTTCCCGGCGCCGTTCGGGCCGATGATCCCGAAGATGCAGCCTTTCGGGATGGCAAGCGACGCGCCGTCGAGCGCGCGGAACTTCCCGAACGATTTCACCACGTTCTCTACCGTCAGTACATAATCACTCATAGTTCGGCTTTCTCAGCGTCCGGCGTTCTGCGCGCCTGCCGCTGCGTTCAAATGGAAATACCGGAGCAGCGTCCGGTTCTTGTCGGGGGTAACTTTTCTCGGGTCGGAAAGATAGATCTCGCGGTGCGTCCGCTCCGTCCGGACCAGCCCGTTCGCGTTCAGAAAAGCGTCCATGGCGGCGAACGTCTCCGGCTCCGTGTCGTAGGGGCCGACGTGCAGCATCTGGACGGACACGCCTTCCGTGAACGGTTCGAACGAGGCGCGTTCGAGCAGGTCGGCGGGGACTTTTTTCCGGGCGGACTCCATCGCGCGCGCCGCCACGTCCGGCGTCACGAACCGCGGCTGACGGATCATCAGACGGTATTTGAGCTTGGTCTTGTCGAGCGCGCCGCCCCGCCAGGCGTCCGTGTCCATCCGCCAGACGCCCTCCAGCGGGAACACCGTGTACTCCCGATAATCCGGGGGCGTCCAGCCGCTTTTCGGCATCATGCGGACGGCGTAGGAGAGCGTGTAGAGGAGGCCGACGACCGCCTGGAATTCCTCGCCGGCGGGCGATCCCGCACCCTCAACGGCGAAGAACTTCATCTCCGGCACATCGATCCGGTGCGGCCCCTTCTCCTTCGGCAGATAAAACGCCTTTTCCGTCTTGCGCCACTCGTATTTCGCGGCGGCGGGCTTCTGTTCCGTTTGTTTCGGCATGGAGGTGTCTGTTCCGAGGGGGGAAATTTACTTTCTCGGGATCTTGAGCTTCTGGCCGACCTGGAGCATGTCGCTCTTCAGGTTGTTCGCCTTCTTGATGTCCTGCACGGTCACCTGGTACGCCTTCGCGATCACGGACAGCGTCGCGCCCTTCTGCACCTCGTAGATGTCGTAGTCGTCCGCGGTGGAAACGGGCGTCGGGACGGTCACGGCCGGGGGCGGCATGGAAGCGAGCTTGTCGAGCTTGCTGTTGATGGCTTTCAGCTGCGCCTCGTGCGCGTCGGCGTCCGCGGCGGACTGGCGTTTCACGGCCGCGATCTCGTTCAGGAGCTTCTGGTTCGTCTCCTGAAGCGCCGCGATCCTGCGTTCCAGCTCGATCACGCGCGTTTCAAGCTCGGCGTTCTCGTCCTGCACGGCGCGGAGCTGCGCCGCCGTGTTCCCCGCGAGCTCTTCCACGTAGGACACGATGTCTCGGCGGGTCCCCGTCGAAGCGGTCCGGGTCGCGGCGGCATTGGCTGCGCCGGACGAGGCGGACACGGGCTGGGGCGTCGCGCCGGCGGGCTGCACGGTCTGGGCGGAAACGAACGGCGCGGCGAGCGCGGCCGCGGCGAAAAGCGATATGACGGAAAATCTCATGGGAAAGCTCCTTCGGTTCGGGGTGGGTCAATATTCATGCACTATACTTTAATCCGTAAATGCGAGATTGCAACCCGTTTTCCGTTTTTTTTCGGGCGTATTTTCGGAAAATGATTTGATTTTCGGCGTTTTCGCGTTAAGGTAAATCACTACCTTTTCATTTGGAGACGATGCTTATGTACGACCGCATTCTCAGATTCCTCAACGACAACGACCATTTCGCCAAGGAAAACGGCATGGTCGTCACCCGCCTCGAAGAAGGCGCGAGCGAGGCTGTCCTCACCGCGTCCGAACGCCATTTCAACGGCGTCGGCATCATCATGGGCGGCGCGCTCTTCACGCTCACCGACTTCGCGTTCGCCGCCGCGCTCAATTCCTTCGGGTTCCGCGCCGTCGGCATGAACGCCTCCACCTCGTTCCTGAAGCCCGGCAAGGGCGTCCCCGGCGCGAAGTTCACCGCCCGCGCCAGGCTCGTCTCGAAGACGCGCCGCACCGCCGTCTTCGACGTGAACGTCTACGACGACGAAGACCGTCTGCTCACCCACAGCATCATGACCGGGTTCATCACCGAGACCCCGCTCTTCGACGACTGATCCCCCCGACCTCATCTTTCACACCACCGGAGCACGCCATGACACCGTTCGATTACCTTCACCCCGCCGAACAGATCGTCACGATCATGAACCGCATCTACGAGAACGGCATGACCACGACTAGCGGCGGCAACCTCTCCGTCCTCGACCCGGACGGCAACATGTGGATCAGCCCGTCCGGCATCGACAAGGGCACGCTCCGGCCCTCCGACATCATGCTCGTGCGCCCGGACGGCTCCATCGCGGGGCCGCACAAGCCCTCCTGCGAATACCCGTTCCACAGCGGCATCTTCAAAATGTGCCGCGACGTGAAGGCGATCCTGCACGCGCATCCCCCGGCGCTCGTCTCGTTCAGCATCGCCGGGATGATTCCGGACACCGCCGTCTTCCCGCGCACGAAACGCCTCTGCGGCGACGTCGGGTTCGCGCCTTACGACGTGCCCGGCAGCGACGCGCTCGGCAGGAAGATCTCCGCCGTGTTCGCGCAGGGGCCGCGCACGGTCGTGCTGGAAAACCACGGCGTGTGCCTCGGCGGCGAATCCCTGCTGGAGGCTTATCTGAGGTTCGAGACGCTCGACTTCTGCGCGCGCACCATCTATCGGGCAACGCTCCTTGGCGGCGCAAAACCGCTCACGGACGCTCAGATCGAGGCGTATTCCGAAGACAAAAACTCCGCGTTCTCCGCGTTCACGCCGGGGCCGCGTTCCAGCGCCGAGCTCGAACTCCGCGCCACGACCGCCGCGCTCGTCCGCCGCTGCGTCCGCCAGAAACTCTTCACAGGCGCGTCTGGGGCCTACGCGGTCCGCATCGAGGGGGAAAAATTCCTGGTCACGCCCGCGGACTGCGACCGCGCGAACCTCCGTCCCGACGAGCTCGTGCTCATCGACGGCACGAAGTTCGAGGCGGGCAGGACGCCCGATCCGCGCACGTGGTTCTTCAAGGCCGTGTTCGACGCACAGCCCGCGCTGAACGCCGTCTGCGCCGCGAATCCGCCCGCCATCGGCGCTTACCTGATTTCCCACGCCGAATTCAATCCGCGCGTGATCCCGGAAAGCTTCATCCAGCTCCGCGAAACGCCCGCGTTTGCGTTCGACGACGCCCTCGCCGCGCCCGGAACGGTCGCTCGCACGCTCTCCATGCGGCATCCGGTCGTGCTCGTACGGAACGACGCCGCGCTTACCTGCGGACGCACCCCGCTGGAGGCGTTCGACCGCCTCGAAGTCACGGAATACAGCGCCGTCGCGGCGATCGCGGCGCGTTCGTTCGGCGGACTCCGTCCGATCACCGACGCCCAGGTCGAGGACCTCGTGACCGCGTTCGATCTCCCCCGGGAATAACCGCCGCTTCCGGAATGATTCCTCAAAGGAACAGCTCTCAAAAGATTTTTTCTTTTTGAAAATGATCTGCCGGACTCAAGACAACATGCAACCCACCTTTTGGAACGCATCCGTTTCGCAGTATAGTAATCTTCACAATCATGTTCCACTTTTGATTTGAGGTAAATTCCGCCATGGACGACATCAATCTCGCGATCTGGACGAGCTACGAAAAGATCAGAATCTTCTACGAAAAGCATCCCGGTCTTTACAAGCTCAGAATCGCCCTGCTCCTCCTGTTCACGGTCCTGTTCCTCCTCATCCTCATCAGCGTTTTCATCCTGCTCCTGTTCGTTCCCGCCGGGCTGAAAAAATGGGTCTTTTTCGTCATCATGATCGGCGGCGCCCTCGGCATGCTGCATGACATGGTCGGCAATAAACCGTGGAAGGACCTGTTTTATCTGGAGCCGCGGAAATACCGCGCGCTGTACGATGACGTCGGGGAAATATGCCGCGAACTGCGCGCCCGGCGCATCGACGGGATTTATCTCAGTATGACGGAGCCGCTGGCGCTCGTTTCCCATGTGCCGTTCCTGCCGTTTCTGAGGCGGGATATCCTGCTCGTCGGATACCAGACGGCATGTTCCGTGGACGCGAAGGCGCTGCGCGTGCTCATCACGCACGAGCTCGGCCACCTCGCCGCCGCCCATCCCGAGGGCGACATGGCGCGGAATTTCATCGAATGGATCTGGTCGGTCTGCGTCTTTTCTCCCCTGTACAGATTCCTCGTTTTCCTGAAGGTCATGCCGCCTCTGCCGATCCTCTTCTTCCCGATGGAGATCGAACAGGAAAAGGCCGCCGATGAATACTGCCGCAGGACGTTCGCCTACCGGGATTTCACGGACGCTTTCACGCAGATGGTCGTCAGGGATCAAATGGAAGATGCGGAGGTCCTGTTCGGGAAACTCTCCGGGACCGGGCCGGGCGACGATCTCGCCGCGATCATCCGCGCGTCCCGGCGCGAACTGCCGGACGATGACAGGATCCGGCGCGAGCTCGGGCGTCTGCTCAAATCGGCGAATCCGGTCAACATCCCGCATCCGCCCTTCCGCGAACGCGTCGGCACAGCCGACGTCGAGGCGCTTCTGCCCTGCCTGAAACGCACCCCGGACGCCGTGGAACACTATCTGCTCGCCTGCCCCGATTTCGAACGGGATTTCAACGCGTATCTGGAGAAAAGCGGTCTGCGCGACTTCCTGACGAACTACAAAAAGAGCCTCGAAGAGCTGCGCGAAAAACTCGATGCTCTGGATATGTCGTCCGACGATCCGGACACGTTCACGGATGCCCTGCACCCGGCACGCCTGCTCGACCGGATGGACGTATTCAATGCGTGCCTCGAGATTCTCCGCGAACGTTTCCCCGATTCCCTTTCCGCGCAGGCGACGATCCTCTCTGCACAAATGGACCGGGCCGACGACGATCGGGAGATCGACGAAGCCGCCGAAAAACTCGAACGGCTCGTTTCGAAAAACTCCATGCTCGCGCTTCAGTTCGCCGACACGCTCGTAAAATACAACCTTGCGCGGGGCGACCTCGCGAAAGTGAAACAGCTCCTCGTGCTGGCGAACAAGGCGACGAACGGGATGCGCGGCGCGTTCAATGCGAAACTCTCGATGGACGATCTCCTGCTCACGAGCGACATCCCGGACCATTACATCGACGACATCGCCGACGCCCTCGTCGACCCGTCCCTGGGCGTGACAAAGTTCTATCTCGTGTCGCGCCGCTACGACAAATCCGTTGCGCTGGGGTCGCTGTTCCTCTACCTCGTCTGCAAACAGAACATCCACAGTTTTTTCTCCGGCTTCTCGGGCAAGGAACTCGCAGACAGATGCACGATCGCGCTTGCGGATTTCAACATCGAAGCCCGCATCGCCACGAAAAAGGACATCCAGATCCTTGAGGCGAAAGGCATTCCCTCGCACGTGCCGGAATTGAGCGAGGAACACGCACGCGCGATCGCGGAAAAGAAATAAAGCATAAAAGCCCTTCAACGGTGAAGAATTATCACATGCGTACTGAGGATGAGCAGAAGCTACGCCTGCAAATCCGTTTCGGCAATTATGAAATGAATCAAAAGAAGTATGATTCCTCTTTACAACTGGCATTTGTAAGTGTTTTTTTCAAAAAAATGCAGAAAAAAAAGAATCCTGCTTGACTTCCAATCAAAATCTGCTACAGTATCTGCTAATAACATGCATCTATTTCGTTATCACGCAATTCTGGTTATAAGGAAGACGTCAGTTCGGTAAAAAACTGGTGTTTTACAGACTGATACGACGAATTATCCAAGACAAAACAATCCCAGGAGGCTCAGCAATGAAAACAAAAAATGTTTATGGACAAATAGAGGATATTCGCCGCCAATTATGGTTGGGGCATGCATCTCTTATGGTGGGATGCGGATTCAGCCGGAATGCGGACAAAGCTACACCGATGACCCCAATCCCGCCTGACTGGACTGAACTGGGAGACAAGCTGATCGAAGCACTCTACCCGAAGATGAAGGAAGATGATCGTACGGCAATGCTCACCCAAAAAAACACTCCGCAACTCGCCGATGAATTCGACGTGGTATATCAGCGTCCGGCACTGAATGCGCTTCTGAAAAAGATCATACAAGACAATAACCTTCTGCCATCGGGTCTTCATGTAAAAATGCTGGAACTTCCTTGGGTGGATGTTTTCATTACAAACTACGACACATTGCTGGAACGCGCGGCACGTCAGGTGACGAACATCAAATATGACGTCGTGCTGAATTACAAAGATCTGCCTTATTCGGAATCTCCCAGGATCATCAAACTGCACGGGTCATTCCCGTCCGAGGCTACGCATCTGATCGTTTCGGAGGAGGACTACCTCAAATACCCGAAAGACTACAGCCCGTTTGTCAACACGGTGCAACAGGCGATCATGGAAACAACAATGTGTTTGATCGGTTTTTCAGGTACTGATCCTAATTTCCGGAAATGGATCGGGTGGGTAAAGGACAATTTACAGGAATCCATGCCGCCGATCTATCTGATCGGATTGTTTGACCTGTCCGCATCGGAAAGGCGGGTCCTGGAAAAAAGAAACATCATCCCGGTAGAGCTTTCCGAACTGTCCGACATACAAGACGGAGATTATGCGAAGGCTCTGGACAGTTTCTTTTCCGAACTGAAGAAACAGCCCGATTATTATAACTGGCCACAACATACAAATCAGAGTTTATTTGCTCCGAAGCGAAACGCTGCCGAAGATTATTGTATCGAAGCGATAAAACAATGGAAAAAGGAACGGGAAAGCTATCCCCACTGGATCGTCCTCCCCTGGGAAAAACGCACTTTTATGAAAGCTTATACCGAGCACTGGGCATTTGACAGCATAAGCTACTTAAAAAATCTTTCTAACACATGGGACATTGAGGGGCTTTACGAACTGGACTGGCGCATGGAAAAATGCCTGATGCCAATCTTCAATCACTTCATAAAAGATTATGAAGACATCATCGGCAAATACGATCCATTCGGGTTGAAGACTCCAAAGAACAAGAACCCGGATCTTCAGGAAAAGTGGCTTTCCCTCTGTTTTTCAGTTCTTCGTTGGAGCCGAGAGGAATTCCAGGTGGAAACATGGAACAAATACGAAAAAATCATCCATCAAGCCCTCCAACAGAAAGAAGATATATACTCTCTGAATCGCCTTTATTACGAACAGTATTTTTTCTCAATAATGCTGCCGGATCTGGAACGGGTCGAACTGATCACAAAAAGATGGCTTGAAATCAAGCATCCGCTTTATTGGAAGGTCAAGCTGGGAGCTGTCCTGTATCAGATGGATGAAAAAGACAAAGCTCATTCCCTGTGGATGGAGGCACTCAACGAACTTCGTCCGAATGTCCCGAAAAGCAGAATCAAGGACGATTTCTACTTGCTCAATATTGAAGGGAGCATTTTATACAATCTGTTTCTTATCACAACTCCGAATCCTGATCCTGAAAAAGATTCAATCCGGGGAACAAAAGAACAACGAGAGCAATACAAAAACCGTTTGCAGGACCTTACTCCATTTGGATGCAACCCGTGGGAGGAATTGAAACGATTCGAATTGTCTCTTAAAAACCAGGAGGGAAATGTCGGTACGAGAAAAGAGTTCCGTGATTTTAAGACGCAACGGGTGAACATAACGTTTTCCAACGAATGGAATCCCATGTATAAACATTTTCAGTATTTACGGTTTTTTGAAGAAGCGGGGATTCCTTTCTTCCCGCACAAAACAATATATTATGCTCTGAATTTTATCTCCGATTATTCTCCATGGTGGGCTTTCTGCATACTCAACATCATAGGAAACGGTCAGAATTCTTCCTGTGAACTGGTCTTCAGTCAGGAAAAAATCTTTTATTTTCCGCACGCCAGAATCAACATGTTAATCGAAATCTATATCCGCCAGATGAAGCATCTAATCTCAAAAAAACGGAATTATTTATCATCTTTTTTCAGTAATCATTATGTAAGATTGGCTGATAATCTCTTTGAAGCGATTTCCAGACTGACAATCAAAGCAGAACCGGAAAAGCTTCAGGATGTGTTCGACCTTGGGGTCGATCTTTACAAAGTCAATAACGAAAAGTTTTTATTCCGAGGACTGGGGTTTCGTTATTTCAATCGGTTGTTAGAGGCCATGCAGCCGAAGCAGATTTTTGACAATTTGAACAAACTGCTGTCCATTCCGATTCCTTTCCCCCCGAATAACGAATGGGAATCTCCTTCTTTATATATCGAATGGCATGGCTTTAAGGTCTCGCCGAAGGATTCAACGCCAG
Organism: Lentisphaeria bacterium; assembly: GCA_017524965.1. GTDB lineage: Bacteria > Verrucomicrobiota > Lentisphaeria > Victivallales > UBA1829 > UBA1732. The sequence goes on along the minus strand of JAFXUM010000056.1, from coordinate 3,886 downwards.
AACTTAGAGAAACGATTCAAAGTCTAATAGAGAAACTGGATAACGACAACGCGGACTATCGTTCCGAGGTGCTGCATTATCTGGACGCTTGTTTATCCGTCGGCTTATTGTCGGATTCCAACAAAAAAAGAATCGCAATGATACTGCAGAAATATCTGACGCCCCCATTTTTCCCGCAAATCAAGAACTTTCTTTACTTCGCATACAAAAGATTTCTCGCCCCGCTCGACAAAAAGATAGATACGGACGATGTCCTGAAAAAACACTATTTACAGGAAACTCATAAAATCTTTGAGATTAGCGAGAATACAATCCGTTTCCAAATCATGGGGGAAACGGAATTCATCAGGGTGTCAAGATCAATTCTCGCGACGTGCTCTGTTTTCAACAGCAATGAATGGATGTATTTCGATCTTTCCTCCGAGGAAAGCAAAAGTTTATTCTATAACATCAAAGAATCCTTGGAACCGGCGAAAAAAGCATTGGTCAAAAAAATGAATGATGACAATTGTGTTTTTATTGATGCAAAAAAAACGATTAAGGATACTTTTCATATCATCGACATGCTTTTCGGGGAGGTGATTGTACCTCGTATCAAGGATAATAAAACTCTGCGGGATATTAAGTGTTTTGTCCGTGATTTCAATCATTGTCATTGTTTTCCGATCACTTCCGTTGCTTTTATGGCAAAACGGAACGAATATGATGAAGATTATGTTGTCGATGCATTTTCGGCATTTCGCGAGTCGGACAAGACCATTTTTTATTCTTATGCACACTCGATTTGCAATGCCTACCGCTTTTCGGAACGGAAAGATTTACCAACCCCGCCATTACATCTTTTTCAAGCACTCGTTTCCGCGGTCAACATGAAATCCGACGAAACATTCCGGACGACTTGCGGAGTTCTCGGAAATATTCTTTCTTGTTATTCCCCCCCGGATACAGAATGCCGTGTGATTCTGAATGCACTGGGTTATCTACTTAAGGCAACATCTTTCGAAGACAGCAATGAACGTTTTTCCATTCAGAACCGGTATGACTACAGGCAATCTGCGGCTTTTCTCGCAGCATGTATGTACCGACTGTATCAAAAGGAAAAAAGAGAAATCCCGCCGGAACTGCAGGCATGGTATGACCTTAGAGAATCGAAAGACGAACTCCCCGATATCAGAAACACATGGATGGAGGTCCTGAACAACGCGTAACACGAATCAAAACATTTTCCTCACCCGAACGGAGCCTCGATGCGAGACCTGAAAAGAAACATCATACTCAAAAAAAACACAAAAGAACAATATTCAATTTGCAAATAAAAGCACAATGAAGTATATTATTCCGGAAATTATCTGTCCATGAGATTTCAATGCGACATTTTGAAAAGGAGAAACGGCCATGCTTGACGACCTCATTTTCACGATTCTCATGCTGATCCTGCCGGAGGGGAAGGACGTTTTTTGATGAACCCCGACCGACCGGGGCTTGAAAAACAGAAGAATGGAAACTATATTATCCGCGAAACGGCAAAAAAGGTGTAACGCGATGAAACTCAAATCCAGCCTGCCCAGGTTTCTGCTGACCGGCATGTTTCTGCTGCTGTCGGTTTTCGCGTCGTCGTGTTATTGGGCGAAGACCTTGCCCGGCGAAGGATATCAGGGCCATCACGTTTATCTGCTGAAGGATTATGGCGAGGCCGATCCGCAAGTTTGGTGTCCGTCGGACCGGGAGCCCATGCTGTATCTGAAGGAAATCGACGAAACGTTTTTCCTGACGCGGGCGCGAGGGGAGGACGAAGGGCGTCGGCACGAACGGGAGTATTATCGCTCTTTGACCCGGCGCGGGTATTTTTCCGGCGGGACTTCGTCCAAAGGGGAGTCTGTCTCTTATGTGCTTGCGCCGGGGACGCTGTTCCGGACCAGCAGATATTTATTCTGGGAATTTGAGAACGGCGGACAGATTTACGCCACGATCCTGAACGGCCCGCTGGCAGGGAAAAAAGTCTATATGAATTGCTTTTGCAGGGTTTTCCGAAGTCATCTTACGCCGTTCGAATATCCCGACGGAGGGACGTACCCCTGTTGGGAGGAATCCGGGCGATACAGCACCGAATCGATTTTGGATCCGGACCTGATGGAAGATCTGGGCGAAATCTCGGACGACGAACTGAAGGCGAAAGGTCTTTGGCTGGAACCGGGCACGGATGCGGCATTGAAAGCGGCCATGAAACCGTTCCCGGAAGAGATCGGCGATGAATTCGTTTTTGATGGTGTGTTGGAGGCTGCGCAGACCGGCGACGTCGACGCCCAGCTTCAGCTCAGCAAATGCTATTACGAGGGCGCCGGAGTCAGAAAGAGCCGTGCCTCCGCCGAACGCTGGCTTGAGGCGGCCGTGAATCAGACGCGGAGACGTGATCTCGAATTCCGTCTGGCTCTTATGTATGCGGATGCCTGGAAGGGTCTATTTCGTTTGAGAAAAGCGGAGGAAATATTCCGGAAATACGCGGAACAGGGCGATGCGGACGCGCAGTTCTGCCTCGGACTTCTGCTGGAATGCGGATATGGAAATGTGAAATTCAGCCTTCCGATCAATGAGGAAGATCTCGAAAAATGGAAAGAGTCGGTCGTCTGGTACCGGAAAGCCGCCGATCAGGGGGATGCGCGTGCGATGCGGGCGCTCGGCATGGCGTATTCCGAACCGAAGGAGACGCCATGGTTTTGGCCCACGATAGCGCGCGTCGACCGTGACATGGAACAGGCCGCAGAATGGTTCCGCAAAGCGGCGGAACTCGGCGATTTCGCCGCCCAGCGCAATCTGGGCTATCTGTACCTCAAGGGCAAAGGCGTTGAGAAAGACAAAGCCGAGGCACGGAAGTGGCTGGAAAAGGCCGCCGCTCAGGGCGACACCTGCGCCGCCGACCTCCTGAAAGAAATCAAATAGGCGGACATCCTCTGCTTGTCGCGTCCGCGTTCCCGTAATCAATCGAACTCGTGAAGACGAGTTCACCGAGGCGCGAAGCGCCCCCAGCGAAGCGTGGACGTCCCGCGTCCTAAATGACCTCAAATACTACAAATAGTTTCAAGTTGGTTTCAGCACCATACTCAAACATTGCAAACAGTTTCAAAAGAGTTTCAATCTGGCTTGTTTTGGCCGTGCGCGCCTCGCGGAAAAAAAGTTGATGCCGAGTGTAAATGAGGCTACCGCAAACTCTAATCCCTCCGCCACCCGCGCCTCGCGGTAAAATGGTCTATCGAATTCGCACGAGCGAATTCACCGAGGCGCGAAGCGCCCCCAGCGAAGCGTGGACGCACCGCGTCCCGAATTCCTCAAGGATTGCAAATAGTTTCAATTTAGTTTCAATTCCGCGCTCAAGCATTGCAAATAGTTTCAATCCAGATTCAATACCATGTTCGACATTTGCAAATAGTTTCAAAATAGTTTCAACAAACTCCACAGATGGGTTAGAATGATTCAAGGGGCTGTCCCTTCGGGGGTCGCTTCGCTCCTCGGTGAACTCGTCTGGACGAGTTCGATATTTTACATTACCGCGAGCCGTGCAAAAACAAGCATATTGCAACTTTTCTACAAATAGTTTCAAAATAGTTTCAACACCATGCTCAAACAATGCAAATAGTTTCAAAATAGTTTCAACATTCTCCACAGATGGGTCAAAATGATTCAAGGGGCTGTCCCTTCGGGGGTCGCTTCGCTCCTCGGTAAGCTCGCTTGCGCTCGACAAATTCTTATTTCCGCGAGGCGCGGCAAGCAAATACCTGCATTTTGGACGCAACGCGTCCTTATTTCTTCATCCAGAGTGAATTTTTATAACGGCAGACGGCTTCACGCGGCTCTTGGGTATCTAACGCCCGATTCCGTCTGCAAAGGGAGG
>JAFXUM010000055.1 GCA_017524965.1 Lentisphaeria bacterium | reverse complement strand
CGTGCTCATGACGATCCTGCCCGACCTCATGCCGAATCCCCTCCTCGGGCTGACCTGCGCGGTCGCGCTGTACGCGGTCGGCGGCGGCGTGGTGGAGGCCGTCACCAGCCCCGTAGTCGAGGCGTGCCCGTTCAAACGCAAGGCCGCCGCGATGAGCCTCGTGCATTCGTTCTACTGCTGGGGCCAGATGATCGTCGTGCTCGGTTCGACCTTCTTTTTCCATCGTTTCGGGCTCGACAACTGGCGGCTGCTCGCGTACGTGTGGGCGGCGGTCCCGCTCCTCGACGGCTTCTACTTCATGTTCGTGCCGATGCGGCCGCTGATCGACGAGGGGAAACAGGGACTCGGCATCCTCGGACTCTTCAGACTCCCGGTCTTCTGGCTCATGGCGGTGATGATGCTCTGCGCGGGCGCGTCCGAACACTGCATGAACCAGTGGGCGTCGTCGTTCGCGGAATCCGCCCTGGGCGTGAAGAAGGAGGTCGGCGACCTCGCCGGGCCGTGCCTCTTCGCGCTCCTCATGGGGCTTTCGCGCACGCTCTACGCCGCGTTCAGCACGCGCCTCAACCTCATCAACTGCCTCATCGCGAGCTGCGCGCTCAGCATCGCCGCCTACCTCACCGCCGTCTTCGCCCCCTGGCCGCCCCTCGCGCTCGCCGGGTGCGCCCTCTGCGGCTGGGCGGCGGGCATCCTCTGGGCGGGCGTCTTCAGCACGGCCTCCCTCGCGATCCCGCTCGGCGGCACCGCCATGTTCGCGCTGCTCGCCCTGCCCGGCGACTTCGGCTGCGGCCTCGGCCCGGTGTACGTCGGCAGGATCGCGGCGTTCTGCGGCGATGACCTCAAAGCCGGGCTCCTCGCGGCGGCGTTCTTCCCCGCGCTCATGCTCGGATGTCTCCTGTACTACAAGTTCGGCTACCTGCCCCGCCACAGGGAACTCGCCTCGAGCGGCGTCCCCGAGGGCTGACCGCGGCGCAAAAAAACACCGGGGGCGCTTTCTCCCGGGACCAAGGCACAACTTTCCGTTTTTTCAAGCCCGGTCCCGCTTTTTTTCCGAAAATAGTCCATCCGGACCGGACAATCTCCTTATTTTGCTGATTATCAACGGTTTTATTGTTTCCGTCACGCCGGATCGCGAGCGTCATTTTGACTCATCGAAAAATGCAAATAAATATCGGAATTATTTTTGAGAAAAATTTTCCGTTTCGCCATTGCATTTGTCAACAGATTGATTATATTATACGCGGACACCACAAGATGTTGTGGTGTTCTCTCATTCATCACCACCATTCAATCTTCCCCCGCTCACATGAACGCCGACTCACGTTTTGGACTGCAGAAGCTCACTTTGCTGGATTACCCCGGCAAGGTCGCCTGCACCATTTTCCTGCACGGATGCAACTTCCGCTGCCCGTTCTGCCACAACGCCTCGCTCGTCGTGGTCCCGCAGGAGGAGTCCGCCATGATCACGCTCGACGAGCTGAAGGACTACCTGTCGAAACGGGGAAAGATCCTGGACGGCGCATGCATCACGGGCGGCGAACCCGTGATGCGTCCCGACCTCGCCGAGTTGCTGGAGCTGCTGAGGTCCTACCGCCTGCTCGTCAAGCTCGACACGAACGGCTCGTTCCCGGAACGCCTGCGCGAGCTCGTGGAACGCCGCCTCGTGGACGCCGTGGCGATGGACATCAAGAACACCTACGCCAGGTACGACGAGACGACCGGCGTGACCGGCATGGCGGAACGCGTCGCGGAGAGCGCGGCCTACCTTAAAACCGCCCCGCTCGACTACTATGAACTCCGCACGACGGTCGTCCGCCAGTTCCACACGGTCGACGGTCTGGTTGAGCTCGCTCGCGAGCACGCCGGAGTCGGGCATTATTTTCTACAGAAATTCAAGGATTCCGGCGACCTGCTCGGCGCAGGGCTGAGCGCGATGCCGGACGACGAGATGGAGCGCGCGCTGGAAGCCGTCCGGGAGTTCATCCCGAACGCGCAGCTGCGCGGCGTCGACACGTCCGAAACGGAGTCCTGAACACTTTTTCATTTTTTCAATTATAACATTTTCAACACAGGAGCAGCAAAAACATGTATCAGGTCCAGAAACGCAACGGCAAAGTCATCGACTTCGACATCACGAAGATCTCCGACGCGATCAAGATGGCGTTCGAGGCGCAGGAAAAGAACTACCACCCCTCGGTCATCGACTTCCTCGCGCTGAAGGTCACCGCCGAATTCGAGCCGAAGATCAAGGAAGGTCTGATCGCCGTTGAGGACATTCAGGACAGCGTGGAGTCCGTGCTCGTGCAGGCGGGCTACGCCGACGTCGCGAAAGCCTACATCCTCTACCGCCGCCAGCGCGAAAAACTCCGCAACACCGCCAACACGATCATCGACTTCAAGACCACCATCGACGACTACCTGAAGATCAACGACTGGCGCGTGAAGGAAAATTCGACCGTCACCTACTCCGTCGGCGGCCTCATTCTCTCCAACTCCGGCGCCCTCACCGCCAACTACTGGCTCTCCGAGATCTACGACGACGAGATCGCGAACGCGCACCGCAACGCCGACCTCCACCTGCACGACCTCTCCATGCTCACCGGCTACTGCGCCGGCTGGTCCCTCAAGCAGCTCATCCAGGAGGGCCTCGGCGGCGTCCCCGGCAAGATCACCAGCGCCCCGGCGTCCCACCTCGCCACCCTCTGCAACCAGATGGTCAACTTCCTCGGCATCATGCAGAACGAATGGGCGGGCGCGCAGGCGTTCTCCTCCTTCGACACCTACCTCGCGCCGTTCGTGAAGGCGGACAACCTCGACTACAACGCGGTCAAGAAGTGCATCGAATCCTTCATCTTCGGCGTGAACACCCCGTCCCGCTGGGGCACGCAGGCGCCCTTCTCCAACATCACGCTCGACTGGACCGTGCCGAACGACCTCGCCGAGCTGCCCGCGATCGTCGGCGGCAAGGAAATGGACTTCAAGTACAAGGACTGCAAGGCGGAGATGGACCTCATCAACAAGGCGTTCATCGAGACCATGATCGAGGGCGACGCCAACGGACGCGGATTCCAGTACCCGATCCCGACCTACTCCATCACGCGCGACTTCGACTGGAGCGAGACCGAAAACAACCGCCTGCTCTTCGAGATGACCTCCAAGTACGGCACGCCGTATTTCTCCAACTACGTAAACAGCGACATGGAGCCGAGCGACATCCGGAGCATGTGCTGCCGCCTCCGCCTCGACCTTCGCGAGCTCCGCAAGAAATCCGGCGGCTTCTTCGGCAGCGGCGAAAGCACCGGCAGCATCGGCGTCGTGACCATCAACATGCCGCGCATCGCCTACCTCGCCACGGACGAGGAGGATTTCTACAAGCGCCTCGACCACATGATGGACATCGCGGCGCGTTCGCTGAAGATCAAGCGCGAGGTCATCACGCGCCTCCTCGACGAAGGGCTCTATCCGTACACGAAGCGCTACCTCGGCAAGTTCGACAACCACTTCTCCACCATCGGCCTCGTCGGCATGAACGAGGCGTGCCTCAACGCGAAGTGGATCCGCCGCGACCTCACCGACCCCGTCGCGCAGGATTTCACGGCGAACGTCCTCAACCACATGCGCGAACGCCTCTCCGACTACCAGGAGAAGTACGGCGACCTCTACAACCTCGAAGCCACGCCCGCCGAGTCCACCGCGTACCGCCTCGCCAAGCACGACCGCAAGCGCTTCCCCGAGATCATCACGGCCTCCAAGGGCGACGACGACACCCCGTACTACACGAACAGCTCCCACCTGCCCGTCGGCTACACGGACGACATCTTCTCCGCGCTCGACATCCAGGACCGCCTCCAGACGCTCTACACCTCCGGCACCGTCTTCCACGCCTTCCTCGGCGAGAAGCTCCCGGACTGGAAGAGCGCCGCGAACCTCGTCCGCAAGATCGCCGAGAACTACCGGCTCCCGTACTACACCCTCTCCCCGACCTACTCCGTCTGCAAGAACCACGGCTACATCGCCGGCGAAAAGGCCACCTGCGCCAAGTGCGGCGAGAAAACCGAGGTCTACAGCCGTATCACCGGCTACTACCGCCCCGTCCAGAACTGGAACGACGGCAAATCGCAGGAGTACAAGGACCGCAAGACCTACGACATCGGCAAATCCATGAGCCACAAGCCCGTCCACCACGACGCCCCCGCCCATGAATCCACCGAGCCCCCCGTCGAGAAGCCCGCGCCCGCCGCGGCCGGGACCGCCGACCGCGTGATCCTCTTCGCCACAAGCACCTGCCCGAACTGCAAGATGGCGAAGCGCTTCCTCGACCAGGCCGGGATCCGCTACGACGTGATCCTCGCCAACGAGGACATCGCCTCCGCCGACCTCTACGGCATTCGCCAGGCGCCCACGCTCGTCGTGATCCGCGGCGGCAAGATGGAGAAGTTCGAAAACGTCTCCAACATCCGCCGTTTCATCGAAGAATCCGCCGCCGTGGCATTCTGACGGAAAGGAGCGGTTTCGGGTATGATCGACATCATCATCGTCGGAGCGGGCCCCGCCGGCCTCACCGCCGCCGTCTATGCGCGGCGCGCGGGCCGTTCGGTCCTGATCCTGGAACGCGAATCCTTCGGCGGCCAGATCGTGTATTCGCCCAAGGTCGAGAACTTCCCCGGCTACCTCGCGCTTTCCGGCAGCGAGATCGGCGAGAAGCTCGTCGACCAGGCGATCCACCACGGCGCCGAGCTGGAGCTTGATGAAGTCACCGCCATCCACGACAACGGCAAGATCAAGTCCGTCGTCACCCCGCGCACGCAGTACCTCTGCAAGTCCGTCATCGTCGCCGCCGGGTCCCGCCACAGGCCGCTCGGACTCCCCCGCGAGGACGACCTCGTCGGGCACGGCATCTCCTACTGCGCGCTCTGCGACGGCGATTTCTACAAGGACAGGGACATCGCGGTCATCGGCGGCGGCAACACCGCGCTCCAGGACGCCGTGCTTCTCTCCGAAACCGCGAAGACCGTCACGATCGTGCAGAACCTGCCCAAGCTCACGGGCGAGGCGAGCCTCGCCGCGATCCTGCGTTCGCGCCCGAACGTGAAGATCCTCTGCAACTGCGTCGTGACCGAGCTCCTCGGCGAACCCGAACTCACCGGTATCAGGATCAAAAACACCGCCGAGGACAAGGAATCCGTCCTCACCCTCGACGGCGTGTTCGTCGCCATCGGACAGATGCCCGACAACAAGCCGTTCCTGGACGTCTGCGACCTCGACACGAACGGCTTCATCGCGTCGGACGAAGCCTGCCTCACGAAGACGCCCGGCGTATTCGTCGCGGGCGACTGCCGCACGAAGGGTGTCCGCCAGGTCGCGACCGCAGTCGGCGACGGTGCCACGGCGGCACTCGCCGCCTGCCGCTACCTGAACTCGCTTACGTTCTGACCCCTCTGAGCCGCCGGACCGACCTCCGGCGGCTTTTTTCTTTCCACCACACGGCAAAACAGGAGCCCTCATGAAAAAGCTTGAGAAACACCAGATGCTGAATGTTGGACTCGTTTTGCTGTTCCTCATTGCCGTTGCCCTTGCCTGCCTGTTCCGGGACGACGGCCGGGATGAGTATGAAAAAGGCATGGCGGCATACGCGGCGGAGGACTGGGAGAAAGCGGCGAGCCTGTTCGAGCTCGCCGCGGAAAAAGGCGATCCCCGCGGACAGTTCTATTTTACCCAGTGTCTGATGAACGGCGTCGGCGTGCACACCAACATGTCCCGCTGGAGCGAATGGGAAAGGAAAGCGCAAAAATCGTTCCGGAAGAAAGCGGAATCCGGCGACCCCGAGGCGATGTATTATCTCGGCGTGATCCGTTACAACTACCCGCCCGCCGACCCCGACCGGGACGAAGGCGTGTTCTGGCTGAAGAAAGCCGCTTCCGCCGGGAACGCGCAGGCGCAGGCGCTGCTGGGAAAACTGCCCCGGTTCGAAGAGCTGCTGCAAGCCGCGGAAAATGGCGACGCGGACGCGATGCTCGAACTCGCCGACTGGTATCGCAACGGCACGACCGGGATGGAGCTTGACAAAGAAGCGGTCAACTGGCTCCAAAAGGCGGCGGACAATGGGCGGACGGACGTCGTGGAGCCGCTTCTGGAGATCGCATGGAAGGGACGGAAAACCCTCGTAGCCACGCTTCGGCTCGGCAAACTCGCGGAAAACGGAAATGACGAAGCCATACTCGCGCTCGTCCGGCTTGCCGAGGCCGGACACAGTTTCGCCGTGATGGAGTTCCACGATGTCGTCAGGGCGGGACATCCCGAGGTCATGGAAACGCTCATCAAGCTCGCGGAAAAAGGCAGGTCGGATGCCATGCGGATCCTCCGGCTCCTGGTCCAGGACGGCTTCGACGGAGGATTGGAAACGCTCGTCAAGCTCGCGGAAGACGGCGACACGGACGCGATCGACGAGCTCCGCGCCCTGGTGTCTGAGCGTAAAGGCGGCGAAGAACCCGCCGCGCGCACGCTGCTGAAGCTTGCAGCAGACGGCAACAAGGATGCGAAGAAAGCCGTCCGCCGGCTGGAAAAGAGCGAAAACGAGGACCTGAAAAACTTCCTCAGCCGCATGAAAAACAACCCGTAACCGACACCGGGCTACCGCTTAGAGGCTTTGCCTCCCGCTTCGCCGGGGGCGACTGCGCCGCCTCGGAACGGAACCGGACAGCGGTTCAGGGCCGGGAATAGTCCTGTTCCTCCGCGTCAGCATACCATTTTTTCCAGAAATCGGACTTGATCACGAGCATGCGTTTCGTTTCCGGGAACCAGCAGACGTAGGTGTTTTCGCGGTCGCCTTCGGAAAGAAACGTACGGCAATTCCCTTCGAGCGGCACGTCTATCAGCGGGCGGATCGCGTTCAGGATCTCCTCCGTAGACTCGAAGCGCGCGCGTCCCCAAAGATCCTTTTCATCCAGGTCATCCAGCGGGACGAACCGGAATCCCTGTCCGTTCATGGATTCCAGTTTGGAAGGGATGTCGGCGTCCGTCCGCACCAGCAGATACGCATAGCCCGGCCGGAAGAAATTGTCCTCGGCGGGGCCGGGGCGCATGTGGGACGCGCTGGACGGATCATGCACGAGCATTTCATACTGCCCGTCCGTCAGGTCCCGGATGAAACCGGGTTCGGGATAATCCCTTGAAGAGAGGATGATCATAAACAGGATCAGGACGCCCGCCACGACAAGGGAGGCCACCAGAAAAAAGAGCGGAATGATCTTGAAGAAGTTTTCGAAGAACCAGTCGCCCCCGGCATACTTCTTCGGCGCGGACACCAGATTCCCGGACGCCGGATTCCCAGACGCCGAATTCGCGGACGCCGGATTCGCGGAGTCAGCCTCATCCGTGTTGTTTGCCGCGTGGGTTACCATGTTCGCGCCTCGGACCTGTTCCCGCAGATCAGTCAGATCCCGCCTCGTTCTGCGCCTGAAGCTTCTCGACGCGGATGATCGCGCTCTGCGCGTCCTCGAGCCCGGCGGCCAGCGCCTTCCGGTACCATTCCAGCGCCGTGTCCAGATTCCGGTCCACGCCCTCGCCGTTTTCATAGCAGACGCCGAGCGAATAGATCGCGGTCGGATTGTTCTGCGCGGCGGCCTTGCGGTACCATTCGACCGCGGCGAACGGGTCCGGATTCACCCCGGAGGCGTTCATGAGGCAGGCGGCAAAGCACGCCTGCGCCTCGGCACAGCCTTCTTCCGCCGCCGGCTTGAGGAGTTCCACCGCCTCGCGGTATCTCTGATGCGCGAAAAGATCGTTTGCCTTTGCGACGGCTACGCGCCACAGCGCCATCTGTGCTTCCCCGATCCCGCCGTCCAGCGCCTTTTTGTACCACGCGAACGCCTCGTCCGGACTTGGCGCGACGCCCTGCCCGTACTCATAGCAGACCGCGAGCTCGTAATACGCGACGGAATTGTCCTGCGCGGCGGCCTTGCGGTACCATTCGACCGCGGCGGCGGGATCGGCCGCGACTCCGCTTCCGTTTTTCAGACAGCCGCCGTAATAGATCTGCGCCCAGGGATTGCCGAGTTCCGCCGACCGGCGGAGCAGGTCCGCAGCCCCGGCGAAATCCTGTTTTTCGTACAGCGCATACGCGTCGTTCAGGAGTTTTTCGGATTCGGCCCGGCCATTCGACCGGGTATACATGAGGACGCAGGCGAATCCGAGCAGGAACACCACCCAGATCGCGATCACGAGCTTGTTGGAGCCTTTTCCCAAACCGCCGCAGCCGCATCCGCAGCCGCCCGCGCTCCGGGCCGCCGTTTCCGCCGTTTCCGCCGTCTTTGCCTGTTCCGCGTCCGTCGCGTCCGCGTTCATTCTGTTCCGTTCCATATCAGAGTCCTTATTTTCAAACCGGTTGTTTCATGTTTGCGCGTTTGGTTTCTACAAATATACATCCGGCGGCTCCAAAATCAAGCGCCGATTCGGAAAAACCCGTCTCCATCGCCCCGTTCGCGCGGAATTTTCTTAAAAATTCGCCAAAGTTTCCCATTTCCGGCTTGCTTTTCCCGCCGAACGGGATTATATTAGACGAAAACGCGTTCATTTCCGCCTGAAAACGGGCGCGTGTGCGCATAAATAAGGAAATCCAGACAACCCAACATAAACCAAAACTGAAAGGTCACACAACATGAAAAAAATCCTGATGTCCCTGATGTGCCTCGCGATCGGCGCGTCCGTCTTCGGCGCCGACCTCTACGTCTCCCAGGCCAACGGCAAGAAGAAAGGCCCCGGCACGAAGGAAGAGCCCTTCAAGGCCCTCGCCGACGCCATGAAGGCCGCCAATGCCGGCGACACCATCTACATGGCCGCGGGCAACTATTCCGGCCTCCTCGGCGCGAGCGAGATCGTCATCGACAAGCCCGTCACCATCAAGGGCGGCTACTCCGACGACTTCGCCACACGCGACATCGCCAAGTTCACCACCAAGATCCAGCCCCCGAACGACAAGAACGACTCCAAGGGACTCGGCGTCCTCGTCCTCAAGATGCCGAACGGTCAGGCCGGCACCAAGATGGTCGTCGACGGCATCGTCATCGACCAGTCCTTCATGAACAGCTATCACGACACCAAGGGCAAACCCGAAGGCGTCGAGACCGGCATGTGGCTCCAGGGCCCCGCAAAAGGATCCAAGGACAAATTCGCCTCCGCCGCCTCCTACTCCATCTACAGCGAGACCCAGAACCGCTATGAAGGCGACGTCATCATCCAGAACTGCGTCATCTCCAACAGCGGCAACTTCGGCATCAACCTCAGCCAGTACAAGGGCAGCGTCAAGATCCTCAACAACGTCTTCGTCGCCTGCCGCATGATCTCCTGCAACGTCAGCTGCTCCAACGGATCCGGCACGGTCGACTGCGAATTCGCGAACAACACCGTCCTCTTCTCCTGGAGCCGCACCGACGACCTCGGAGACATGGGCTACGGCTACCGCTGCAACACCAGAGTCAATTCCAACGTCCACGACAACATCTTCGGTCTCAACGTCTTCGCCGGCATCGGCAACGACAAGGGCGACTCCAAGACCATGAAGAACATCTTCAACAAGAACGTCTTCTTCCTCAACAAGAAGGGCGACGTCGCCATCACGAAGAGCCCCAGCGTTCTCCTGCTCCGCGTCGACGACGATGCCTTCGAAGACATGGTCGATTATCCCGGCATGGAAGATGTCGACGGCAACGTCTCCCTCAAGGATCCCGCCGCGTTCAAGGGCGCCATCGACGAGGCCTACCTCAACGCCTTCCTCAACGCCTCCTACTCCGAGACCACCGATTTCGACGAAAACTCCCCCGCCAACCAGCTCCGCGCCGCACTCGGCATGAACCTGGTCGGCAAGATCGAGACCAAGGTCTCCATGTACGCCAACCGTTATCCGATGGAAAAGACCTTCAAGCTCTTCGGAGCCTACAAGGACTACGGCGCGCAGGCCGTCAAGTAAGCTGACGCCTCACACGTTACAGACTTGTTCCAATCGCGGGCCCGGATCCTTTCCGGGTCCGCTTTTTTGCGGCTTTTTTCCCGCCCGTCTTTCCCGGGAACGGCACGTCGCCGCCTGCCGCAGGCCGCAGGCACGCGCCGGAGGCGTTCGACCGCCTCGAAGTCACGGAATACAGCGCCGTCGCGGCGATCGCGGCGCGTTCGTTCGGCGGTCTCCGTCCGATCACCGACGCCCAGGTCGAGGACCTCGTGACCGCGTTCGATCTCCCCAGAGAATAACGCCTGAGCGCTATCTCATAATCAGGCAGACGGCGAATATCCCGGTCACAAGGACGCCCGCGCTCAAGGACCAGTACAACTGTTTTTCCGCAAGGAACAGCTGTTCCGCTTTCTCCTTGTCGTATTTCAGGAGGATTTCATTGCGTTTCAGAAGACTGTCCACGTACTCCCTGTTCCAGACCGGAGGATGTTTTTTATAGTAATCCGGAATCGGACGTCTCGGGCCGCAATTGAAGAAGCTGTTGATACATTCTTTTTCGCAATCGGGGAGTATGCTCCAGAAATACTCTTTCGTATTGAAGAACCCGTACATCGCCCGGACAAAGATGAAAACCGAGGCGCCCATAACGGGAACATACAGGATGACAAGCCAAATCATGTTCGTTATCGTTCCTCGTTATTATTATGAATCGTTTTAGTATGGCGGGAGTTTTTTGTGGGCCAAACTCATTTCGTGGCGCTAAGCGTCCTGTTTTTCCGATTTGGTCAGTTGAGCAAAGAATTCCCGCAGCGTCAGATCCGTTTCCTGTCTCCATTCTTCGCCTCGAAACAGTGCTGCGACATCCTCAATTGTGATTCTTCCCGTTTCCTTTTTCAAGCGGATGTATTTTTCCGTTTCCCCAATGACCCCGACCTCCCATTGTTTCATTCCTCTGTCGTATTTCGGCTTGGTATAAAGCAGAATACGCCAGATTTTTTTCTTCAGCTGGTATTTTCTGTTGCAATGCCAGTGGAAAACACACCCTTCTGGTCGCAGGAAATTCGGATTCACCAAATCGAAAAGCCAGTCCCAGAACTTGTCCGACAACGTGGCATCCGGGTTCGGAGGCAAAACGATTTTTTCCTGTTTTGGGAAATAAAACTCCTTCTCCTCTGGGGTAATGCCGTTGGCGTAAAAGAAATCGTTTTTCTTAAACAGCTTCATAGAGACAGACTCGGGGTTTGGTTATGAATCGAGCTTAATTCGGGACGCACTGCGTCCCATTTTTAAGAGCGGCATTCGTTTCAACTCTACTTTATCACACATTTCGAAATAGTCAAGCCGCGAAAGGCAAGAATACTCATTCTTTTTTGCAAAAAAACAGCAATCAAAAAAACGAAACAGTTTTACGGTTCAGTTCGGCAGCTCACGGATCAAGCGGGATGATCGACTCGTATTCCATCTCATAGACATCGGCGGGGATATGGTATATGACATAAGTGACGGACTCGGGATGATAGGGATCCCCTATCCACGGGCGGGAAAAGAGAATCTCGCCGTGATCCGAGGGGCTCGCATCGTATGTCCGTTCGTCCACGTCCAGAATCGAATACCCGTTTTCCTTCAGGATCCGTTCGACGATCCGGGCATTCTCCGTGTTGTCCCTGTACAGGCTGATCACACGCAGCTTTTTATCCTTGATATGGTAGATGAAAAGCACGTTGCGGAACCGGTCCAGCATCCAGAAGAACCTGTATTTCAGCCACTTGACATCAATGTTCAGCGCCGTCGTGATGAAAAACTCCCGGTCCAGCATCGCTTTCAGCTCCATTTCCGAGGGGACATTGTGCCCGGCGTCCTCGAACGAAATGCAGGAATCGTGCACGTCATCCTCGTACCAGTCGTCTGAAGTGAGCAAAGTCTTATTCTTTGTTATTGTCCCCACATCAGCATTCAGCTGTGCGACTTTGTTTACGGAAAAGCCGTCCTGTTCCAGCAGACGGACTATGACGTCGTTGCAGGCGTTCATCGCCGCCTCATCCGGTCGCGGCGTTTCCTTGGGTTCATCCCACTTGTACGCGACGAACATGCACCGGTCGGACGGGAAGACGCTGAGCTCGACTTTCATCATGCCGCCGGGATCCGCGAACGGCGCGTCGAAGCCCTCCCGGACAAGATACTGTCCCTCCGCTTCAAGGTCCCGGTCCAGCCGGATGTGCTTGTAGGAACGTAATCCCCTCCACTCAAAGCGGCTGTCACTGAGATCAAGCGCGAGAGTCTTCGGAAGACGCAGCGCCTGCGCGATGCGTTTCTCCGTCATCCAGGTTTCGTCCGGGTGGGTGAAGTCGATCCTGTAGACGATCTCGCCGCAGGTGCCGCCGTCGGACTCGGTATGGAAACAGACATGGTCGATCATGAGCACCGTGCCGATGAGGATCGTCGTGACGCAGCTGTTCAGAAGCAGTGGCAAAAAGGCGAAAACGGACAGAAGGATCAGGCGTTGCAGCTTATTCATCGAACGACTCCACATATTCTAGAATGTTTTTCTCACCCCACCCCCACCGTTTCAGCGGGCTGAAATACAGGAACCGGTATGCCTGTATCCTGACCGAGCCCCGCTGCTTCTCAAGGCGGTTCCACCCATTCACAGACCGGGGATCGATCTCCTTTTTCCGAAGGACATAGTTCCGCCGGCTCAACGAGGAAACAAGCAGGGCGGCGTTGCTCTCGTTGTCCCGGTAGGTGTTCACCAGCCGGATGACGCACCTGCGTTTGTTGTACAGGATGACGCATCGGCGGAAGATGTCGTACATGCAGAAATCGTCGATCCACATCTCCTCGTTCCTGACCTTGATCGCGATCGGGAAAAAGAACTCGCTTTCCAGCACCGTCTTCAGCTCAAGCTCCGAGGGAACAGCCCCGCCATTCGGATACAGGGTATATTCCGCGACGGTGTATTCCGGCTCTTCAAATCCTTCCACCTTCATGTTCTCCCGGTTGTACGAGATGAAGCTTTCGATCCGGTACCCCCTGCTCCGCATGACGTTCTTCACCTGCTCGTTGAGGTCGAGGATCGCCTCGTCGGATATCTTTTTCCCGTCTACGCCGCGGCGCGAATTCCAGCTGTAACGCAAAAAGAGCGTGTTTTCCGACGGGAAGAAACAGAAACTCATCTCGACTTTCGGGTTTTCGTGAAGACGCCGCCCCTCGAACGACTCCTTCATCAGGTATTGCCCCTCTTTCGTCAGCTCGTCGTCGAGCCTGAAGATCCGGGGTGCGAACGTGGTCGCCTCATTCCAGTCGGAATAATCCGACCTCTCATAGATGCCGATGGATGTCGTGTCGGTAAAGTATTCCGCAAAGACGTTTTTCAGCTCGGATTCCGACGCGGTTCCGCCGTTCGCGGGCGTGTACTGTATCTTGTAGACGATCTCGCCGTAGGTCGCGCAGGAGCAGATGAGGCTGCATAACGCAAGCACGGCGGCGCAGATGAGCAGGAGGCGTTTGGCTTTTCCGTTCACGGCATCACTCTCCGTTCGTTCGAACAGGGGGAAGTACTTCAATGTTTGATATGGTACTACTATAGCATGCTTTTTTTTAATGTCAAGCGTTCCTGTTACTTTTTTTTATGAGCAATCAAAAAAAACTGCACAGGCGGCAAAAAGCCCGGAGACCTCGGTGAGGAGGACTCCGGGCGGGATTTCTTTGCAGTCTCGCGGTCAGATATTCGACCGGCGGACCGTTCGGAACGTATGATCGGTGATCAGATGCCCTGATCGATCATGGCGTCGGCGACCTTGCGGAAACCGGCGATGTTGGCGCCGAGGACGTAGTCGATGTAGTCGCCCTTCTGGCCGTATTCCTTGGCGGCGTCGTAGGCGGCCTTGTGGATGCTGACCATGATGCCATGGAGCTTCTTGTCGACTTCTTCGGCGGTCCAGCTGAGGCGCATGGCGTTCTGGCTCATTTCGAGTCCGCTGGTGGCGACGCCGCCGGCGTTGGAGGCCTTGCCCGGGCTGAAGAGGAGCTTGTTCGCCTGGAAGCAGGCGATGGCTTCCGGCGTGGACGGCATGTTGGCGCCTTCGCCGACGCACTTGCAGCCGTTGGCGACGAGCGCCTGAGCCTCTTCGCCGCTGACTTCGTTCTGGGTCGCGCACGGAAGGGCGATGTCGCAGGGAGCGAGCGTCCAGGGGCGCTTGCCTTCGAAATACTCGGCCTTCGGGAACTTCTCGACGTATTCTTTGATGCGGCCGCGGCGGACGTTCTTGAGCTCCATGATCCAGGCGAGCTTTTCTTCGTCGATGCCGTCCTTGTCGAGGATGGTGCCATTGGAGTCGGACATGGTGAGGACCTTCGCGCCGAGCGCGGTGGCCTTCTTGACGGCGTACTGGGCGACGTTGCCCGCGCCGGAGACGAGGACCTTCTTGCCTTCGAAGGATTCGCCGCGGGTGGCGAGCATTTCGGAGGCGAAGTAGACGTTGCCGTAGCCGGTGGCTTCCGGACGGACCAGGCTGCCGCCCCAGTTGAGGCCCTTGCCGGTCAGGACGCTGTCGTAGCTGTCCACGATGCGGCGGTACTGGCCGAAGAGGTAGCCGATCTCGCGGCCGCCGACGCCGATGTCGCCCGCGGGCACGTCAATGCTCGGGCCGATGTGGCGGTAGAGTTCGCGCATGAAGGCCTGGCAGAACGCCATGACTTCACGGTCGGATTTGCCCTTCGGATTGAAGTTGGAGCCGCCCTTGCCGCCGCCCATGGGGAGCGTGGTGAGGGAGTTCTTGAAGATCTGTTCGAAGCCGAGGAACTTGAGGATGCTCAGGTTCACGGACGGGTGGAAGCGCAGGCCGCCTTTGTACGGGCCGATCGCGCTGTTGAACTGCACGCGGTAGCCGTCGTTGACCTGGATGTCGCCCTTGTCGTCGACCCACTGCACGCGGAACTGGATGATGCGTTCCGGAACGACGATGCGTTCGAGGATGCAGTTCTTTTCGTACTTGGATTCACGGTCGAGCAGCGGTCCGAGGGATTCGAAGACCTCGGTCACGCTCTGGATGAATTCCTTTTCCCACGGGTACTTGGCGACGACGCTGTCCTGCAGGACACGCTGTGCATAAGAATTGAGACTCATGTTTGACTCCTGTCTTGAGTTTAGGATTAAGTTATCCAATAATATACTACCGATTTCCTCCATTTTCAAAAGAAACACGGCAGAAAATCACAAAAAAAACAATGAAAAATCCGTTCCCGGCCGGAAACCTTTCCTTTTCCGGACAGCCGGCCGGCCTTCCGCGCCTTTTCTTTCATTTATTCGTGCGCGCGCCCTTGAAATATCGCCCGAACCGTGCTATCTTATCTGCGGATATTTATCAAAAGACATTCGGGCCGCATTCCCCCGGCGTCCGCGCGACGCCCCCCGGCAAACGGCCCGCAACAAGGACAGGTCCCCATCATGATCATCATCCTGAAAGAAAACGCAGATGCGGCGCAGTTCGGCGCACTGAAAGACTGGCTCACAAAACAGAACGTGACGCTGCACATCAGCGAAGGCATCCAGCAGACCATCATCGGCCTCATCGGCGACACCTCGCACATCGATCTCGACATCATCAAGCAGTTCGACATCGTCGACGACGTGAAGCGCATTCAGGAACCGTTCAAGAACGCCAACCGCAAGTTCCATCCGCTCGACACGGTCGTCGAGGTCGGCTCGGGCGGCGTGAAGGTCGGCGGCGGCGGATTCGCGGTCATCGCGGGCCCGTGCTCCGTCGAGAGCGAGGAACAGATCATCGCCGTCGCCGAGGCCGTGAAGAAGTCCGGCGCGAACATGCTCCGCGGCGGCGCGTTCAAGCCGCGCACGTCCCCCTACTCCTTCCAGGGGCTCCGCGCCGAGGGCCTGCGCCTGCTGCTCGAGGCGAAAAAGGCGACCGGGCTGCCCATCGTGACCGAGCTGATGGACCTCTCCCAGCTCGACCTCTTCGCCGACGTCGACGTGATCCAGATCGGCGCGCGCAACATGCAGAATTTCGAGCTCCTGAAGCAGATCGGCAAATGTGACAAGCCCATCCTCCTGAAGCGCGGCCTCGCGAACACCTACCAGGAACTCCTCATGAGCGCCGAATACAT
>JAFXUM010000054.1 GCA_017524965.1 Lentisphaeria bacterium | reverse complement strand
GAAGCCGGGATCAGGCTGCCGAAATCCGCCGTGACCGTTTCAACGAAGTGCGAGAGAAGCCCCTCGAAATGGGACCATGTTTCACTGTCGCCGACGGACAGGGAAATGTCGAATCCGAACGAACCGTCGCCGTTCGTCAGCTTGTCCAGAAGATCCTTGATCGAGGCGCTGTCAAATAGATTTTCGTCCGTGCTGAGGCTGAGGCCGGAGCCGCCCAGTAGGCCAAGGATAGACGAAAGGTCTAGGCCGCTCAACGCGGAAGCGCTGCTGTCAGTACTGAGGCTGAGGCCGGAGCCTCCAAGCAGTCCGAGGATAGAGGTCAGGTCAAGGCCGCTCAGGCCGGACGTAAGATCGCTGTCCGTACTGAGATTCAGCCCGGAACCCCCCAGCAGACCGAGAATGGAAGTCAGGTCAAGACCGATGGATGCGGAAGCGCTGCTGTCTGTGCTAAGACTGAGGCCGGAACCGCCGAGCAGACCGAGAATCGAGGTCAAGTCGAGGCCGCCAGTCGAGGAAGCCGTACCACCCTCCACGCTCACACTCGTGCCGGTGGAACCGCCGAGCAGCCCCAGGATGGACGAGAGGTCGAAAGCGCCGGACGAGGAGACCGTGCCGCCGCTGACGTTCGGCAGGATGTTGTTCAGGTTGTCGAGGAAATCCAGATCGTCCCACGTGGCCGAATCGCCGCTCGTGCCGAGATTGGAGATCCCGCCGTAAATGGATGCCAGACCGCTCAGGGCGTTGCCGAGCCCGGAAAGACCGTCCGCGCTGAGGGACGAACCGGAGCCGCCGAGCAGCCCGAGGATGGACGAAAGATTGAGGCCGCCAGTCGAGGAAGTCGTACCGCCGTCCACGCTCACATTCGAGCCGGAGTTGTTGAGCTGGCTGATGATGGAAGACAGGTCGATACCAGTGCCGGAGGCCGTACTTCCCTCCACGCTCGCATTCGCGCCGGAGTTGTTGAGCTGGCTGATGATGGAGGACAGGTCGATCCCAGTGCCGGAGGCCGTGCCGCCCTCCACGCTCGCATTCGCGCCGGTGGACCCGCCGAGCAGACTGAGAATCGACGAAAGGTCGAGGCCGGTGGATGCGGAAGCCGTACTGCCATCCACGCTCACATTCGTACCAGTGGAACCGCCGAGCAGACCCAGGATGGACGAGAGGTCAAAAGCGCCGGACGAGGAGACCGTGCCGCCGCTGACGTTCGGCAGGATGTTGTTCAGGTTGTCGAGGAAATCCAGATCGTCCCACGTGGCGGAATCGCCGCTCGTGCCAAGATTGGAGATCCCGCCGTAAATGGATGCCAGACCGCTCAGGGCGTTGCCGAGCCCGGAAAGGCCGTCCGCGCTGAGGGACGAACCGGAGCCGCCGAGCAGACCGAGAATCGAGGTCAAATCAATACCATTGACCGCGGAAGATGCGGCGGTGCTTCCGTCGACGCTGACATTCGCGCCGGAGCCTCCGAGCAACCCGAGGATGGACGAAAGGTCAAGGCCGCTCAACGCGGATACGCTGTCGTCTGTGCTGAGGCTGAGCCCGGAACCGCCGAGCAAGCCGAGGATGGACGAAAGGTCGAGGCCGCTCAACGCGGATGCGCTGTCGTCCGTGTTGAGGCTGAGCCCGGAACCGCCGAGCAAACCGAGGATGGACGAAAGGTCAAGGCCGCTCAACGCGGATGCGCTGTCGTCCGTGCTGAGGCTGAGCCCGGAGCCGCCGAGCAGGCCGAGGATGGAATCCAGTCCGGAAAGACCGCTCAGATCGCTCAGGGCATCGGAGGAATCGACGGAAATGTCCTCGTCATATCCGCCTTCGTAATCGTAGCCGTAGTCGTCGTATCCGCCGTAGGAATATTCGTCGGTGAACAGACCGTCGAACAGGCCGCCGAGCAGGCCGGAATATCCGTCCGTGCTCAATGTGCCGTCGAACAGGCCGAAGATGGAGTCCAGCAGGCCGTAGTCGCCGGATCCGTACAGGGAATCGTACGAATCGACGGAAATGACCTCGCTGTCGTCCCATCCGTACCCGTAGTCGTAATCGTAGCCGTAATCGTAGCCGTAGTCGTCGTATCCGCCATAGTAGGAATCATCGGAAAACAGACCGTCGAACAGGCCGCCGAGCAGGCCCGACAAGCCGTCCACGCTCAGATAATCGTCGTATCCGTAGCCGTACCCGTCATCGTACCAGTAATCTAAACTCATAGCTGTCTCTCTTTCCTCCGTCGGGAATGAAAAAGCCGTTGAAGCATGAATGCCGTAATCAATTATTTTACTGTACTATAGCATACCTTTTTCCGATGTCAAGACGAAACAGGATGAAAATGCCGTTTTTTCTTTATTTTCTTTCTTTTTAACGTTACGCGCGCAGAAAAACAATAATGCAAAAGTTTTTCCCGAGGAAAACTCTCGTTCCGGCGCTTGTTTTTTTCCCGACACGTGATATATTTACCCCAAACGACCGAAACAGCATGCGCCGCGAACTGAACCCGCGGCGTGCAACACCCCCAAAATAAGGAACACGATCATGACACGTTTGAAACGCCTCATCCCCGCGCTTCTCTGTGCCTCGCTCTCCATCGGTTCGCTCCGCGCCGCGGAATGGACCGCGGATCAACTGAGACTTTCGGCTCCGTACCTGCAGCTTGGCTATTTCGACCAGGGCCGCCACAACGCCTCCGTCGAGGGCCGTCCCATCAGCATCGGCGGCGTCGGCTACAGCGCGAACTCCGTCGGCCTCCACGCCGAAGGCGAGTTCATCCTGAAGCTCGACGGCAAGGCGGTGCGCGCGACCGGCGCGGTCGGCATCGACGACGACACGAACGGACAGGGCAGCGTCAATTTCCAGTGGTACGACGCCTCCGGCAGCAACATGAAGCTGCTGTGGGAATCCAAGGAAATGAAAGGCGGCGACAAAGCAAAAGAATTCTCCATCAACCTCAACGGCATTACGCGGCTGCGATTCGTGGCCGCCCAGGGAGCCGATATGGACTACGATCACGCAGACCTCGTGAACTTCAAGATCGAATACAACGGAGCGGCGCCCGAACAGCAGTCGCTCGGCGGCGCGTCCGGCGCGTTCGAGACCAGCCGCCTGACCTGGAACCTCACCGGCAACGTCGGCGCTGAGCTTCGCCAGGGCGTCTTCGGCGCGGCGAAACAGCCCGCTGGTCCTGCCGCAGGCCCCGGCCGTCAGGGCGGACGTCCCGGCGGATTCGGCGGCTTCGGCGGCGGACGTCCCGGCGGATTCGGCGGCGGCACGCAGAGCGCCATCGCGGCGTGGCCGCGCCTGCCCTCCGAGGTCATGGAGCCCTCCATCTACATCATCCAGGAAGACGGCACGCACAACCTCGAGCTCCGCATCGCGAAGAAGTCGGTCCGCCAGCTCGACGACGAGCGCACGGAAGCCGCTTTCGAGCTGAAGGACCCGCTGTACCCCGTCACGGTCACCCTGATCGCCACGGCGTACAAGACCGCCGACGTCTTCACCTCGCAGATCATCGTCCGCAACAACGGCGAAAAGAACATCACGCTGCTCAACCGCGACGCCGCGTTCATCAATCTGCCGTTCACCAACGACACCTACCTCACCAGCTTCTACGGCGACTGGGGCCGCGAGATGACCGAGATCCACGAGGACAAGGTCGGCCGCGGCGTGCTGAAGCACCTCACGAACAAAGGCTCGCGCGTCGCCGTCCCGGACTATCCGGGCTGCTACATCTCCTTCGACGGCAAGCTCCAGGAGGAGAAGGGCCGCGTCTTCGCCGCCGCCATCGCATGGAGCGGCAGCTGGGAGTACAGCATCACGACCACGCAGAACAACACCGTGTTCTTCGCCGCCGGCGTCCCCGGCACCCCGACCATCCTGAAGCCCGGCGAGGACTACAACTCCCCGAAGATCGTCATGACGTTCTCCAACGAGGGCGCGGGCCAGGCTTCGCGCAACCTCCACAACTACGGCCGCATGTACGGCGTGTACAACGGCGACAAGCAGCGCCCGCTCGTGCTGAACAGCTGGGAAGGCACCTACATGGATTTCACCGAGGCGAAGCTTGACAAGTACATCCCCGATGCCGCCAAGCTCGGCGTCGAATACTTCGTGCTCGACGACGGCTGGTTCGGCAACAAGTATCCGCGCAACAACGACCGCCAGGGCCTCGGCGACTGGATGGTCAACAAGGCGAAGCTCCCGAACGGCATCGAACACCTCTGCGACCTCTGCGAACAGAACGGCATCAAGTTCGGCATCTGGGTCGAGCCCGAAATGGTCTGCCCGAGGAGCGAACTCTTCGACGCGCATCCCGAGTACGCCACCGAGCTGAAGGGCCGCGGCGTCCAGCTCATCCGCAACCAGCGCGTCCTCGACCTCGCCAACCCCGTCGTCGAAGAATACGTCTACAAGTGCGTCGCGGACATCCTGAGGGAGCATCCGCGCGTCGCCTACATCAAGTGGGACCACAACGCCACCCTCGGCGCCAACCCCGGCAGCCACGTCAACCTCGACAACCAGGGCGCGTTCTCCGACAAGTTCACCGAGGCCTACTACCGCATCATGGCGCGCCTCCGCAAGGAATTCCCGAACGTGATCTTCCAGGCGTGCGGCTCCGGCGGCATGCGCGGCGACATCGGCGCGCTGCAGTACAGCGAGGAGATCTGGGGCAGCGACCAGACCAACGGCATCAACCGCATCTCCATCCAGTGGGGCTGGAGCCACTTCCTCCCGGTCAAGGCGGTCGCCGCACACGTCGGCTGCCTCGGCGAGGGCGACTACAAGTTCCGCACCGACGTCGCCATGACCGCGCGCCTCGGCGTCGAGCTCGACCCGGCGTCCCAGGGCGCACGCAGGCTCGATAACGTCGACAACATCGCGAAGGGCATCGCCGTCTACAAGAAGCTCCGTCCGCTTCTCCACAGCGCCGATCTCTACCGCGGCCGCAGCCCGATGGTCTCCCAGACGACCGAACTCACGTTCGTCGCCCAGGACAAGTCGGAAGCCGTCCTCTTCGGGTTCAAGCGTGACCGCGGCGCGAGGACTGAGACCATCAAGGCGTCCGGCCTCGACCCGAACGCGAAGTACAAACTCACCGAGCTGAACCCCGACACCCAGCCGCGCATCGCCGCCGGACAGACCCTCACGGGCGCCCAGCTCATGCAGAACGGCGTCGAGGTCAAGTTCCCGGACAAAGTCTCCAGCGTGAACATCAAGCTCGACAAAGTCCAGTGAGCTGAATCCTGCTGACATATCTCGGCAAAAACAGCGCGGACGCCGGAATCGAAACCGGCGTCCGCTTTTTGCGTTTGCGAGGGGAAAGGATTTAAGGAGAAATGAGGAGAAATGTCAGCCCGTGATGCGGACCGCCGCGTTTCCGGCGTCCTCCGGCGGCTTCACGCCCGCGAGGCGCGCGAACCACTCGAAACTGTGCGCCGGATACTGCTCGTGTTCGCCGTCGAACACCTCGAAATACACCTCGTCCGCGCCCGCCGCCTCGAGTTTCCGCACGAACCCGGCGGAATGCCGGTACGGCACGACGGTGTCGTGTCTGCCGTGATGGATCGAGACGGGGAGCGATTTCAGTTTTTCGAGGCGAGTCGAGGGGGACCGCAGCGCGTATTCGTCCGGCGCGTCCGACGGGCCGCCGCCCAGACACGCCTCCATGTCGCGCACATAATGCTGCCGCGTTTCCGTGAGGTGCGCGTGCCACGCCGTGAGGTCGGACACCGGACACCAGACGTCCACGGCGCGGAACACCTCCGGGGCGTCCTCGGCGGTCAGCAGCGCGGCGTGACCTCCGCCCGAACACCCGAGCAGGAAGATGTTGTCGTAGTCGACCGCCGAAGTCCGCAGGACATGGTCCACGGCGTCGAGGATGTCGCGCCTCGCCTTGAGGCTGCCGCAGGCGTCGTGCCGATGCGGATTCGAGGCGAGGTTCGGACCGCGGAATTCCGGCAGGAGCAGCGCCCAGCCGTACTTCTCGCACAACGGCAGATAATTCTCCGCCTGGTTGAACCGGTCGTAGCTCCAGGTGTGCAGCCCGACGACGAGCGGGACCGGGGCGTCCGTCTCCGGACGGAAGAACAGCGACGGCTGAAGCGTGCCGTCGAGCGTGGATTTTACTTGGATCTCGTTCATGGTCTCACCTCGTCCTGTGTTCATGTCTGGATTGAAAAAACTCCTCCCCGCGCGGCCGTGCGGAGAGGAGCGACTGCAAGGGAAAGCTTTTCGGTCTTACTCGAAGAGCCAGGTGGAAAGATAGCGTTCGCCGGTGTCCGGGAGCAGCGCCACGATGCGCTTGCCCGCGAACTCGGGACGTTTCGCAAGCTCGAGCGCCGCGAAGAGCGCCGCGCCGGAGCTGATGCCGACGAGCAGGCCCTCCTTCGCCGCCGCCTCGCGCGCCGTGCGTCCGGCGTCCGCCGCCGAGACGCCGATCACCTCGCTGATGAGGCCGGTGTTCAGCACTTTCGGCACGAATCCCGCGCCGATGCCCTGGATCTTGTGCGGACCGGGCGCGCCGCCCGCGAGCACGGGGCTGGTGTCCGGTTCGACCGCGAAGATCTTCACATCGGGGTTCTTTTCGCGCAGGTACTCGCCGACGCCCGTCAGCGTGCCGCCCGTGCCGACGCCCGCCACGAACGCGTCGACCTTGCCGTCGGCGTCCGCCCAGATCTCCGGGCCGGTGTGCGCCTTGTGGTACGCCGGGTTCGCCGGGTTCTCGAACTGCTGCGGGATGAACGAGCCGGGGTTGGCGTCGCGGAGCTCGAGCGCCTTCGCGATCGCGCCCTTCATGCCCTTCGCGCCTTCGGTCAGCACGATCTCCGCGCCGTACGCCTGCGCCAGCTTGCGGCGTTCCACGCTCATCGTCTCCGGCATGGTCAGGATCAGGCGGTAGCCCTTCACCGCCGCCACGAACGCCAGCCCGATGCCCGTGTTGCCGCTCGTCGGCTCGATGATGAGCGCGCCCGG
>JAFXUM010000053.1 GCA_017524965.1 Lentisphaeria bacterium | reverse complement strand
TGTACCTGACCGGCGGCCCCGGAAAGCTCGGATGCGCCCGGCGCGTTTTCCTCCAGCCATTTCTGGAGCGCTTCGGCGCTGTTCGCGTAATCGTCCGCGGTCGCGAAGCCGGTATCGCCGTTGCCGGGACTCTGCTGGCCTTGTCCTTGCTGTTGGCCCTGACCTTGCTGCTGACCCTGACCCTGCTGTTGGCCCTGACCTTGCTGCTGACCCTGACCTTGCTGCTGGCCTTGTCCTTGCTGCTGGCCTTGTCCCTGCTGTTGGCCCTGACCTTGCTGTTGACCCTGACCTTGCTGCTGACCCTGACCCTGCTGTTGGCCCTGACCTTGCTGCTGACCCTGACCTTGCTGCTGGCCTTGTCCTTGCTGCTGGCCTTGACCTTGCTGTTGACCCTGACCTTGCTGTTGGCCCTGACCTTGTTGTTGACCCTGACCCTGCTGCTGACTTTGACCGGACAGCTCCCGCCTCTGGTCGTTGCGCACCTGCGCGAGCTTTTCGAGGCGTTCGCGCAATCCCTGCGCGTCTCCGGCGAGCGAGTTGGCGAGCGACTGAAGCTGTTCCTGCGTCATGGACGAAGCGAGGTCGTCCCCGCTCTGTTTCAGGAACTCCGCCAGCGACGCGTCGTCCGCGGCGAGCTGTTCGACGAGCTGACTGAACTGTTCCATCGCCTTGGTGCGGCCGGGCACGTCGGCCGGGAGGTTTGCGAGCGCGGAGGCCGTCTGGGAGAGCTTCTGGAAATTGTCGATGGAGTGTTCCAGCGAACGCGACGCGCCGGCGGCGAGCGAATCGGTCAGGTCGCGGAGCGCTTCGATGCCCTCGAACGTCTTCGCCGGGGCCGTGCTCGAGCTGTTTTCCTCGAGGTCTTCCAGCTCCTCCTTCGCGGCCTCGACTTCCTCCTGCGGGACCAGCGGTTCGTCCTCGAGGATCTCGAGCTTCTCTTCCAGCTCTTCCATTTCCTCATGCACGTCGAGCGTACCGGGGCCGGTGAACCGCGCGCGGTCGGCGTCGACGAAGAACGCCCCGGCGAAGAAGAGCGCCGCGGTCAGAAGCGCGGTCACGCGGGCGGCGGGAAACTCCATGCTCAGTTCGGGCGCCGGCGGGACCGGGATCCGGGATGCCCACGCGGAACAGTCCGTTTCGAGCGAGGCCGCCAGGAATCCGCCGCAGTCCGCGTGCGCGTCGAGCCAGATCACGAGCTTGTGTTTCGGCGGCGTGAGGCGGACCGCCCGGATCAGCGCCGCGATCAGCGCGGCGGCCAAGAGCAGGACGGAGGCGAGGATCACGGCGTTGCGGGGCCATTCCGGGAACATCAGCCGCCAGGCGAGCACGACGCCGCCCGCGAGGAAGAGCGCCACGGCGCAGAACGCCGCGGATTCCCGCAGAAACAGGCGGTTCCGGATGCCGCTGTGCAGGGCATCGACGGGCGCGTTCAGCGCGCCGGACGCCGCCGGGAACGATGATGCTGTGTCGAACTGGTTCATGGGCTGGTCCCTGTGGTGGATGTGAAGCTGTTTCTTTCAATGATTTGACCCGGTTGCCCGGACGGATTTTAGCGGTTTTCCGAAAGAAACCCTGTTGCGTGGAAAAATGGTCTGTATGAATTATTAGACAAATATACTCCCGCGCGCGTGAAATTCAAGTCGCTATTTAAGAAAATGAACAAAAAAACCGGGGTAAAAGCGAATCGGGTTTCCGCCGAAACCGCGCCGCGCGTCCGAATCGCGCTTGAAAATTGCCGCGCCGGATGTATATTTAAGCATGAATCGAACGCGGAAACACGGTTTGACGAATCCGGTGGTCCGCACCTCAAAACAACACACGGAGCAACGATGTTCAACGGGAAAAAAGTCGTCGTGGTCATGCCCGCGTACAACGCGGAAAAGACCCTCGAAAAGACCTTCCGCGAGGTCGCCGCGCAGCCGTTCGTCGATCAGGTCGTGATCGTGGACGACGCCAGCAGCGACGACACGTGGGCGGCGGCGTCCCGCATCGAAGGCGCCGTGACGTACCGCATGCCGCGCAACACCGGCTACGGCGGCAACCAGAAGCAATGCTACAGGCTCGCGCTCGAACACGGCGCGGACATCGTGATCATGGTGCATCCGGACTACCAGTACACGCCGCTGCTCATCCCGGCGATGGCGGCGATGATCGGCAACGGTCTGTACCACTGCACGCTCGGTTCGCGCATCCTCGGCGGATACGCCCTGCGAGGCGGCATGCCCCTCTACAAATACGTCTCGAACCGGTTCCTCACGTTCGTGGAAAACGTGCTCATGGGGCAGAAGCTCTCCGAGTACCACACCGGCTATCGCGGATTCTCGCGCGAACTGCTCGAATCGCTCGACCTGAGCGGCAACTCCGACGACTTCATCTTCGACAACGAAATGCTCGCGCAGATCGCGTGGACCGGAGCCGTGATCGCCGAGGTGTCGTGCCCGACGAAGTATTTCGAGGAGGCTTCCAGCATCTCGTTCCGTCGGAGCGTGAAGTACGGATTCGGCTGTCTCGCGGTCGCGCTGCGGTATTTCATGGCGCGCATCGGACTCGCGAAATGGCGTCTGCTGAACCCTGCGAACCGGGGCAGATTCGCGCCGGAGATGCTGAAAAAATCACTCTGACGCAGCGTGTTGCAACTATTCTTCAAAAAAACGGGATTTCGGGGGTTGACTTTCTTCGATTTTGGAGTTATTTTAAAGTTGTAGCGATTACAAATGCTGTATTTCGTGAATCCGGTGTTTCCCCCTTCACCGGATCGGCATTCTCCCCAACCAAACCCTAAACCCACCTCATGCGCCGCCCGGCGCGTGAAAGAAAGGACCCCCCATCATGAAGTACGTCTGCCAGGTCTGCGGCTATGTCTACGAAGGCGACAATCCCCCCGAATTCTGCCCCCAGTGCAAGGCTCCCGCCTCCAAGTTCGTCGCAAAGGAAGAAAACGACGGCCCGATGACCTTCGCCACCGTTCACGGCATCGGCGACGGCAAGGTCGACGACAAGGAGATCATGGACGGTCTCCACGCCAACTTCACCGGCGAATGCACCGAAGTCGGCATGTACCTCGCCATGAGCCGCGTCGCGGACCGCGAAGGCTATCCCGAGATCGCCGAAGCCTACAAGCGCATCGCGTTCGAAGAGGCCGAACACGCCGCCAAGTTCGCCGAACTCCTCGGCGAAGTCGTCTCCCCCTGCACGAAGACCAACCTGACCAAGCGCGTGGAAGCCGAACAGGGCGCCTGCGCCGGCAAGTTCGAGATCGCGAAGAAGGCGAAACAGCTCGGGTTCGACGCCATCCACGACACCGTGCACGAAATGGCCAAGGACGAAGCGCGCCACGGCGCGGCGTTCGCCGGCCTCCTGAAACGCTATTTCAAGGACTGATCTTTTGAAGTAGGTCTTAGTTTTTTGTCTATGCCCGTATCTGTAACAGGATACGGGCCCTTCATTCAACCTTTTCCCTTTTTTGCCGCCCGTGATGACACGCGAATCCAGCATCGAGATCCTGCGGAAGCTCGGCATAACGCCGTCGCCGCAGCGCACCGCGATCTACCATTTCCTGCGGACCCACGCGATCCATCCGACCGCCGAGACGATCTTCGAGGCCGTCCGGGCGGAACAGCCCACGCTGTCGCTCACGACCGTGTACAACACGCTGAAACTCCTCGCGGAAAAACACGCCGTGTGGGAGATCACGATCGAGGGCGGCGAACTGCGCTACGATGCCAATATGTGCGAACACGGCCATTTCAAGTGCCTGCACTGCGGCGAAGTCTACGATCTTTTCCCCGCCGAAAACGAACCGCTGGTGCCGTCCGTGCCCGGTCTGCCGGAGGGGTTCGTGCTGAAGGAGATCCAGCTCTCCTGCCGCGGCTACTGCCCGAAAACGGACTGCCGCGCCGCGCTTGCCGCGACCTCACCGTTTCGGGCGGAATAACTTTTTCGTGCCGTTGCGAAGCCCGGCACTACCGCAGTGGAGGCTCTGCTTCCTCGTGCCGTTGCGAAGCAAGGCACAACCGCAGTGGAGGCGCCGCCTCCCCGAAAACGGACTGCCGCGCCGCGCTTGCCGCGACCTCACCGTTTCAGGCGGAATAACTGTTTTGCCGGATTTGCCGGGGGATTCCTGTCAGCCCGCGATCCCGCGGATGCGGGCGACGAGGCGGTCCGCGTAGTCCCGCGCCAATGTCTGCTGCCGGGCGATTGCTGCCGCGTCGTCGCGTGAGGCGAAGCTGACGCCGTTCAGCCACATCGGTGCGAGGTAATCGAGTCCGCACGCCTTCGCGACGGCGGGGAAGACGGAGACGAGTTCGCGGATGTCGGCGACGGAGCCGGGCTGTCCGGTGTACGCCGCTTCGGGCGCGCCGGTCGTGAACGACACGAGAAGCTTTTTCCCCGCCAGTTTCGCGCCGGTCCCGTGCGCGAATCCGTGGACGAACACCTCGTCCAGCCATTTCTTCATGAGCCACGGCAGGGAATACCAGTGGTACGGGAACTGCCAGACGATCAGGTCCGCTCCGGCGAGCGCGGCCTGTTCCGCCGGGATGTCGAAGACGCCGCCCGGCGCGGTCTCGCAGAGTTTGCGTATCGGAACGCCGGGGAGGGCGCGTGCGACTTCGTCCAGGATCGCGGCGTTGACGACGGATTGCGACAGATCGGGATGTCCGGCGACGAGAAGCATTTTCATGGGATGATCCTTTCTGTTTTTGAGTTGAATTTATGAGAAACAAGGCAGCCGTTCCGGCGGGTTCAGGATAAACGACTTCGGAAAGCCTTTCCGGTCCGGCGCACGGTAAATATACATCCTCGCGGATGCAAAGTCAAGCCGCGAACGGGACGTCTTTATAAGAAAGACGCCGCCTGTTTCCGCTGACCGTATTTCCGGCATCGAAACGGAAAAAACGTCTGTTCTGAGGTGGATTCGCGGCCGGGGAAACGCATTCCGCCTTAAACGGAACCCCTCGTCCCGTCCTGCGGGGACCGCGCTTCGTCTCACAAAAAGGGCGGAGCGGTGCGATCCGCGGCGCATTTCGCGGAATATTTCCCCGACTTTTGCAGGGCGCGGCCTTGACATTTCGTAATTTGGCATTAAATTAATGTTTTGTATTTTCATCAGAAACAAAATTATGCACCAATAGAGGTCACACAACCCATGATCATTCAGAAAATGAACAACGTGCTGGTGAAGCACGGAAAGGTCACGTTTGCCATTTTTACCGCCGTCATCATCGTCTCGTTCGTGTGGTTCTTCACGCCGGGCGTTGACGGGTCCCTGCTGTTCGGCGGGAACGTCGGCATGGGGTCCCAGTACGGGTCCGTGCTCGGACACAAGATCACCTACGGCGACGTGAGCAGCGCGCGGCAGGCCGCCTCCCTGGTCCGCGGCGCCACCTACGGACTTTCCCCCCAGCGCGTGTCGTCTCTGGACGAGGACGCCTCGTTCCAGGCCGCGCTTCTGCTGAAGGCCGCCGACGTCATGAACATTCAGGCCGGCGACAAGGAAGTGGCCGAAGTGATCCACACGCTGCCCGGGTTCGTGGACCGCGAAACCGGCAAGTTCTCCAAGGAACTTTACACCAAGTATAAAAACGAATGCCTTGCGCCCGCCGGACTCGGGTTCTCCGACCTCGAGGAAGCGGTCCGCACCATGATCCGCATGCAGAAGGTCCCGATGGTGACGGTCCTGAACGTGATCGTCCCGGACGACGAGGCGCAGGCCGGGATCGAATCCCTGCTCCAGAAGATCACGTACCACATGATCACGTTCGATCACGAGTCGTTCGAGGACCAGGTGAAGCTCGAAGACGCCGAGATCAGGGATTTCTACACGGCCAATCCGAACCTCTTCCTGAGCGAACCGGAATCCGACGGCCTGCTCGCGTTCGTCGCGTACACGGAGAAGAAAAACGATCTTACGGACGACCAGCTGAAGGATTACTACGAGGCCAACAAGGCCATCTTCACCAAGGCGGACGGTACGGAACAGGCGTTCGACGACGTGAAGGAAGACATCCGCAAGGAACTCGGGACCACGGTCGAACGCGAAGAGGCGGAGGCGAAGGCGGAGGCTTTCAATAAGTCGTTCCGCGAGGCCATCCGCGCCGACAAGGAAGCGTTCCAGGCCGATCCGCAGAAGCTCTTCCGCGACGAGGCGGAAAAGGCCGGCCTGAAGATCTCCGAGGTCAGGAACCTCACCCGCCAGACCGAGGCCAATGACGATCTCCATATCGACGCCCAGCTCGTCGGCGCCGTCACGGAGCTGCAGAATGTCGGCTCCTACACCAAGCGCCTCTACGGCGAACATGGCGTGTCCATGTTCCTGCTGACCGCGCGCCGTCCGGCTGTGGTCCAGCCGTTCGACGACGTGAAGGACGTCGCGCAGAAGCGTCTTCTGGCCCAGCGCGAATACGCCCTGGCGGACGAAGCCGCCTCCCAGCTCGCGCTGAAGGCTCTGGAGCTGAAGGATGCTCCCGCCGGGATCGAAGCCCTCGTGAAATCCCTGAACGGCACCTGGCACGCCGAGGCCACGCGGTCCCGTTTCGAGGTCGAAGCCAATCCCTATCTGCCGTGCGCGAACGAGATCCTCGCCACCGACGTCGGCAAACTCTCCTCTCCTGACAAACAGTTCGGCGATCCCGCGTTCGTCTTCGTGACCGCGCACACGCCCGCCGAGGCGGACGAGATCGCGGAAAAGAAGGAAACGCTGACCCGCGAGCTGAAATACCGCAAGCAGGAATTCGTGAGCCGCGGCATCCAGAACTGGGTGATCGAATCGGCCCGGATCAACAACGGCAGACGGACGCAGGAATAATCCAATCGTTTTCCGCAGCAGCGAAGGAGATACGGATCCATGAAAGATATGCGAATCGGAATCGGCTACGACGTTCACCGCATGGCGCCGGAACGCGATTTGATGCTCTGCACCTGTCATATCCCGAACGAGACCGGACTCGACGGACACAGCGACGCCGACGTCCCGGTCCACGCCCTGATCGACGCCATGCTCGGCGCGCTCGCGCTCGGCGACATCGGACAGCATTACCCGGACGACGATCCGCAGTATCTCGGCGTGTCCGGGGAGACTCTGCTCCGGAAAACCCTCTCCCTGCCTGAATTCCAGGGGTGGCGGATCGGCAACGCCGACATCACGATCATCGCGCAGAAGCCGAAACTGGCCCCGTACATCCCGAAGATGAGGGAAGCCCTGGCCGCCGTCCTCGGGATCGGCGCCGACCGCGTCTCCATCAAGGCGAAGACCGCCGAAGGGCTGGATTCCGTCGGGCACTGCCAGGCGATCGAGGCGCATGCCGCCGTGATCCTCTTCCCGAAGGAAGAATCCTGATCTTCGCGGGAAAGGGCCGCCATTATGCTGGAAGGACTGGCCGGAAACAAACTGAAAACGCTTGCGACCGCGTGTCTCGACGCGATCCGCCTGTCCTGGCACGAACTGGAAGAACACGGCACGCCCGCGGACAAGTTTCTGTCCGAATTCTACCGCGCCAACCATAAATACGGCTCGCGCGACCGTCACGCCATCACGGGCAGCGTGTTCGCGTTCTTCCGCTGGAAAGGCTGTCTCGAAAAGCTTTTTGAGATCGACCGCGAGAACATCCCCGGTCCCGCGCTCTCCGCGGCGCTTGCCGCCGACGATCCGTCCTGCCCCGTGTTCCCGTTCTGGTGCGACGTCGCGCCGGACGTGCTGGCGGCGATGGACGACCCGTTCAAACGCATCCGCACCGTCACGAACAACGACATGGACCTGGACGTGTACGACCTGGTGCCGGACTGGATGCCGGAGGAAGTGCCGGAGCTGGCCCGTCAGGGGTGGCTCGACGGCCTCGCGTCCCATTCCCCGCTGTGGCTCCGGGCGCAGAACATCACCGCGACCGAGCTGATCCGCCGTCTGGGATCCCAGGGAATCCAGGCGGAACGCGGCTCCGAGGTGCTCGTGGACGCCGTGCACGTGAAAACGCCGCATGCGCATCCGGATCAGGTGAAGGGCCTGGCGGGGAACTTCGAGGTGCAGGATTTCTCGTCCCAGTGCATCGTGTGGCCCGCGGACCCTCAGCCGAAGGAAACGTGGTGGGACTGCTGCTGCGGCGCGGGCGGCAAGACGCTTCAGCTCGCGGCCTCGGGCGGCAAAAAGGTGAAGATATTCGCCTCCGACATCCGTCAGGACGTACTCGCTCAGCTGAAGAAACGCATGCTCGCGGCGAAATTCCGCAATATCGAGATCACGACTCCGCTCGGCGGCTCGCTCGGCGAATACGACGGTGTGCTGGTCGATGCGCCGTGTTCCGGCTCGGGCCGCTGGCGCAGAAACCCCGAAATGCGCTGGATCTTCAAGCGGGAGGAACTGGCGAAGCTCGCAAAAACGCAGTTCGCGATCCTGGACAAGGCGGCGAATTCGGTCCGTCCCGGCGGCAAGCTCGTCTACGGCACATGCTCCGTCTTCGACGCCGAGAACATGGGCGTGGTGAACCGGTTCCTGAAGACCCGCCCCGATTTCAAGCTCAAACCGTTCAAGAATCCGCACGACGGCACGAAAACCGACGGCACGCTGACGACGCTGCCCTGCCACGCCGACTGCGACTGCTCCTTCACCGCGCTCTTCGTCCGCAACGGTGGCAAATGAACGGGACGCCGCTGAACGGTATGAATGTCCCTGACGCGCACGCGCACGGGGCGCCCGGTGAAAACGACCGTGTGTTCCGCCTGTGGAATGTCCGGGATCCCTCGTGTCCCGCCCCTGAAAACTGCTTTTTTTCCGCCGGGATCCATCCGTGGGACGCCGGGAAATACGACCTCGCCGCGTTCGCTCCGCTGTTCGATTCGCCGCGCTGCCTCGCCATCGGCGAATGCGGCCTGGACCGCACCTCGGACGCCGCCCTGCCGCTTCAGATGAAGGTGTTCGAGGCGCAGATCGCGGAATCGGTCCGGCGCGGCAAGCCGCTCGTGATCCACTGCGTGCGGTGCTTCCCCGAACTCCTCCGCCTCAAATCGAAGCTGGACGCGGATGCCCCCGCCTGGGTGATCCACGGGTTCCGCGGCACGAAACGCAAGGCGTTCGACCTGCTGGACGCGGGCTGCACGCTGTCATTCGGCGCGGGACTGCTCCGCGACGCCGGAAACATGGAGTATTTCGCGGAGATTCCGCCCGACCGCATCCTGATCGAGACGGACGAGTCGCCGGAGCTGTTCGAGCAGATTTTCGCCGAGGCCGCCGCCATGCGTCTGCTTTCGCCGGCCGAGTTCGCGGCGCTTGTCCGTGCCAACTTCAGAAGGATATTCCGCCATGACCCCGTCTGAACTTGATCCCGCCCCGGAATGGCTCGGGCGCATGCTCGCGCTCGAAGATGCCGCGACCGTAGAAAAAATCCGTCGTTCGCAGGTGCTGTGCGTCGGCCTCGGCGGGGTAGGGGGACTCGCCACGGAACTCGTCGCCCGGCTGGGCGTCGGCGCGATGACGATCGTGGACGGCGACGTGGTGGAGACGACCAACATCAACCGTCAGATCCCCGCGCTCGCGAGCACGCTCGGCCAGTCGAAGGCGGTCGTGATGGCGGACCGCCTCATGGACATCAACCCGAAGCTCAAGCTGACCGTGATGGAGCGTTTCCTCGCGCCGGAAGACATGCCCGGCGTGCTGAATACCGGGCGTTACGACTGCGTGCTGGACGCCATCGACTCCGTGCCCTCGAAGATCGCGCTGATCGCGGAATGCGTCCGGCGCGGCATCCCCGTGGTCAGCGCCATGGGCGCGGGTCTCCGCACCGATCCCGGCGCGATCCGCTGCGGCGACATTGCGGAAACGAGCGTGTGTCCGCTCGCGAAACTCGTCCGCAAGGGCCTCCGCGAGCTCGGATTCGAGCACGGCGTGACGGCGGTGTATTCCACGGAGACGCCCCGCAAGCCGAAGCTCGACGAGGCGGGCCATCCTCTGATCGGGACCGTGTCGTTCATGCCCGCGGCGTTCGCCGTGCAGTGCGCGGCGGCGGTGTACCGGATCCTGTCCAGGTAACGCGTTTTTTCCGCGTCATTCTCCGTTAAGGAACGTTTTTTCGTGCGTGGAGCGCGGATTCTCGCGGAAAAAATAGAAAAAAGGCGGAAAAGGGGATTGATTTTTCCGGAAACTCTGCTATGTTTCAGGTAGGAAAATATTCGGATTCGCCTCAACAACTTCATCAACCATAATTCAGAAAGGATGACGGTATGTCGCCGAAAACAGCTTTCATCGGTCTGACGACGACGTTCGCACTGACGATGGGCGTAGTCTTCGCCCAGCAGGGCCAGCGTCCCAGACAACAGCAACCCCAGCAGGGAACCCCGAACATGCGTGAGGAATGGGAAAATCAGAAGATCAATTTCGTGAACGTGGAGCCGGTCCGTTCGGATTCCGCGCTTCCGGTCGACGCGGGCCAGAAGACCCTGCTGAACGGCGACTGGAAGTTCAACTTCGTCACCATGACCAGAGAAGACGGCACGCTGGATCTCGGTCAGCGCCCCGCCGGCTTCTTCAAGCCGGACTACGACGTTTCCTCCTGGAAGACGATCCCCGTGCCGTCCACGTGGGAAGTCCAGGGCTACGGCACCCCGCTGTACACGAACGTCAATTACCCGTTCAACACGAGCAATCCGCCGGTCGTCACGAACGCCCCCGCGCAGTGGCAGACCGCGTTCCGCGAACGCAACCCGGTCGGCTCCTACCGCCGGACGTTTACCGTGCCCGCCGACTTCAAGAAGGGCGGCCAGGTGTTCCTGAAGTTCGACGGCGTGTCCGCCGGATATTACGTGTGGGTGAACGGCGAGAAGGTCGGCTATGCCGAAGACTCGTACAATCCCGATGAATTCAATATCACGAAGTACCTGAAGCCGGGCGAAAACGTGCTCGCCGTGCAGGTGTACCACTTCACCGACGGCTCCTACCTCGAGGACCAGGACTTCTTCCGCCACTCCGGCATCTTCCGCGACGTGGTGATGTTCCGCACCCCGGACGTCGCCATCCGCGATTTCGATTTCCGTTCGCTCCTGAAGGACAACTATAAGACCGGCACGCTCGACGGCAAGATCCTCGTCCGCAACTACAGCGACAAGCCCGCCAGCCGCACCGTGAAGTACACCCTCCTGCGCGAAGGCCGCGAGGTCCTCTCCGGCAGCGCGCAGATCCAGGTCGCGCCGGGCAAGGAAGACGTCGAAATCCCGGTCAGCGTGACCGTGCCGAACGTCGAGACCTGGTCCGCCGAGACGCCGAACCTGTACCAGCTGAAGATGACGATCGCCGACGCCGCGAACACCGCCGAGAACGCCGAGACCGTCCAGGTCAACCTCGGATTCCGCACGGTCGAGGTCGGCCCGGAATACCAGCTGCTCATCAACGGCAAGGAAGTCCTCCTGAAGGGCGTGAACCGCCACGAGACGCACCCCGACATGGGCCGCGCCATCACCCGCGAGGTCATGGAAAAAGACATCCAGCTGATGAAGTCCCACAACATCAACACCGTCCGCACCTCGCACTATCCGGACGCCCCGTACTGGTACGAACTCTGCGAGAAGTACGGCATCTACCTGGTCGCCGAGGCCAACATCGAGTGCCACGGCAAGCAGGATCTGACCCGCAATCTCGAATGGGAACAGGCGTACGTGGAACGCAACCTCAACAACTACAACCGCCTCAAAAACTGCCCCGCCGTCATCTTCTGGAGCCTCGGCAACGAGAACGGTCGCGGCAATAACCTCGCCGCCGCCTCCCGCGCGATCCAGGAACGCGACAAGACCCGCCTCATCCACTCCTGCGACATGGACCACACCAACGGCGTGACCGACATGGGCAGCTGCATGTATCCCTCCGTGGACGGCCTGAACGGCACCGGCGCGAACACCCGCGACAAATGGCCGTACTTCGTCTGCGAATACGCCCACAGCATGGGCAACGCGCTCGGCAACTTCCAGGAGTACATGGATACGTTCGAACGCCACAAACGCCTCGTCGGCGGCTGCATCTGGGACTGGGTCGACCAGAACATCCGCGCCACCCGCGTGGAAGGCAACCGTTATAAGGCCGCGCCGTTCACCGGCGAAGCCTTCGCGTTCGGCGGCATGTTCGGCGACAACCCGAACGACGGCAACTTCTGCGACAACGGCGTGATCGTGTCCGACCGCCAGATCACCCCGAAACTGCTTGAAGTGAAGAAGGTCTACCAGTACCTCCGCTTCAAGGACCTCACGCCCGACGACGCGAACAAGTTCACGCTCGAACTCACCAGCAAGTATTTCCACAAGACCATCTCCGGCTACACCGTCGCAGCCGTCTTCACCGGCGGCCAGGACGACAAGGCGGGACGCACCGTCCTCACCGAGAAGGTCCCGAACCTCGCCCCCGGCGAAAAGGCCACGTTCACGTTCAACGTGCCCGCCGGCAAGAAGAAGGATATGTTCATCCTCGTCTTCCCGTCCCAGAAGGACAGCCTCGTCCAGTACAAGCTCGTCGAGGAAGCCGACCCGGTCGGACTGCTGAAGAGCAACAAGGTCGAAGAGGCGCGCAAGTACGCGGTCGCCTACGAGGCGTTCACCGCCGGCGTCGACGCGACCCCGCTCAAGCCCGACACCTCGAAGAGCCCCGATCTGGCGTTCATCGACCACAGCAACAACAACATCACCGTCTACAACGACTACTTCGTCGTGCGCTTCGTCGACGGCAAGATCGAGTTCATCACCTGCGACGGCGAAATGGTCATCCGCAAGGGCCCGGAACTGAACTTCACCCGCGCCCGCGTCGACAACGACGGCTGGATCGGCGGCAATATCGACCGCGCCATGAACGCCGAGCTCGACGACGAATGCCGCAGTCTGAAGGCGGTTCAGGTCTCCCCCAAGCAGGTCGACGTGGAAGTCGAACTCTACGTGCGCAAGGGCTTCAACTACTTCGTGAACACGAAGTACTCCATCTTCGCCGACGGCACCATCCGTTCCTGCAACACGATCCGGCCGGACTTCGAGGAACGCAACAGCGCCATCCCGTGCCTCGGATTCACGATGGAGATGACCTCCGACTATGCCAAGGTCGACTACCTCGGCCGCGGCCCGCAGGAAAACTACATCGACCGCCGCACCGGCACCTACTACGACATCTTCCACACCACCGTGCAGGACATGTTCGTGAGGTACTCCAAGGCGCAGCACTACGGCAACCGCACCGGCACGAGCTGGGTCAGCCTCACCTCCGACGACGGCAAGACCACCGTCACCGTCCGCAGCGAAAACAACGAGAACGGCATGGAGTTCACCGCCTCCCCGTGGACGCAGAAGGAGATCCGCGACGCCCGTACGCCGGACCGTCTGCTCCCGTCCGAAAGGACCGTCCTCGAAGTCGATCTCTTCCAGGCTCCGCTCGGCGGCAACAGCTGCGGACCCGGCCCGCTGGAGAAATACATCACCCGCGGCAACCGCAACTCGACCTTCAAGATGGACTACACCATCCATATCGACAGAAAGAAATAACGCCTGAAAGCGATTCCTGAAAACAGGAAAACTCAGCCCGGTTCACGAAAAAAACGTGTGCCGGGCTTTTCTGTTGCTTGAGGTCAGGTGCGGAGGCGGGGTTCAAATGCAGAGGCGCATTCAGTGCGGCCAGACGGTCTGCTCGGGAAAAAGCGTCGGGCGATACTCCGACGCTCGATGGAAGCTTGAGCTCCGGGAGGGAGTTGCAGCCGGAGAATGCCTGAGGACCGATGGCTTTCAGAGATTTCGGCAGCTCGATGTGTTTCAGGGCGGTACAGCCCGAGAACGCCCCCCGGTGAATGACCTCCACCCCTTCCGGCACCCGGATCTCCGTCAATCCGGTGCACATGGCAAACGCGAAATCGGAGATCACCTTCACGTCCGGCGGGATGACGCAGAGTCCGTCCGGCGGCGCCACGCAGGAAACGAGCGTCGAGCCGTTGTAGAGGATGCCATCCTGATACCGGTACCCGTCAGGGAGACCGTCGGGAAACACGAGCTGACAGCCGGTCCCCGAAAACGCGCCGTCGCTGATGGATTTGACGTTGGGGCCGAGGGTGACTTGCTTCAGGTTGCGGCAGCCCAGGAACGCGTATCTTTCGATCATGGTCACGCTGTCCGGGATATTGATCTCGGTCAGGCTGGCGCAGTTCATAAACATGCTGTCGGGGATCCGCTGCACCCCCTCCGGGAGCACGACTTTTCTGAGGGCGGTGCAATGACTGAACGAATGCCACGCTGTTCCGATGCTTTTTGCCGCGGACGCGGGCAATACGACCTTTTCCAGTCCGCTGCAGCCGGAAAAGGCATACTGATTGATGAATTCTACTCCCTCCTGAATCTCGAGTTTTTTCAGCGAGGTGCAATCCTGAAAGGCAGTCAAGTGGATTGATTTCACATTGCCCGGGATCACGATCTCCCGGGGCCTGCGTCCGAGGCGTTTGGAAAAGGTGTCGCTGGCAATGTCTGTTGCGTTTTCCGGGATGATGTAGTACCAATACTGCAGATACGACTGTATTTCCGGTTTGTCCTTGATCCAGGGCAGGCCGCAAAGGTATTCGCCGAGGCTTGATGCGCGCGGGGTCACGCTGATTTCGATCACGGTGGTCCCCACCGGGACGATCCTGTAAACGTGCAGGTACGACATGAACAGCTGAATCGCCACCGACGTCAGCACCATCAGGAAAAACAGAAAGACCGGCCTCAGACGGGTGAGGAGGGGTTCGCGCGGCGGCATGTCGTCCTTCGCCGCGTCGTGTTCCTGTTCGTGTCTGTCAGCGCCGATCATTGCCGTTCCTCCTCGTTTGAGTTCAATGGAGCTGCGTCGGGAGGACGTGTTTCTCGCGCGGCGGGAACCAGATCTCGAACGCGTCGACCTCGGCCGGGTCGATCTGGTACGGATCGCTCTCCTGATAGCGTCCGGCGAGGTCGGCGTCCGGGTCGAACCGGAGCAGCTGCAGCACGTCGTAGAAAATGCCGTCGCACGCCGCAATGCCCGCGTCCTGACCGGGCGTGAATCCGAACCGTCCGTAGTAGGCGGGATCGCCGAAGATCACGATGCCGGGGTGTCCGGCGGCCTTCACGAGCGGGAGCGTGTGCCGGATCATGGCGGAGCCGATGCCGCGTTTCTGAAGCGCGGGCGCAACGCCGACCGGGCCGAGCGTGGGGATCGGGATGCGCGAGCCGTCCGGCTTCTCGATCGCGCACATGGCGTACCAGATGCCGCCCGCGGGCTTGCCGTCCAGTTCGGCGATGAAGCTGAATTCCGGCAGATACGACGGGTCCTGACGGAGTTTGTGGATCAGGAGGTGTTCGCTCGCGCCGGGGCGGTAGACGTCCCAGAACGCGTCGCGGATCAGGTTCTCCATGGCAGGATGGTCGGCGGGCTCTTCGGGACGGATGATGAGATTTGTCATGGTGAGTTATGACCTTTTGAACAAAGAATTAATCCTGCCAATTTGAGAATAAAAACCCTCAGCGCCGTACAGGATTTGCACGGCGCGTGAAGAGATTGTTTGAAGAAGAAATGAGCGTGATAAACGCGGAAATCAGGCGCGTTCGACCACGATCTCGGGATCGACGGATTCCCGGAGAATGCGTTCGATGCCGTCCTTGAGCGTCATCTGGGCGTGGGGGCAGGCGCCGCAAGCGCCGCGGAGACGGAGGAGGACGGTTTTGCCGGTGATGGAGACGACCTCGAGATCGCCGCCGTCGGCCTGGAGCATTCCCCGGAGTTCTTCAAGTTTTTCTCTGATTGCCTCTTCCATGATGTCTGCCTTTCTTCGGGCGGATGCGCCCGCTGCGTTGAAGCCGCTTGCGCGGCGGTTTTCTTGTTGGTGTATAATAAAGTAGCACGCGCGGGAGAAAATACAAATGGAAAGCGGGACTTTTTGCGAAATAAAACGCGTCGGCGCGCGGGCTGGAACCGGGAAACGTGAAATAAATAGTCGTGAAACCCGAATATACGGTAAAATGCTGTCACTTTGCAAGTGGTTGATGATTAATGCGGAGTGACGGTGTTTTAGAACGCTGTCATGATTTTTTTGTCAAAAACAGCGAAGACCCGGCAATAAATCGCAAACGGGATGCGTTAATTGAGATGAAAGCGATGCGGAAAACGCCAAGAAGCGATGTAGGAAAGAGTTACAAAGCGGACAGGGCGCTGGAAGACCGCGGAGTTTCCACGAAAACCGCGTGGCGTTCATGCGGCAGAAAACGGCAAACGGTTGAAACGACCTTAAATAATTGACAACACAAACTTTAACCATAAGGAGAACGATTATGAAGAACCTCAACGCGATCATTATCCTCGCCACGGTTGCCGGAATGGCGACCCTCACCGCCTGTTCCAGTGCGAAAGCCGAACAGGCAACTGACACGAAGGAAGCGTCCGTCCCCGAAACGACGACCGCGACCACGACTCCGACTCCCGGCCCCGGTTTCGGCGGCCCCGGCATGATGGGCCCCGGCATGGGCGGTATGGGCGGCTTCGGCGGCGGCATGGGCATGGGCCCCGGCGCGGGCATGGGCGGCTTCGGTGGCGGCATGGGCATGGGCCCCGGCGCGGGTATGGGCGGCTTCGGCGGCGGCATGGGCGGCTTCGGCGGCGGTGCTGCTGGTGGCCCCGGCATGGGCGGCTTTGGCGGCGGCATGGGCGGCTTCGGCGGTGGTGCTGCTGGTGGCC
>JAFXUM010000052.1 GCA_017524965.1 Lentisphaeria bacterium | reverse complement strand
TTATAGCAGGGGACGACGATCGCGATGACGGGGGGTCTGTTTGACATGGATCAACTCGTTTGTTTGTCTTTTGAAAAACGGAAAAGAAGTACGCCGGATGCGGACGAAACGAGAAACAGAATGTGCCGGGGTGGATTCCGTCCGCTGCACAGTTCCATTTAATATAGACCGGAAAAAACAGAATGCAAGCATCTCGCCGAAGAAAAACGGGATCGCCCGCGTGTTTTTCACGCGGAGCGGATTTCGTGACGGTCCGGCTTTTTGAGGCGTTCCCGGGATCGCCGGTCCGGCGGGCGCGGACTGTGTTGTCCCGTCCCGGGAACGCGAGGCGAAAAGGAGACCGGTCAGTCCTGATCCGCGCGGCGTTTGTTCTGCGCGGCGACTTTCTTCTTGAAATTGGACTTCTTCTTCGCGGTCTTCGCCTGCTTCGCGTTGGCGAACTTCTTCTTCGCGTTGCTGGAGCTGCCGGCGTGGTTGACGACCTCGGAAAGGTC
Organism: Lentisphaeria bacterium; assembly: GCA_017524965.1. Classification (GTDB taxonomy): domain Bacteria; phylum Verrucomicrobiota; class Lentisphaeria; order Victivallales; family UBA1829; genus UBA1732. The sequence continues at coordinate 22,253 of JAFXUM010000052.1, read as the reverse complement.
GCGGCGGTCGCGTTCCTGCAGGACGATGCGGATGGGGACGCCGACGAGGTTGAAGGCGTTGCGGAAATAGTTGGAGAGGTACGCCTTGTAGCTGTCGGCGCAGTAGTCGCGCTTGTTGATGAAGAGGATGAAGTGGGGCGGCGCGGTCTCGGTCATGGTGCCGTAGTAGATCTTGAGCGGCTTGAGGCCGACGACCGGAGGCGCGGTGCGCGTCGTGGCGTCCTGGATCACGCGGTTCAGCATGGCTGTGGAGATGCGCGCGGAGAGCTGGGCACGGACCTGTGCGATGAGGTCGAAGAGCGTGCCGAGGTTTTCGCCGGTGAGTGCGGAGACGAAGACGAGCGGCGCGTAGCTCATTTTCGGCAGGGAGGCGCGGAATTCGCGGATGAGCTCCTCGCGAGGCATCTTTTCGGGGCGGATGTCCCACTTGTTGACGACGAGGATGCAGCCCTTGCCGGACTCCTCGATCATGCGCGCGATGGTCTTGTCCTGCGAGGTGGCCTCGCCCTTGTCGGCCTCGACCACGAAGAGCACGATGTCGCAGGTGTCGAGCGAGTGCTGTGCGCGCATCATGCTGTACTGCTCGACCGCGCCGTCGACCTTGGATTTCTTGCGGAGCCCGGCGGTGTCGACGAGCACGGCGCGGACGGTCTCGCTGTCGGAGCATTTCAGCTCAAATTCGACGTCGATGGAGTCGCGCGTGGTGCCGGCGACGTCGCTGACGATCACGCGGTCCTTGCCGATGAGGCGGTTCACGAGGGAGGACTTGCCGACGTTCGGGCGGCCGAGGACGGCGATCTTCAGGACATGCGCGGCGAGCTCGGCGTCGGACGGCTCGATGCCGGAGAGCGCATCCTCCAGGACGTCTTCGATGCCGCGTTTGTGCAGGCAGGAAACGGGATGGATATGCTCGAATCCGAGCGAGTGGAAATCGTCGGCGAGGAGGGCGTCCTCGCGGTTGTCCGCTTTGTTCGCGATCAGGTAGACGGGTTTGCCGCAGGCGCGGAGCCGGTCGGCGATGCCGTGGTCGAGCGGAAGCAGGCCCGCCTGGACGTCCACGACGAACAGGATGGCGGCGGCGTCCTCGATGGCGGCGGCGACCTGCTCAGCGATGAGCTTGTCCCACTTGCCGACCGAGTTCGTCTCGTTCTCGAACATGCCGAGTCCGCCGGTGTCGATGAGGTTGAAGCGGCGGCCCTGCCAGACGCCGGACGCGCTCACGCGGTCGCGGGTCACGCCGCAGTCGAAATGCACGATCGCCTGACGGCGTCCGAGGATGGCGTTGAAGAGGGATGATTTGCCGACGTTGGGGCGTCCCACGATGGCGAGGGAGGGCAGCTCCATGTGCGCGCAGGAGTCGATGAAGGACGCGGACACGGGCTCGGCGTCGTCGCGGCGGGGCTGTCTGCGCGGTCTGGATTTCGGAATGCGTTTGCCTTTCATGGGGATCTCCTTTCAACGTGCGGAAACTGTGTGCAAAGCGGAGGGAAAATGGTTCGCGGCACCGTGTGGATTCTGGTTCCGGGGCGGATTCCGCCGCCGGACGTTCGCGCACGATGCCGCGGTTTGTATGTGCGGGCCCTGTTCAGCTCAGAGCAGAGAGGGCAGGGCGCCGCACGGAGGGCCGATTATTTCTTCTTGGCGGTCTTCTTCGCCGGAGCGGCCTTCTTGGCCGGAGCGGCTTTCTTCGCCGGAGCGGCCTTTTTGGCGGCCTTGCCGGACATGGCCTGGGCGACCGCGACCGCGACGTCGACGGAAGCGCCGACCATCGGGTTGTTGCCCATGCCGATGAGGCCCATCATCTCGACGTGCGCCGGGACGGAGGAGGAGCCCGCGAACTGGGCGTCGGAGTGCATGCGGCCCATGGTGTCGGTCATGCCGTAGCTGGCGGGACCGGCGGCCATGTTGTCCGGGTGCAGGGTGCGGCCGGTGCCGCCGCCGGACGCGACGGAGAAGAACGGCTTGCCTGCGGCGACGCGCTCTTTCTTGTAGGTGCCCATGACGGGGTGCTGGAAGCGGGTCGGGTTGGTGGAGTTGCCGGTGATGGCGATGTCCACGCCTTCCTTCCACATGATGGCGACGCCTTCGCGGACGTCGTCGGCGCCGTAGCAGCGGACGGCTGCGCGTTCGCCCTTGGAGTAGGCGGTCTCGGAGACGATTTTGAGCTTGCCGGTGTAGTAGTCGAACTTCGTCTCGACGCTGGTGAAGCCGTTGATGCGGGAGATGATCTGGGCGGCGTCCTTGCCGAGGCCGTTCAGGATGACGCGGAGCGGGTTCTTGCGGACCTTGTTCGCGGACTTGGCGAGGCCGATCGCGCCTTCGGCGGCGGCGAAGGACTCGTGGCCGGCGCAGAACGCGAAGCACTGGGTCTCCTCCTGGAGGAGCATGCTGGCGAGGTTGCCGTGTCCGAGGCCGACCTTGCGGTCGTCGGCGACGGAGCCGGGGATGCAGAAGCTCTGGAGGCCTTCGCCGAGGGTCTTGGCGATCTCGCTGGCGACGGTCTGGCCGCGCTTGATGGCGACGGCGGCGCCGACGAGGTAAGCCCAGCAGGCGTTTTCGAAGCAGATGGGCTGGATGTCGCGGACGCGCTGGATGATGTCGAGGCCTTTGGACTTCGTGATCTTTTCGGCTTCTTCGATGGAGGAAATTCCGTTGTCTTTCAGGAATTTATTGATCTGCGCGATTCTGCGCTCGTAGCTTTCAAAAAGTGCCATGATGAACGCTCCTTATGCCTTGCGGGGGTTGATGACTTTGACGGCGTCGCCAAAGCGGCCGTAGGATTTCTGGAACTTGGCGATGAAATCCTTGACGGACATCTTTTCGAGGTCCTTCGTGGAGGACTTGTTGACGAATTCCATCATCTTGCCGAGGTTGACGAACTGGTAGCCGATGACCTTGTTTTCCTCGTCGAGGGCGAGGCCGGTCACATAACCTTCGGCCATTTCGAGGTAGCGGACGCCCTTTTCGGCGGTGCTGTACATCGTGCCGGTGATGGAGCGGAGCTGCTTCAGGTCTTCGAGGCCGGCGCCGATCGGGAGGCCGTCTTCGGAGAACGCGGTCTGGGTGCGGCCGTAGACGATTTGGAGGAAGAGTTCGCGCATGGCGGTGTTGATGGCGTCGCAAACGAGGTCGGTGTTGAGGGCTTCGAGGATCGTCTTGCCGGGGAGGATCTCGGCGGCCATGGCGGCCGAGTGCGTCATGCCGGAGCAGCCGATCGTTTCCACGAGGGCTTCCTGGATGATGCCGTTCTTGACGTTCAGCGTGAGCTTGCAGGCGCCCTGCTGGGGAGCGCACCAGCCGACGCCGTGCGTCAGACCGCAGATGTCCTTGATCTCTTTGGCTTTCGTCCACTTACCTTCCTGGGGGATCGGCGCGGGACCGTGTTTCGGACCCTTGGCGACGCACACCATCTGGTCCACTTCGTGCGTAAACTTCATTGTGTTTCTCCAGTTGTTGGGACGGTTTCCGTTCTGAAGGAAAATGGAAACCGCCGGTTCGGGTTAAACAAGTGCAGTCTAATAATATACCATGCGGGAAGCCTTTTTTCAATCCCGGAGCCGAAGAAAAGAGGCCGCCGCGCAATTTTTTTGCTTATAATCCGGTTATAATTTGATTTTTTGCGGAAACGGGTGTATATTATAGTTTTTAACTTATTGCCGGTCCGGTTCCCTCCTCCCTGCGGAAACCGCCCGCCCGGCGCAGAATCTCCGGAGTCTTTCTGCTGATGACGAAATCGAAATTCAATATCCCCGCCGCGATCCTGATCTTCCTGATCCTGTACATGCTGCTGCTCGGCGTCCGCCCGCTCGTCACGCCCGACGAAGCCCGGTACGTCGAGATCCCGCGCGAAATGCTCGCGGATCAGGATTATGTGACGCCCCGTCTGAACGGCGCGCGCTATTTCGAAAAACCAATCATGGGGTACTGGCTGATCGCCGGAGCCATGCGCGTGTTCGGGGAGAACGCGTTTGCCGGGCGTTTCGCGCCCGCGGTGTCGACCGGGCTTGCGGCGCTGATCGTGCTGCTTCTGGCCGCGAAGATGACCGGAAGGCGCGAAGAAGGCTGGTTCGCCGCGGGCTGTTTCCTGCTGATGCCGCTGGTGTTCATCGTCGGTACGACCTGCACGCTGGACGCGATCTTCTCGCTGTTCGTGACCGCGACCGTGGCTTCGTTTTACTGTGCCGTGGAGGGATTTCTGGCGAAAAAACGCCTGAACTGTGTGCTTTGGCTGATTGCCACCGGCGCGGCGGCCGGATGCGCCTTCCTTACGAAAGGGTTTCTCGCGTTTGCCCTGCCGGTCATGGCGGTCCTGCCGTGGCTGATCTGGGAGAAACGCTGGAAGGCGATCTTTACGCTGCCTTGGCTGCCGTTCGTCGTGGCGCTGCTCGTGATCGCGCCGTGGGCCGTTCTGATCCACCGGGCGCAGCCGGATTTCTGGCGGTATTTCGTGGTGGAGGAGCATTTCGCCCGGTTCTTCGGCGGCGAGGAAGCCGAGCATGCCCAGGGGCCGTTCTTTTTCGTGCTGACTCTGCTCTGGGGCGCGGCGGAATGGTTTCTGCTGGCGCCGGCGATCGGACTCGGGTTCGGGAAGATCGGCGTCCGCGGCGAAGACAAGTCGTGGTTCCGGTTCCTGATCTGCTGGTTCGCCGGACCGTTCCTGTTCCTGTCCGCGTCGAGCGGGAAACTGCCGACGTACATCCTGCCGTGCTTTCCCGCGCTGGCGATCATGATCTCCGCCGCGCTCTTCCGGTATTTCGAGGCGCGTCCGGACGGGAAGGGCAAGCTCTTCAACGTGCCGCTGATGGTGTTCAGCGGGGGACTGGCTCTCGTGCTGGTCGCCGGGATCGCCGCGATCTGCCTCGGACTGCCGGAGAAATTCGGGATCGTCGTCTACGGGAAGAACGAGGCGTGGAAACTGTTCGTTCTGTTCAACGTGCTGGTCCTGATGCTGTTCGGCGCGGCGGCGGCGTTCACGGAGAAGAAGCCTGCGCGCAAACTTTCGTATTTCGTGGCCGCGACCGTGCCGTTCTTTCTCGGTCTGAACTTCATCATCCCGCAGAGTTTTGTCGATGCGCGGTGCATGGGCGAGTTCCTCGAACAATGCCGGGACGAGATCACGCCCGACACCCTGATCATTTCGCGCGGCACGGAATTCCACTCGGTCTGCTACGTCTTCAAAAGAAACGACGTGTATCTTCTTTCGCCCGGCGAACTGACCTACGGCCTGACGTATCCGGAGGACGTGACCCGCGAACTGCTGTATACCGCCGGCGGACGCAAGGAGGGAGAACCGCGCATCGGCGTTCAGCAGTTTATCCGGGAGAATCCCGGCAGAAAGATCGTGTTGATCTTCCCCGCCGACCACTATTATCGTATCTGGGGACAGAAAAATGCGTTCCCGAACCTGATCTCCGTGAAGAAATCCATTGAGTCCGATCCGGAGACCAAAGAGGCGAAGGGATACGTCCTGGTCCGGCTCCAGTGAGGCGGACCGGTCCTGAAAAAGCCCGTACGGAGATTTCCGTCCGCGTTCTCTAAACGATTTCCCTGTGTTTTTTGGGAAACGGACTGGAATTTTTTTAAAAAGATGCTATATTATTCTTTTACAATTAAATCTTGTCGACCTGTCGAATAACCCAGGAAGGAACAGTCATGAGCTGCACAATCCTCGTTTTTGTGAAGCAAGTCCCGGACACGAAGAATGTCACGGGCGACGCCATGAAGCCCGACGGAACCATCAACCGTCAGGCGCTTCCCGCTATTTTCAATCCCGAAGACCTGAACGCCCTTGAGCTGGCCCTCCAGCTGAAGGACCGTTACGGCGCGAAAGTCATCGTCGCGACGATGGGTCTCCCCGCCGCCGCCGGCATTCTCCGCGACTCCCTGTTCCGCGGCGCCGACGAGACCGTGCTTCTGACCGACCGCGCGCTCGGCGGATCCGATACGCTGGCGACCAGCTTCGCGCTGAGCCGTCTGGCGAAGAAGATCGGCAATTTCGACCTCGTTCTGTGCGGACGTCAGGCCATCGATGGCGACACCGCCCAGGTCGGTCCGCAGATCGCCGAAAAGCTCGGCATCCCGCAGATCTCCTACGTTCAGGAAGTGCAGGAGCTCGGCGACGGCAAAATCCGCGCGAAACGCGCCATCGAAGGCGGCTACGAAGTCCTCGAGGCCCCGCTGCCCGCCCTCCTCACCGTGGTCGACGCCAACCAGCCCCGTCCGCAGAACGCCTCCCGCATCATCAAGTACAAGAAGGCCAAAACTCCGTCCGAACTCGCCGCCGCCAAGGGCGCGCCCGCTTCCGACGAAGAACTCGCGGCTCTCTCCGCGAAGGGCCTGCTGATCCAGGAATGGAACGCCGCGTACTGCGTGCCGCAGGATGAATTCAACCGCCTCGGCAAGGCGGGTTCCCCGACCAACGTGAAGCACATCCTGAGCGTCGTTCTGACCGCCGGGAACTTCCAGGAAGTCGCGCCGACGCAGGAAGCGGTCGGCAATCTCGTACACGAACTTATCGAAGATCATACTCTGGGGTGAGCGCAATGGAAAATACCGCTATCGGAAACGTCTGGGTTTTCATCGAACAGGAAGGCGGCAAGATCGCCGACGTGAGCCTGGAACTCGTCAGCAAAGGCCGTGAACTCGCCGACCGGCTCGGCGTCAAGGTCGAGGCGCTCCTCCTCGGAAACGGCGTGGAACACTGCTGCGCCACGCTCTTCCAGTACGGCTGCGACAACGTCTTCCTCGCGGAAGATCCGCGCCTGGAACCGTTCACCGTCCTGCCGTTCGCCAAGGTCATCGTCGACCTCATCCGCGAACACCGCCCGAACATCCTCATGTTCGGCGCGACCATGAAGGGCCGCGAACTCGCGCCGCGCGTGGCCTCGGAAAAGCTCTCCGGCCTGACCGCCGACTGCACCGACCTCCGCATCGACGATTTCGAGGACCAGCGCAACCACATCGTCTACAAGAATAAACTCATGCAGATCCGTCCCGCGTTCGGCGGCAACATCATCGCCACCATCGTGAACACCTGGGAAGATCCGCAGATGGTCACCGTCCGCGAGGGCGTGATGAAGATGGGCGAACCCGATGCCACCCGCACCGGCACGATCACCCGCGTCACCCCGGCCCTGACCGCGCAGGAGATGGTCGTGAAGGTCATCGAACGCGTCCGCCAGGAGAAGACCGTGAACCTGAAGGGCGCGCAGATCATCGTCGCCGGCGGCTACGGCGTCGGCTCCGCCGCGAACTTCAAGCTCATCCACGAGCTCGCCAGGACGCTCGGCGGACAGGTCGGCGCCTCCCGCGCGGCCGTCGACGCCGGCTGGATCGACCACGATCACCAGGTCGGCCAGACGGGCGTGACCGTGCGTCCGAAACTCTACATCGCCTGCGGCATCAGCGGCTCCGTGCAGCACCGCGCCGGCATGGCGGAAAGCAAGAAGATCATCGCGATCAACACGGATCCGGCGGCGCCGATTTTCTCCGTGGCGCATTACGGGATCATCGGCGACCTGAACCAGGTCATCCCGATGATGATCAAAGCGTACAAATCGAAAGCCTGAGGAGACCATCATGTCCAACTTCTTTACAGACAACGCCGATCTGCTCTTCACCCTCGACAACCTCGAGATCCAGGAGGCCGTGCGCCTCATTGAGAAAGATTACACCGAAGCGCAGAAATACGATACCGCACCCGAAAGCTTCGAAGACGCGATGGACAGCTTCCACCGCATCCTCGACGTCATCGGCGACGTCGCGGGCGAACGCATCGCCCCGCGCGCCCGTCAGGTCGACGAGGAAGGCCCGAAGTTCGAAAACGGCGTCGTGACCTACCACCCGCTCACGGTCCAGAACCTGAACGACCTGAAGGCGGCGGGCGTTATGGGCGTGATCCTGCCCCGTCAGTACGGCGGCCTCAATTTCCCGCTCTCCGTCTACACAATGATGACCGAAATGGTCTCCCGTGCCGACGCCAGTCTGCAGAACCTCTTCGGCCTGCAGGACATCGCCGACACCATCTGCGAGTTCGGTTCCGAGGAACAGCGCCAGAAATACATCCCGCGTTTCGTCACCGGCGAAGCCGACGGCTCCATGGACCTCACCGAGCCGGATTCCGGTTCCGACCTCCAGTCCGTGCGCCTGAAAGCCACGCAGGACGCCGACGGCAAGTGGTATCTCGACGGCATGAAGCGCTTCATCACGAACGGCTGCTCCCAGATCCACCTGGTGCTCGCCCGTTCCGAGGAAGGCACCACCGACGGTCGCGGCCTCTCCATGTTCATCTGCGAGAAGTGCCCGCAGCTGGTCGTCCGCCGCATCGAGCACAAGATGGGCATCCACGGCGTCGCCACCTGCGAACTCCAGTTCAACCACGTCCCGGCGGAACTCTGCGGCCTGCGCAAGCGCGGCCTCATCAAGTACGTCATGTCCCTCATGAACGGCGCCCGTGTCTCCATCAGCGCGCAGGCCGTCGGCATCGCCGAAGCCGCCTACCGCGAGGCACGCAAGTACGCCTCCGAGCGCGAACAGTTCAAGCAGAGCATCGACAAGTTCCCCGCGATCTACGACATGCTCGCACGCATGAAGACCCAGCTCGCCGCCTCCCGCGCCCTGCTGTATGAAACGACCCGCTGCGTCGATCTCCGCCAGGCGTACACGCACCTCGTCGACGCCGGCGACAAGGACCCGGCCGTCCGCGAGAAGGCGAAGCTCTACGTCTCCCTGTGCGACGTCCTCACCCCGATGTCCAAGGCGCTCTCCACCGAGGCCGCCAACAAGATCGCCTACGACTGCATCCAGATCCACGGCGGCACCGGCTACATGCACGACTTCGACGCCGAGCGCCTCTACCGCGACGCCCGCATCACGAACATCTACGAAGGCACCACCCAGCTCCAGGTCGTGGCCGCCATCGGCGGCGTCATGGGACGCACGCTCGACGGCCGCATCGCCGAGATGATGGCCGGCATCCCGGACGAAGGCGTCTCCGGCGAGCTCAAGAAGATCGTCGCCGGCATGCTCGAACAGCAGCGCGCCGCGATCGACTTCGTGGCGGGCATGAAGGCCACCGCGCCCGACTACCGCAACCTCCGCGCACGCGCCCTCGTCGAGAACGAGACGTTCATCTTCGCCGGTCTGCTCCTCCTTCGCGACGCGCAGAAGGATCCCGCCCGCGAAGCCATCGCCGAACGCTACATCCGCGACGCGAAGTTCGACTTCCTCCGCAACTACGAGCTCATCATGAGCGGCGACTGCACCACCATCGCCCGCCATGAAGAGGTTACCGCCTACTGATCCAGAGTCCCGCAACAATCGAAAGGTTTTGTCATGAACAACGAGTATCTTCTCCGTGCAAGACAGGTCGTTCCGGATGCAAAGATCCTGATCGTCCTGGCCTCCAAACGCGCCGCCATGCTGGCCTCCGGCAAGTCCCGTCCCATGGTCCGCTGCAAAGACGACAACTTCCTCGACATCGCCCTTCTCGAGATCGCCGAAGGCAAGCTTGAGGCGGAATTCCCCAAGGAAGGCGAAAACGACATCCTGAACGAACTCGAAGCCCTGAAGAAAGCCCATCAGGCCGAGCTTGAACCCATGAAGAAGACGTCCGGCGAATAAGCCGCGCCCGATTCATCCCGACGGAGTTCCCATCATGTCTGTCGTCACCATCGTCATGGGGAGCAAGAGCGATCTCGCTTCCCTGCAGGGCGCGTTCGATACGCTCAAACAGTTCGGCGTGCCGTTCCGCGCCAGGATCCTTTCCGCCCACCGCACCCCGGACGAGGCGGCGGATCTGGCCAAAAACGCGGCCGCCGAGGGCACGAAAGTCTTCATCTGCGCCGCCGGCATGGCCGCGCACCTCGCGGGCGTGATCGCCGCGCACACCACGCTCCCCGTCATCGGCATCCCGATGGCCTCCGCGCCGTTCAACGGGCTGGATTCCCTGCTCGCCATGGTGCAGATGCCCCCCGGGATCCCCGTTGCGACCGTGACCGCCGGTTCCGCGGGCGGCAAGAACGCCGCGCTGCTCGCCGTCGAGATGCTCGCGCTGTCCGACGCCGCGCTCGCCGCGAAGCTGAAGGACTTCCGCAAGGCACAGGCCGACAAGGTCCTCGCGGACGACGCCGCGCTTCAGGCGGAGGTGCAGCAGTAAGCCGCGCCCCGGAAAAGCACGAAAAATTGCCCGGACCCCTCGAATTGAGGAGCCCGGGTTTCTTTTTGTACAAAAAAAGGAATGGGAAACGGTCAGCTGTTGAGCTTGCGGAGGGCCTTGCGGATGATGTTTTCGCTGGAACGCTCCTGTTCGGGGAGGGCGGCGACGAGGTCCGCGACGGTCTTCTGGATCTTGGCGCGCTGGAATCCGAGCTGTTCGAGCGCGAGGAGGGCGTCCTCCATCTCGCGCGACTGCGGGACGTCCTGCGGGAGTCCGGCGAACGTGAGCTCGGGGAAGAGCTTCACGATCTTGTCGCGGAGCTCGAGGATCATGCGTTCGGCGGACCGCGGGCCGATGCCGCTGATGTGCTTCAGGACCTTGATGTCGGCGTTGACGATGGCGTTGCAGAACGCGGGGATGTTCATGCTGCTGAGGATGACGAGGGCGGTCTTCGCGCCGATGCCGTTCACCGTGAGCAGGAGCTTGAAAATGTCCATCTCCTCCTTCTTCGCGAAACCGAAGAGCTGGAGGGCGTCCTCGCGGACCTGAAGCCAGGTCAGGACCGTGACGGTGCCGCCTTCGCCCGCCTTCACCAGCACGTCGTAGGTGCTCATGGGGATGGAGACGAAGTAACCGACGCCGTTCACGTCGAGGATGAGTTCAGTGTAGTTCAGGGAAACGATTCTGCCGGTAAGCTGAGCGATCATGTGAGGGATTCCTTCCCGGCGCGGGCGTGTGCCGGATTCGTGGTTGATTCTTTGCTATACTATACATGCGTTCGCGGGAAAATCAAGCGCGTGTCTGAAGACGCACGTCACCGCAGTTCAGTTTGAGCGTGCGTCCGTCGTCGTTGTCGAGGATGACCGAACCATCGTCGGCGATGTCGCGGAAAAGTCCGGTGAGGCGGGAGCCGTCGCCCGCGAGAAATTCCACGCGTTTCCCGAGGAGTCCGTTTTCCGTTTTCCAGCGCGCGAAAAGCGTTTCCGGGGCATTTTTCAGGACGTCGGCGTGGTCGTGCAGGATTTCCTCGAAACGGCGCAGCGCGGCCTCGTAATCGCACGGCGCGCCGGTCAGGATGCGGACGGACGTGGCTTCCTGCGAGGCGGCCGCGAGTTCTTCGCGCGTCATGTTCAGATTGACGCCCATCCCGGTCACGAGGCCGCCGGGCGCGCCGTTGCGCGGGCAGATGAACTGGGAGAGGATGCCGGATATCTTCGCCGTGCCGCGGAAGATGTCGTTGGGCCACTTGATGTGGAACGTTTCGGCTGGGGCGAGCTTGCGGACGAGGTCGAGGACGGCGAGCGATCCGGCGGCGACGCCGAGCAGGGGGCTGTTCACGTTTTTCTGGACGAAGCTTGCGTAGATGTTGCCGCGCGGGGAGATCCATTTGCGGTCGAGGCGGCCGCGTCCGGCGGTCTGCGTGGCGGCGGCGACGAGCTCGCGGTCGTTCAGTTCGGCGAAATGCGCGACGGCCCAGGCGGTCGTGGAGTCGATGGTGTCGAAGAAGATCATGGCCGGGTCAGACGGTGCGGCGGCGTCCCGCGGGTGTGAAGGTCAGGGCGGTGCATTTGTCCGCGCCGATCAGCTCGGCGATGCGCGCGAGGATGGCGGTTTGCACGGTCTTCGTGCGGACGGACGCCAGATAGGCGGGGTGTTCCACCTCGATGAAAAGGGTCTTGTTCGTGATGGAAAGCGGCGTGGTGTGCTTCGCGGCGACCGCGCCCGCGATCTCCTGCCAGTGGTCGGCGACCGTGCGGAAATCCGCGACGCCGTGCGGCAGTTTCTTCCGCATGACGCGCTGAAGGACGTTCCCGACCGGCTGGGTCCCCGGCAGATACTTCATGATCTCTCCGTCGGAGCCGCCTTCGCCGTACCATTCCCGGAGGATGGGAGCCATCTTCTTCCGGGCGCGGCCTGTGGCGGTCCCTTCGGGCGGACGTTTTTCGTTCGGCATTGTTCAGCACGTCCCCGCTAAACGCCGATGCCGAAGATCGCAAACGGTATCAGACATAGGTTGCCGACGAACATGAACAACCCTAAGAATCCCTGGCCCAGATGACTTATCCCCGATGAGATTCGCCAAGGCGTGAAGACGCACTCCAGAAGACCGACCGGGACGAGGAAGAACCTGACGAAATACTTCGCGGACCGCACGCCGACGAGAGCGACGTTTTTGAGGCCGCGGATCACGTACGGGGCGAGGATCTTCGCGCCCTGGATGGCGAGCGGGGTCAGGATGGCGAGCGTGACGGGGTCGAACGCCTCGGCCTTGGGCTGGGGCGTGAAATAGAACGTGCCGATGAGCACGATGGTCAGGATCAAAAGAAAACGCCGGGTCATGGTTCGGGTCCTTCCTGGCTGTTTGAGGGTGCGATGTGTTTCTTGAAGAGGGCGTATTCCACGGAATCGGCGAGGGCGATCCAGGATGCTTCGATGATGTTTTCGCTGACGCCGACGGTGTCCCACACGCTGGTGGAGTCGTGGCTCTGGATGCGGACGCGCGTCTGGGCGGCGGTGCCGTTCAGATTCTCCAGAATGCGGACCTTGAAGTCGATGAGGGAGACGTCGCGGAGGGCGGGGTAGAAACGCTCCAGCGCCTTGCGGAGCGCGAGGTCGAGCGCGTTGACCGGGCCGTCGCCTTCCGCGGCGGTGAGCTGGGAGACGCCGCCGACGCTGAGCTTGACCGTGGCTTCGGAGACCACGCGGTCGCCTTCGCCGCGTTTTTCGATGATGACGCGGAAGCCCTCGAGCGTGAAGTAGGAGGGCCACAGGTTCATGACCTTGTGCATCAGCACGACGAACGACGCCTCGGCAGTCTCGTATTCGTACCCGGCGCGTTCGCGTTTTTTCAGCTCCTGAAGTCCGGCGTTTCCGAGGCGGGAATCCCGCAGGTCGATGCCGAATTCGGCGGCCTTCAGCGTGAGCGAATGGCGTCCGGAGAGCTCGGAGATGAGGATGCGGCGGCGGTTGCCGACGGATTCCGGGCGGACGTGCTCGAACGTGACCGGATTCTTCGCGATGGCGTCGACGTGGAGCCCGGCCTTGTGCGCGAACGCGCTTTCGCCGACGTACGGGGCGTGGGCGTCCGGGCGCATGTTTGCCTTCTCGCAGACGAAATCGCTGACGTCCTTCAGCATGGCGAGGTGGCCGGGCGGAAGGCAGCGGAAATCCGTTTTGAGTTCAAAATTCGGGATGATGGTGCAGAGGTTGGCGTTGCCGCAGCGCTCCCCGATGCCGTTCACCGTGCCCTGCACGAGGCGGGCGCCGCTCCGCACGGCCACGATGGAATTCGCGACGGCAGTGCCGGAGTCGTTGTGGCAGTGGATGCCGAGGACGATGTTTTCGGGGAGGATCGCGCGGACCTGCTTCGTGATGTCGAGTATTTCGACCGGGAGCAGACCGCCGTTCGTGTCGCAGATGGTGACCGCCGAAGCGCCGCCCTCGCATGCCGCCTTCAGCACGCGTTCAGCGTAGGCGCGGTCCTCGCTCCAGGCGTCGAAGAAATGTTCGGCGTCGAAGATGACCTCGCGTCCGGCGTCGGCGAGGAAGCGGCAGGTCTCGCGGATCATGGCGAGGTTGTCCTCCTCGGAGACGTTCAGAATCTCGCGGACCTGCGAGGCGGGCGTCTTGCCGACGATGGTGCAGACGGGCGCGCCGGAATCGAGCAGGGCGCGCAGCTGCGGATCGTTTTCGGCGGTCAGTTCCTTGCGGCGCGTACAACCGAATGCGCAGAGTTTGGCGTATTTGAACGTATGGGAGGCGGCTTCGCGGAAGAATTCGGCGTCGCGCGGATTGGAGCCGGGCCAGCCGCCCTCAATGTACGCCACGCCCAGTTCGTCCAGTTTTTCGGCAATACGGAGCTTGTCGTCCTTCGAGAACGAGACATGTTCTCCCTGGGCGCCGTCGCGAAGCGTTGAGTCGTAGATGAGGATGTTCTGGTCTGGCATGGCGAGTTTCCTTTATAAAAGAAACAATATAGCGCCGATTTGGAGGAAAACAACCGGAAAACGCATTTTTTTTCGTGTTTTCCGCCTTTTTTATAGAAAAAAGATGGAAAAGAGGCGGAAAAAGGCGGGACGGATGAGAGATCAGGCGTTTTCCGGTTCTTCCGGTTTCGCTTCCGGGATCTGCTCCGGTTCTTCCGGTTTCGCTTCCGGGATCCGCTCCGGTTCCGCCTGTTTTTTCGCTTTGCGCAGGATGACGAATCCGCCGACGAACGCCGTGAACGGGGCGACGAGCACGAGCCCGAAACTCCCGACGAGGGTTTTCACTGCTTCGGAGGCGACATACGGGTTGTTGATGAAGTCGAGCGGGCCGATGCCCTGCGCGGCGAAGGTCATCATGAGCGTGAGGTAGCCGCCGGAATAGGCAAGCAGGAGCGTCGTCGTCATGGTGCCGACCACACTGCGGCCCATGTTCAGGCCGGAGCCGATGAGCTCGCGGCGGTTGATGTCCGGGCGCTTGTGGAGGATTTCGACCATGCCGGCGGAGACGTCCATGGCGAGGTCCATGACCGCGCCGGAGCTGGAGAGGAAGATCGCACCGATATAGATGTCCGGGAGGCTGAGGAATTCGTAGCCGGAATAGAGCAGCGTCTGGGAATAGGGCATCATGCCGCCGCTGATCTTGAAGAGCTTCGTGAAGATGTACGCCATGGCGCAGCTGGCGAGCACGCCGAGGATCGCGCCGAAGAAGGCCGTGACGCCCTTCCGGGTCATTCCGGCGACCAGGAAGATGATGACGGCGCTGAGGAGCGTGACCGCGGCGAACGTGATGAGCAGCACGTTTCCGCCCTTCAGGGCGAGCGGGATCACGAGCTTCCAGATGACGAGGCAGCTGAAGACGAAGGAGAGCAGGGCGTTGAACCCGGTGATGCCCGCGAAGACGAGCAGGAGGAGCGCGAAGAGGCCGAAGAGCAGGAGCGCGTAGCCGATGCGGTAGTGGTCCTGCGCGATGACCGTGAAGTTCTCGTCGGCGTCGTACGGGATGGCGGCGAGCGCGAGGTCGCCCGGCTCGAATATTTTGTCGAGCTCCATGTTGGCGCGGATGATGTTCGATCCGTCGAACTCGCGTCCCTTGAACGGGCCGGAGAGGACTTTCAGGCGGACGCGCTGTTCGCCCCTCTTCAGCAGGCCGATCGTGAAGACGTTGGAGTTGTCGACGGAGAGGATGCGCGCCTTGCACTTGACGCCTTCCGGCGGCGGGGCCGTGCGGAGGACGTCGAGGAACCAAAGCGCGACGCAGGCAAGGAGGAAAACGACCACCATGACCGCGTCGCGCCGGGATATTTTCCAATGATTGAACATGGAAAATGGAGTGTTGTGTTCAGATCATTTCACGGGGACGGAGATGACCGCTTTGAGCTTTTTGGCGATGTCGGAGTTCTCGTACATGCCGCCGAAGATGTTGGAGTTCACGCCGTAGGAGCTGGTGTCCACGGGGAGGGCGGTGTGGGCGCCGCTGGTCCAGCCGACGGAGCACTTGTTGTCGAAGATCGCGACCACGGTGTTCGCCACGGCGTCGCCGCCGCCGAAACCGGCGCGCTTGCCGTTCGGGAACTGCCTGTTGAACGCCTCTTCGATGCGGTCCTGTTCGGACTTGGAGAGAACGAGCGTGAGTTTTCTGCGAGCGTTGGCGTCGGCGGAGCGGAGGCTGACCTTGTTTTCGTTCGCGGGCGCCTCGCCCTGGTCGAAGATCAGGCCGAAATTCTCGGTGATGAGCGGCTTGATGTCGTCGAACTTGATGGTCTTCTCTTTCTTGTTCTCCTGGTTGTTCTGGTCGTTGTTTCTTCCGGGAGGGCCGAAGCGTCTGGGACCGAGGATGCCGTCGGCGAACCGGTTGACTTTGTTCTTGAACTCGTCGCTGGAGCACTTCTGGTTGCCGAGGAGATAGATGGAGGATTCGTACTGGGTGTTCGCGAAGCCGAGGGTCAGACCGCCGGTCTCGTGGTCGCCGGTGACGACGACGAGCGTGTCGTTCGGATGCTTTTTGGCGAAGTCCATGATGACGGTGACGGCGCTGTCCATCGCCATGGTCTCACGAAGGCTGGCGCCGGCGTCGTTGCTGTGTCCGTGGTGGTCGATGTTGCCGCCTTCGACCATCATGAAGAAGGGTTTGTTCTTGGTCATGAGGAAGTCGATGCACTGCTGCGTGTATTCGGCGAGGCCCCATTCGTTCTCGGGCTTGTCGATGGCGTTCGGGAGGGCGCCGTTGTGTTCGCGGACGAAGAGCTTGTCGGCTTTCTTCAGGTCGACTTTGCGGACCTCGTCCTTGTAGGCGACGGTGTAGCCTTCCTTCTCGGCGAGCTTGTAGATGTCGTTGTCGCCGCCGCGGTTGCCCTGGAGGCCGCCGCCGCCGAAATAGTCGAAACCGGACTTGATGAGGTCGAGGCCGATGTCGTAGTAGTTGTCGCGGCTCACGTTGTGGGCGTAGAAGGAAGCCGGGGTGGCGTGGTTGATGGTGATGCTGGTGAGGATGCCGACGGCGCGGCCGTTCTTCTTGGCGACTTCCGCGACGGATTCGAGCTTGCGCTTGCCCTCGGCGTCCATGCCGATGCGGCCGTTGTTGGTCTTCTCGCCGCAGGCGATGGCGGTTCCGGAAGCGGCGGAGTCGGTGATGAAGTTACTGAGGGAGCTGGTCTTGGAGTAGCCCTGCACGGGCATGGAGTTGATGGTGAGGCCCTTGTTCATGGTGGAACGGCTGAACTCTTCCGCCATCATGCGCTGGGGGAGGGACATGCCGTCGCCGATGAACAGGATGACGTACTTGGCGGGCTTGAGGTTTTTGAGCGCGTCGTCGGCCTCGTCCTGAGCTGAGACCTGCGCGGCGGACAGCGCGAGGAAAGCGCAGGCCGCAAGTGCGGCAAATAAAGAACGTTTCATGGTTGTAACTCCTGAAAACTTGATTGTGTGAACAGGGATTGGGGGTTATTGCTACAAGTAAGATACCATTTGAGTTTGATTTTGTCAAGCGAATAATTTAAAAAACTGCGAAAAAAGGCCGATTTTTCGCCGGAACGCCATTTTATCCTCATTTGTTTCGCGGCGCGGGAAAAAATATGCTTGAAAAACCGCAAACGGGTGTTATATTATGGGATGTTTTTCTCCGTTTCCGCACGTCCGCCGGGCGAAAAGCCAGCGGATCGCGGCAGGATGAAACCGTCATCACAACCCCTACGCCGAACGGCAGTCACTGAGGATTAGAATATGGGCATTCGCATTGCGGGGACCGGCTCGTACCTCCCCGAACGTATACGGACCAACGCCGATATCGAAAAGCTGGTCGACACGAACGACGAATGGATCCGCACGCGCACCGGCGTCGAAGAGCGCCGCATCGCCGGACCCGGCGAGACCGCGTCCACGATGGGAATCCGCGCGGCGGAAAAAGCCCTGGCGCAGGCGGGCATCGACGGACGCGACATCGACGCGATCGTGGTCGCCACGATCTCCCCCGACTACATCTTCCCGAACACCGCCGCGCTGATCCAGAATCATTTCCGGTGCAAACAGGCGTTCTGCTTCGACCTCTCCGCCGCGTGCGCCGGATTCGTCTCTTCGCTGGAAGTCGGTTTCTCCCTCATGCGTTCCTTCCCGAACAAATACCGCAACGTGCTGGTCTGCGGCTCCGACAAGCTCTCCGTGATCGTGGACTGGACCGACCGCAACACCTGCATCCTCTTCGGCGACGGCGCGGGATGCGCGCTGCTCCAGAACGACGGCACGGACACCCCCGACAGCATCCTTGCGAGTTCGCTTCACGCGGACGGCGGCTACACCGACGTCCTGCGGATCCCGGCGGGCGGCAGCAAAGCGCCGGCCTGCCACGAAACGGTCTGGAACCGTCAGCATTTCATCTACATGGAGGGCCGCGAGACCTTCAAGCTCGCCGTGAACGCCATGGTGTCGTCCAGCGAGGAAGTGCTGAAGCAGGCGGGCGTGACGGTCGACCAGCTCGCGCTGGTGATCCCGCATCAGGCGAACCTCCGCATCATCGACGCCGTGGCGAAGCGCCTCGGCATCACGGACGACCGCGCGTTCTGCAACATCCGCCGTTACGGCAACACCAGTTCCGCGTCGATCGGCATCGCACTCGACGAGGCGTGCCGCACGGGTCGCATCAAACGCGGCGACCTGGTGCTGTTCACGTCGTTCGGCGGCGGTCTGGCGTGGGGCTCCATGCTGATCCGTTATTGAGCGAGTTTTTCCCCGGGCGGGTCGGAACGATCCGCCTTTCTTTTTGTTCCGTTTTCAGATGTTGAACTTGAACTTACCCGAGGCAACCCCATGGATACCGTTATTCTGAAAGAAGGCCGCGAAAAGACCGTGCTGCGGCATCATCCGTGGATCTTTTCCGGCGCGGTCCGCGAGGTCACGGGGAATCCCGGATCCGGCGAGACGGTCGAGGTCAGGAGCGCGCGCGGCGAGTTTCTGGCGCACGGCGCGTATGCCGCCGAATCGCATATCCCGGTGAAACTCTGGAATTTCATGGAATCCGAGGCGGTCGACGAGGCGTTTTTCCGCAAACGGCTTGCTTCCGCGTTCGCGTTGAGAAAGACCGTGTTTCATGGTCGCCTGCCGGACGCGTACCGGCTGGTCTGCGCGGAATCGGACGGGTTGCCCGGCCTGATCGCCGACGTCTACGGCGAGTACGCCGTGTGCCAGATCACGGGCGCGGGGATGGAACGCCACCGCGATCTGATCGGCAGTCTGCTGCTGGATTACGCGAAGGGCGTGTACGAACGTTCGGACGTCGACAGCCGCGCGAAGGACGGTCTGCCGTTGCGGAAGGGCCATCTCGCCGGGGAACCTCTGCCGGACGTGCTGGAGTTCACGGAGAACGGCATCCGGTACCGCGCCGATTACCTCGCTGGGCACAAGACCGGGTTTTACCTCGACCAGCGCGACAACCGCCGTCTGGTGGCGGAATGCGCCGCCGGGGCGGAAAGCGTGCTGAACTGTTTCTCGTACACGGGCGGATTCGGGCTCGCCGCGCTGAAGGGCGGCGCGAAGCATGTGCTGAACGTGGATTCCTCGGAACCCGCGCTGGCTGCCGCGCGCGAGCTTGCGGCGCTGAACGGTTTTGCCCCGGACGCGTTCGGGACGAAGGAGGCGGACGTGTTCCAGTTCCTGCGGAGCTGCCGCGACGCGCGGAAGAGTTTCGACCTGATCGTGCTGGACCCGCCGAAGTTCGCGGAGACGATGTCGCAGCGGGAACGCGCCGCGCGTGCCTACAAGGACATCAATCTGTTGGCGGTCAAGCTCCTGAATCCGGGCGGACAGCTGTTCACGTTCTCGTGTTCCGGCGCGATCGACGACGATCTCTTCGCGAAGATCGTGGATTCGGCTGCGTCGGACGCACGCCGTCCGCTCCGCACGGTGAGGTGGCTGTCCCAGGGGCCGGACCATCCCGTCCTGACCTCGTTCCCGGAGGGGCGCTACCTCAAAGGACTTCAGCTCGCCGCTTCGGTTTGAGCGTGTTCTCCGCGCTCAGTTCCAGTGGCGGATGATGTGGACCGCGACCGCGATCACGTCCGCCGCGAGCACGAAAAAGCATGCGCCGAACATCAGCCGCAGGATGCGTTCCTGAAGGATGAATTTGTCGAAATGCTCCGGCGCGTATTCCCGGATGAAATCGTCGCGGTCGGCGATCTGTCTTTCCCTGCGTCCGTAGCGCTGCCACGGCGGACGCGCGGAACCCGAACCGTCGAGGCGGAAAAACAGGTAATCCAGTTCGCGCGGGCACGGGTCGTCCGTTTTCTTCGCGCTGATGCGGCGGATCCGTTTTTTGAGGACTTCGTGCGACATGTCCAGAAAAACGAACGCGAGCAGGAAAAGCGCGGAAACGAACAGGAAAAAGACCATATTGGACGGGAATTCGTGCGGGTTGATGCCGGAAAAAAGTGGATTTATAACAATACATCCCGGAACCGCGAAAATCAAGCGTGAAACGGGAAAAGTGCATGATTTGCGCGTTTTTTTCGGGCGCGGATTTGCATTCGGCGGAAAAGACTGTAAATTGTAAAGGATATTTTTTCCGTAACGCACCCGAAAGGAAAAGCGCCCGCGCATGAAAGGACAATTCTGGACATACCTGTTCAAACGCCTCGCCCTCGGCTTCTTCACGCTCTTCGTGATCCTGCTGGCGAGCTATGCGCTCGTGCGCCTGGCCCCGGGCGACCCGTCCAAAAGCACGTTCCTCTCCGCCGACGGCGGCGGCAAGAACGCGGCCGGGACCATGTCGAGCGACAAGACCGACCTCGGGCGCAACAAGATCATCGAGGAGAAGCTCCACCTCGACAAACCGATCATCGTCGGGTTCGGCCTGTGGATCTGGGAAGCTTGCCACGGCGACCTGGGGGCGTCCGTCGCGGTCGACAAGGGACGGCCCGTGACCGAACTGGTCCTCGAACGCCTCCCCATCACGATCAAGCTCAACCTCTTCGCGATCCTCGTCACGTACATCCTGTCCATCCCCATCGGCATCCAGACCGCCGTCCGGCACGACACGGTGTTCGACAAGTCTACGACGCTGTTCCTGTTCTTCCTGTACTCCCTGCCGGCGATCTCCGTGGCGCTGCTGCTTCAGGCGACGCTGTGCGTGGGCGGCCTCGCACCGATCTTCCCGCTGAAGGGCCTCACGCCCGACATCACGCAGGGAATGAGCTCGTGGAAGATCATGTGGGTGACGGCGATGCACTACGTCCTGCCGGTCTTCTGCCTCAGCTATGCGTCGTTCGCCGGGATCGCGCGGTTCACGCGGGCGGGCATGCTCGATGTGATCCGCCAGGAGTACATCCGCACGGCGCGCGCGAAGGGGCTCGCGGAAAAAGAGGTCATCTACGTCCACGCGTTCCGCAACGCCCTGATCATCATGATCACGCTGTTCGCGGGGATCCTGCCCGGCCTGGTGTCCGGCAGCATCCTGATCGAATACATCTTCAACATCCCCGGCATGGGCGCGCTTTCCATGCTCGCGCTCAGCAGCCGCGACATCCCGCTGATGATGACGCTCTTCGCGTTCAGCGGATTCCTGACGCTCGCCGGCATCCTGCTGTCTGACATCCTGTACGTGATCGCCGACCCGAGGATCGGCTTCGAGTCCCGCGTGTAAGACCGCGTCTTTGGGCGTAGGTGCTCCGCGCCCGGTCATTTTTCCCATCTTCTGAACCGTCCGCCGTCCGAGGTCCCGCGCCGGACAGGCGGACCGTGCCCCGATTCCGGAACATTCCGCCGCTCGCGTCTCCGTTTCGGACGAAAGAAAAACGGGGAATTTCGGGGAAAAATGGCGCGCGCGGTTGAAGAACGGGAAAAATGGTGTATATTCAATGCTGTAAAAATCAATTCTATAATTATAAAACCGACATACCCCCACGAAAGGTTCGCAGCATGAAGGATTACACGACCTATCAGAACCCCCTGACCGGACGTTACGCAAGCAAGGAAATGAGCTACAACTTCTCGCCCCAGCGCAAGCACTCGACCTGGCGGCGTCTCTGGCTCGCGCTCGCCGAGAGCGAACAGGCGCTCGGACTGGCGATCACCGACGAACAGCTGGACGAAATGCGCGCGCACCTCGACGACATCGACTTCGAGGAAGCGGAGCGGATCGAGGCGGAGGTGCGGCACGACGTGATGAGCCACATCCGCACGTTCGGCGAGGTCTGCCCGAAGGCGAAAGGCATCATCCACCTCGGCGCGACGAGCTGCTTCGTGACGGACAACACCGAGCTGATCCAGATGCGCGACGGCATGAAGATCCTGCGCGGGAAACTGCTTGACCTGATCGACAACCTCGCGAAGTTCGCCGCCGAATACAAGTCCATGCCGATGCTCGGCTTCACGCATTTTCAGCCCGCCCAGCTCACCACGCTCGGCAAACGCTTCTCCCTCTACATCCAGGATTTCATGTTCGACCTGACCGCGCTCGACCGCGCCATCGACGAACTGCCGTTCCGCGGCGCGAAGGGCACGACCGGCACGCAGGCGAGCTACCTGGACCTCTTCGGCGGCGACTGCGACAAGGTGCGCGAGCTCGACCGCATGGTCTCCGCGAAGATGGGATTCGACCGCCCGGTGTGCCTGAGCGGCCAGACCTA
>JAFXUM010000051.1 GCA_017524965.1 Lentisphaeria bacterium | reverse complement strand
GGGATGGATGGAGTAAAGCGGGCGCTCGAGATTGCGGCTGCGGGTTCCCATAACTTTTTGCTGGTCGGTTCGCCGGGCGCGGGCAAGACGCTTTGCGCCCGGTGCTTGCCGGGAATACTTCCCGACATGACGGACGAGGAGATTCTCGAGACGACGCGGATACATTCCTGTGCTCGCCGGGCGGGCGATTCCACGGAGTTTAGACCGGTGGTCAATCGCCCGTTCCGCACGCCCCACCATAGCGCCTCGATGGTGTCGCTGGTGGGCGGCGGCTCCCGGCTGTTGCCGGGAGAGGCGAGCCTCGCGCATAACGGCGTGCTGTTTCTGGATGAGCTTCCGGAATTCAACCGGAGTGTATTGGAGGCGCTGCGCGAACCGATGGAGGACGGCTTTATATCGGTAAGCCGCGCGAGCGGTACCGTCGTGTGGCCCGCGCGCTTTATGATGGGGGCGGCGATGAACCCGTGCCCCTGCGGGTTTGCGATGGACCCCAAGCGCGTGTGCACGTGCCTGCCCGATGCGCGCAAGCGCTACCGCGAAAAGATTTCGGGCCCGCTGCTGGACCGCATCGATATACAGGTAAGCGTGCCTCCGATGGAGGCCGGGGCGCTGGTGGACGACCGCAAGCGCGAAAGCTCTGCCGATATCCGCAAGCGGGTATGCGAGGCTCGTGCTGTCCAGCGCAGGAGGTTCGCCGGGCTTTCGTTCAAGTCGAATGCCGAGATGACTTCGGAGTACGCGAAAAAGTTTGCGGGGCTATCGGGCGAGGCGGAACGCTTCGCCGTGTCCGCCGCCGACAACATGAACCTGAGCGCGCGGGGCTTCTACCGTATGTTGAAGGTCGCGCGCACCATTGCGGATATGCGGAATTCGGAGAATGTGGAAATTGCGGATATCTCGGAAGCCCTGCGGTACCGTACCATGAACTGAAAGACCCGCGCCGGGCGCAGGTCTATTGCAGAAAATGTTAGGAGGGCAGTTTGCCTTACCGGCGTACGCGGATGCTGGATTCGGCTCCGGCGCAGTTCGGGATTGCTTGCGGCTTGCGGATGCTTACCTCGGCCATCTGCGCCTTGGGGTAGTTTGCGAGGATATGCTTGGCGGTCTCCAGTACGAGGGTCTCCTCGAGCTGGAACCTCGACATGCAGATGAAATCCTGCAGGTCCTGCGACAGTTGCGCGTAGTCTATGGAGTGGATAAGGTCGTCGTTCCTGGCCGCCAGCGAAAAATCAAGCCAGACGGAAACGTTCAAGACCACGGGCTGCTCCTTTTCCCTTTCGAAGGGGAGCGTCCCGAGGATACAGTTGAACTGAATGTCTTTGAGCGAGATTTTTCCGGTCTCGATTACCATACGAAGAGCACGATAGCCGCTGTCAGGGAGACTGCCGTCACGCCGAACCAGAGGTTGCGGGCGAACGTGTAGGAGTCCTGGGTGTTCTTGTTGGTCTTCATGCGGGCTTCGAGGTCTTCGACGCTGTACTGCGTTTCCGTCTGGAAGTCGGCATACTGCTTCATAGCCACCTCACAGGCGGCCTCGCCCTCAGGATCGTGTTCCTGACATGCGGAACTGATTACGCTCATGATGCTCGAGTGGAGGCCGTCAAGTTCGTCGTAGGCGTCCTTGGCCTTGTTGGCTTCCATCTGCTGCATCACGCCGATAACGGCGCCGGTAACGGCGAGGGCGGAAAGGCCGATTGCAGTCCAGAAGCGGACTTCGTCAGCAATACCGAAACGGTCGGTGGCGTTTTCGGCGGCCCCGCTCGCGGCGTAGTCGCGGGCATCGGCACGGGCGTTAGATTCGTCGAGGTTGCCGGCGACGTCGATGTCGCTGTCTTCCTCTTCCTCTTCGTCTTCTTCTTCGCAGTCCGGATCGTAATCGTCGCATTCCTCTTCTTCGCTGGAGGCGACTTCGGGCTTGGCTGCCGGAGCTTCTTCAGCTGCCGGAGCTGCGGATTCGTCACCCTTCAGCTGGACCATGTTTCCATCGACAAATGCGATAGCGGAAGAGAAACCGGGGATGTAGACGGCC
>JAFXUM010000050.1 GCA_017524965.1 Lentisphaeria bacterium | reverse complement strand
TGGCGTTCCTCTGCGGCCCGGATTCCGACTACGTGACCGGCCAGGTGATCAACTGCTGCGGCGGCTTCCTGATGTAAAAACAAAAAGGGCATCTCTGTTGATAGAGTACGAATCAATAGAGATACCCCCTCAGTTGCATAATAATATATCATTTGCCTATAAAAACGCAAAAAAGCGTGCATTGGATTTGCAAAATCGCAAAAACGGTGTATATTATAATCCATACACGTTACAAAAAAACGAAAACCAACCCTTCTCACCAATACGAAAGGATTTAACATGTCCGCTGAAATCGCACAAAAAGTCAAAGAGCTCGTCGTGAAGCAACTCGCAGTCGCCGAAGACCAGGTCACCGAAGACGCCCGTTTCGTCGAAGACCTGAATGCCGATTCTCTCGACATCGTGGAAATGATCATGGCCCTCGAAGAGGAATTCGGTTCCGAGATTCCGGACGAAGAAGCCGAAAACCTGAAGACCGTCGGCGATGCGATCAAGTACATTGAGAGCAAGGCTGCTGCCAAGGAATAATTTCCTTCTTTTGCTTCCCGGGGTCATTCGTCGTGAGTGGCCCCTTTTTTTTCTTTTTTTATCCTTAGCGACCGGAGATAAGATACCATGATGAACAGACGGCGAGTTGTAATAACCGGATACGGAGCGGTTTCCTGCGTGGGGAACGATGTGAACACCATGTGGGACGCCCTGGTCAACGGGCGCTGCGGCATCGGCCGCGTGACCCAGTTCGACCCGACCGATTTCAAGACGCAGGTCGGCGGCGAGGTGAAGAACCTCGACTGGCAGAGCGTGGTTTCCGAAAAGGACTACCGCAGAGTCGACAGCTTCGTCACGTTCGCTCTGGTCGCATTCGACGAGGCGCGGCGCGACGCCGGACTGCCCGCCGATCTCCGGGATGAAGGCTGCGGGATCGACCCGAACCGCGTCGGCGTGGTCGTCGGCAGCGGCATCGGCGGCCTGCACACCATCGAGAGCCAGTGCGCCGTGCTCCTGAACAAGGGGCCGGGGCGCGTCTCCCCCTTCATGATCCCGTCCATCATCACGAACATGGCATCCGGTATGATCTCCATCCGCTGCGGCGCGGGCGGCCCGAACTTCTCGGTCGTCTCCGCATGCGCCACCGCCACGCACGCGATCGGCGCGAGCTTCGACGCGATCGCCGACGGACGCGCGGACATGATGATCACCGGCGGCGCGGAATCCTCCATCACCCGCCTCGGGTACGCCGGATTCTGCTCCATGAAGGCCATGAGCACCCACTACAACGACACGCCCGAGATCGCCAGCCGTCCGTTCGACCGCGACCGCGACGGTTTCGTGATGTCCGAGGGCGCCGGCATCCTCATCCTCGAAGAGTACGAACACGCCGTGAAGCGCGGCGCGAAGATCCACTGCGAGGTGGTCGGCTACGGCGCGACCGGCGACGCGTTCCACATGACCGCGCCCATGACCGGCGGCGTCGGCGGCATGCGCGCCTTCAAGATGGCGCTGGACAACGCCGGGCTGAACCCGGAAGACGTGGACTACATCAACGCCCACGGCACCAGCACGCACCTGAACGACCTCTGCGAGACGCAGGCGATCAAGGCGCTGTTCGGCGACCACGCCCGCAAGCTCGCGATCAGCAGCACCAAGGGCGCCATGGGCCACGGCCTCGGCGCCGCGGGCGGCTTCGAAACGATCATCGCCTCGAAGGCCATCGAGACCGGGATCGTCCCGCCGACCATCAACTACACCACGCCGGACCCCGAGTGCGACCTGGACTACACGCCGAACGTGGCGCGCGAACGCAAGGTCGACGTGGCGCTGAACACCAATCTCGGATTCGGCGGACACAACGGCGTGATCGCCCTGCGCCGCTGCATTTGACCTGACAACGCATTCTATTTGAGTTTACAACATAATCCTTTTTTCGGAGGTTCCTTATGAAATCGCTTTCGTTCGCCGTTTCGTTCGCCGCTATGTTCGCTCTCGTCTCCTGCGCCTCCAACGTGCCGCCGCCGGAGGACGAAAAAGCCGAAGCCTGGACCCCCGGAATCCAGAATTCCTATCCCGACTGGCAGCCGCCGGAGGAAATGCCGGACGGAAATCCCGCCTACGCGGAAGCGTTCGGGGAACCGCGCCCGGTCGACGGCAAGGAGCCCGTTGCGGTCGTCGCGGCCAATGAGAATCCGGAAAAGACCGCGCCCGTGAAGAAGATCGACGAGACGCCGGAAGCCGCCAAGCCGCAGCCGAAGGTGCAGGAAACGCAACCGCAGCCGGTCGAAGTCAAGCCCGCCGCGCCCGCGAAGTTCATGCGCGTCGACGTGTTCCCGGCCGAAGCCGGAGTCGACGGCGTGTATGCCGTCAACGGCGAACGCGTGAACACCGCCGCCCTGAAGACCGCGCTCAGCGACGCCGGCAAGGCGAACAAGGACATCGCCGTGATCGTGTACGGCCGCACGGATTCCAAGGTCGCCGACCTGAACGCCGTCGTGGACTACTGCAAGGAAGC
>JAFXUM010000049.1 GCA_017524965.1 Lentisphaeria bacterium | reverse complement strand
GCTCACGGCGAGCAGGATCAGGAAACGCGAAACAAAGTATTTGACGGAAATGGAGGAGGATTCTTCCGACATGGTATCTGTAACCTTTCTTTCGTTATCTTATGTTCGTTGCGCCGCGGGTCATTCCCAGAAGAACTTCGCGCAGAATTCGCGCAGGGAGACCAGGCCGGACAGGCGTCCGTTCGCATCCGTGATGATCAGCTGCGCCGTCTCCTGTTCCAGGAAGAGCTTCGCCAGCTGGATCGCCGGGACGTCTTCCGAGACCGGCTCGCCGAGCTCCTGCATGATGTCGGAAACGCGCGTGTCGCCGGCGCTCTTCAGCAGGTCGACGAAAGGCTGGAAGCGGTAGATCGGGGAGAGGTTTTCCATCCAGAGGAGGTGTTCGGGCAGCGTGTAGGACAGCACGTCCTTCAGCGACAGCACGCCGCGCAGGTCGCCCACGGAGTCGATCACCGGCAGGGACGCGCTCTGCGTGGTGGCGAAGATGTCGATCGCCTCGCGGAGGGTGTCAGTCTCGTGCAGCGGCGTGAAGTCGGTGCGCATCACGTCCTTCGCGAGCAGGTATTCCGGCATCTTGATCTTGCCGGTGGCGAAGAACGAGATGACGTCCGCCGGAGCCCTCAGGCCGGCGACCTGACGGATGTTCGCGGGATCGGCGAACGACTTCGCCAGCATAGACATCACCTGCAGGTGCAGGTTCGGGTCTTCCACCGGGGACAGGATCAGCACCATCACGTTGATGAACACATTCATATTCAGGGAGATGACCTGCGTGGTCAAATCCTGGCCGCCGTAGGAGATCCCCTTCGGGCAGCACGCGATGGCGACCATCGGGGATTCAAGTTTGGGCAGACGGGCATGCGGCACGGCGAGGCCGGGCGCGACGATGCACGGGAAAACTTTTTCGCGCTTTTCGATCTCGGCGCGGGCCTCTTCGACGTTGAGCTGGGGATAATGTTTCTTGAGCATGCCCAGCAGCATGTCCATGACTTTGGCGCCGTCGGATTCCGTTACGCCGCAGGCGATGACGTCGGCAGACAGGTGGTCCGAAAACTCGTTCTTCGTTTCACTCATGGTGGGGATAACCTCCTGGGTCGTTCCATGTGGTTTAAAAAAGTTAAATCCATTTAAAATAGCATGGATTTTCGGTTTTACAAGCTCGAATCGCTTTTTTTCCGGACTTTCCCGCCGCCGGACGCGGCCGGACATACGGTTTTCGACGGTTTTCGCATTTTTTTCGCATTTTCCGCTTCAACCGCTTGAAAAACATGTTGAACCGCAGTATATTAAAGGATTGTTTTTTCCTAAAAATCATTCTATTCAGAGGTTTTCACTCTTATGATTACGAAAAAGAATCTCGTTCTGCTCGGCCCGCCCGGCGCCGGCAAAGGCACCCTCTCCGATCCCCTGATGGCGCAGGAAAAACTCGCGCACATCTCCACCGGCGAAATCCTCCGCGGCGAAGTCGCCGCCGGCACCGAACTCGGCAAGCAGGCGGAAGCCTGCATGAAGGCCGGCAAGCTCGTCCCCGACCAGGTCGTCGCCGACATGGTCGCCGCCCGTCTCGCCACGCCGGAATGCGCCAACGGATTCATCCTCGACGGCTTCCCGCGCACCGTCGCGCAGGCCGAACTCCTCGAAGACGCCATGAAACGCATCGGCATGAAGCTCGACGCCGTGATCCTCTTCGAAGCCCCGGAAGACCTGCTCCTCCAGCGCCTCACCGCCCGCCTCACCTGCAAGAAGTGCGGCGTCGCGTTCAACAAACTCTTCGCACCCCCGAAACAGGAAGGCGTCTGCGACCGCTGCGGCGGCGAGCTGATCCAGCGCGCCGACGATTCCCTCGAAACCGCGAAAAACCGCCTGAAAGTCTATCACGAGCAGACCGCCCCCCTCATCCAGTTTTACGAAGGGAAAGGCTGCCTCGCGCGCATCGACTCCTCCCTGCCCGTTCAGGAAGGGTTCGCCGCGCTCCTCGCGCTCCTGAAATGATCCCGGTGTCCGCATGCGCATGTTGAAACGCCGTAATTTCGTGATCCACACGCCCGAGGAGATCGTCCGCATCCGCGAGGCCGCGCGCGTCACGGCACTCGCCCGCGAGGAGATCGCCGCCCTCGCCCATCCGGGCATGACGACGCTCGAGCTCGACGAACTCGCCG
>JAFXUM010000048.1 GCA_017524965.1 Lentisphaeria bacterium | reverse complement strand
CGGCATCGCCTGCCTCGGCATCAAGTGCGACGACGCGAAGAACAACGAATGCTTCGGCAAGGCCGGCGTCATCTCCACCGACGACAGCGCCTGGAAGGCCATCGTCATGCCCACCAACGAAGAGCTGATGATCGCCCTCGAGACCGTCAAGACCCTCGGCCTGGCCTGATCGTAACGGTACATGTGCGCGAGCGCAACCGCGCACTGCTCGACACACAATGTGTGTGCCCCGGAGCCCTGTCTGATGCAAGATTCCGGGGCTGATTTTTGTCGGTTTGTCAGTTTTCTGCCGTGATTTCGGAAATGATGGATGACGGAACGTCAAATCATTTCAAATCAAGGAACTGACGGAATGACGGATAAATGACGGATGATTTGACGGCGGCTGTTTCAATGCAGGAATCTGAGAAAAAACTATGAATCAGAATGAGGCTTTGCTTTCCGGGGAAACAGGACCTGTCGGTTCGATCGGGGCCGGTCCGGCGGAACGGATTCAGGCCGAACAGGAAACCGCGTCGGAAGAGCAGACAGAAACCGGGACCGCCTCGACGGAGCAGACCGATCCGGCGTTCCGCTGGGACAAAATCGCCACCTGGCCGCCGGATGTCGCCATTTTTTTCATCGTCGCCGGGACGGCGCTGTGTCTTCTCCGGGTCAGAAGGACGCAGTTCGAGCTGTGGTTCGGGAAGGCGGGATACCTGTACGGGAACATTCTTCTCCTCGTCATATCCCTGTTTGTTCTGTGCCTTTTCCTGTACAGAGGCTGCCGCGGAGATTTCTGATCCATTTTTTTGAACTGAACCCCGGCGGAGCCGGAAGGAGAACGGAACATGCTGAAAGCGGGATTGATCGGATGCGGAAACATCAGCGGCGCGTATCTGCGCAACAAGGATGTGTTCCGGCATCTTCGCGTCGTGAAATGCGCGAGCAGGCGGGACGAATCCGCCCGCGCCGCCGCGGAACAGTTCGGTTTAGAGGCGGTCTCCGTCGACGCGCTCCTGCGCGACCCGGAGATCGACGTCGTCCTCAATCTGACCACG
Source organism: Lentisphaeria bacterium (assembly GCA_017524965.1). Taxonomy (GTDB): domain Bacteria; phylum Verrucomicrobiota; class Lentisphaeria; order Victivallales; family UBA1829; genus UBA1732. The sequence goes on along the minus strand of JAFXUM010000048.1, from coordinate 3,379 downwards.
CCGGACGCCCACACGGAAATCGACCTGCGCGCGCTGGAGGCGGGGAAACACGTCTACTCCGAAAAACCGTTCGCGCTCACGCGTGAGGAGGCCCGGAAGGTCCTGCGTCTGGCGGCGGAAAAAGGTCTGCGCGTGGGGTGCGCCCCGGATACGTTCCTCGGCGGCGGACATCAGGTCTGCCGCAAGCTCGTAGACAGCGGCGCGGTCGGGAAGATCTCCGGCGGATGCGCGATTATGGCCTACCGGGGCCCGGAATCCTGGCATCCCAATTCCGGTTTCTACTACAAAAAAGGCGGCGGCCCGCTGCTCGACATGGGGCCGTATTACATCTCGGCGCTGGTAAATCTGCTCGGCCCGGTGAAACAGGTCGCCGGGTTCGGCTCGCGCGCGACGGATCTGCGGCTGGGGAGCGGCCCGAATCGGGGCAGGACGTACCCGGTGGAGGTCGACACGCATTTCGCCGCCGCGCTGGAGTTCGTCTCCGGGGCCGTCGTCAACCTCACGATGAGCTTCGACGTCTTCCGCCTCAGCGAACAGATGCAAAACTGCATCGAGCTGTGGGGACTCGACGGCGCGATCCGCACGCCCGACCCCAACATGTTTACCGGCGAGGTGCGCTTCGCGAACGCCGGAACGCCCGCCGAATGGGAAACGCCGGAAAACAAGTTCATCTACCACGAAAACATGCGCCTGATCGGGCTGGCGGACATGGCGGCCGGGATCGAGCGGAACCGTCCGCACCGCTGCAGCGGGCAGCTCGCGTATCACGTGCTCGACGTGATGTGCTCCATCCTCGATTCGGCGGAAAACCGTCGGTTCGTCGCCGTCGAAAGCACCTGCGACCGTCCGGCTCCGCTCAAGGAAGGGCTTGTGCCGGGCGATCTCGACTGAGTTCATCCACGGTGCGCTGTTCGGACCGCGTCCGCAAACTCATTTTTTCCAGCGGAGGACGTTGACGGAATACGCCGGGAACGTGTACCGGAAACTCGCGGAATCCGCCTGAAGCGAACCGGTCTTCGGCGCGACGGCTTCCGGGTTCTCGTAGGAGTTTTCGGCGGCGGTGCTGTCCCCGGTGAGCGTGATCGTCTTCACCGTGCCGACCGCGCCGGATTTGCCGGAGTTGACGGTGTAGGTGACGGGCCTGTCGGTACCGTTGACGTATTTCAGGACGACTTCGCCCGCGGCCTCGTCGATTCCTGCGTCGATGGCCGTTCTGGTGATCTTGAGGCGTTTCTGCGTCTTCATCAGCTTGCCGTCCAGGTACAGGTTGACTTCCGTGCCCTTCAGCTCGACTTTGATGTCGTACCACCTGCCGGTTTCGATGACGCCGTTGATGTGCTCCTCGCGGAAATCGTCGGCCTCGACCGCGTGGGAGGAGTTGTTCCATCCGCCGAGGTTCCAGCGGCACTGTTCGCGGTCCTTCACACCGAAAGAGATCAGGAAGCCCTCGGATCCGCCTGTCTTGCGGGCTTTGAGCGTGAGCGTGTAGTTGTCCCAGTCGGGCGAGCCGTAGGTGATCAGCGTGTTCGCGCTGCCTGAGGTCTGCTTCAGGATGCCGTCCTCCGCGCTCCAGGTGCCGTGGATCCGGTTCCAGCCGTCGAGGCTTTTGAGGTCCGGCTCGGCCAGCGTGACGCCGTCCTTCACGACCTTGATGTCTTTGTATTCGACCTGGGTGCGGTACGTGCCGAATCCGATCCTGCCCTGCACGGGTTCGAGCTCCTTTTCGACCTCCTTGACCGTGACGGGATACAGCTTGTCGGGGCGGTTGTTGGCGAAGATGGCCTGCGCCCAGTAGGACGGCGTGCCGTAGCTGCGGCTCTGGTCGAACACGATGGCGTTCGGATTCCACGCCTGCCATCCGGTGCGGATGAAGAGCGGCGCGTAGGAGCTCATGATCACGATGTCGCTGTTGCGCTCGAGTCCGGTCATGAACGCGGATTCGGCGACGGCGGCGATCAGGTTGCCGCGGCCGGATCCTTCCGTGACGGCGTACTCGCCGAAGTAGATCTCCGGCTCGCTGCGGTCGTAATCGTCATAGGTAAAGTATCCGCTGAAGAAGCGCCCTGGCGAGGAGTACATGTGCGGATCGACGATCTCGTTGCGGAACCCGTTCGTGACCTGGTTCGCGATGAGGCGCATTTCCGGGTATTTCGCCTTGATCGCCTTGTGGATCAGGGCGTAGCGCTCGACGTACTCGGGGCCGCCGTTCTCGTTGCCGATCTCCATGTACTTCAGATTGAACGGCGCCGGGTGTCCGTTCTTCGCGCGCTCCGCGCCCCATTTGGTCGTGACGTCGCCGTTGGCGTACTCGATGGCGTCCAGCGCGTCCTGCACGAACGGCCCCATTTCGTCCATCGGGACGTTGTACATGGTGTCCCTGCCGTCGCGTGTCTCGTGGCCGATGCCGCAGTTGATGACGAACATCGGTTCGGCGCCGAGGTCTTCGCACATCTGGAGATATTCGTGGTAGCCCAGGCCGTTCGAGCAGTTGTAGCCCCAGTTGTTGTTGTACTGGTTGATGCGTTCCTCCACGGGGCCGACCGAATTCTTCCAGATCGCGCGGTTCTCGATGCCGCGTCCTTCCACGAAGCAGCCGCCCGGGAACCGTACGAACGCGGGCTTCATGGCGACGATGCGTTCCATGAGGTCCGGGCGCAGGCCGTTTTTGCGGCCCTTCCACGTCTTCTGAGGGAAGAGGGAGACCATGTCGAGACTGAACTCGGCGGGGGCGTCCGTGGCGATCTTCAGGGTCGCTTCGCGGGAGGTCTTATTCGGTTTGAGCGTGACGGAATACTGTTTCCACGCATCGCCGCCGATGGAGACGGATTCGGAAGCGAGCACGCCGGAAGCGTCCTCGATCGAGATCTTGAGGTCGGTCTTCGCGCCCGTTTTCGCGTAGAAGGTCAGGTCGTAGGAATCGCCGCCTGTGACCGCGAGATTGCCGGTCATGCCGGCGTTGAAATCGCGCACGAATCCGCCGTTGCAGATGAAGCCGCCCGCCTGCGTCTTGACTTTCAGCGAGGTGATATTGTTTTTGTTCAGCGGCTGCGTGCGGTCGAGCTTCGCCTCGGCATTCACCACGCCCCACGCAAGCGGCGTGTCGCGCACCTCGTCCACGCGGCTCCGGTCCTCGAACGAACGGTTCTGGATCATTTCGGCGTAGATGCCGCCTTCGCCCGCGCGGTTGATCTCCTCGAAGAAGATGCCGTACAGCAGCGGGCTGGTCCTGATCGTGGTCTTGCTCGTGTCGATGGTGATGGACTGTTCCTGCGCGCCGGCGAAGGACGCGATCGCGAGGATCGCCGCGGCCGGCAGGGCTTTTGAAAAGATGTGTTTCATTTCAACTCCGGTTCTTTGTATTTGATTCGTATAGGATGCT
>JAFXUM010000047.1 GCA_017524965.1 Lentisphaeria bacterium | reverse complement strand
TGAACGACGCCATGGCCCCGAAGGTCTTCCCCGCCTCGCGGAAGTTCCCGCACAAACTGCTGCTGCGCTGTTCCGGCCTGCCGTGGCAGATACTGAAATACCAGCTCATCCGTCCGCGCGGACTCTGAACCCGCGCCGTCCGCCGTTCCCTCGCGTGGTCGCGTCCGACACTCCGCGGTTCGCTACTTTTTTGATGCAGCCGCTTGATTTTTGACCGGAAATGGTGTACATTGGATGATCCGAACAGGCAGCAACCCCTGCGTCCGCCTTGCGGCCGGGCGCTTCAATACGAGCGGCATCCATGCAGAACAAATCCTTCCTCACTCCCGTACTCCTTTTTCTCTGTCTCATCGTCCTGACCGTGATCGGTCTCGGCGTGGTCACGGCGATCGACCGCCAGAGATTCCAGACCGAAGCGCTCACGAAAGCCGTCTCCGAGCTGTCGGACCGGATCGATCTGCTCCAGTCCCGCGGCGTGGCGATCGGCGGCGGGGCAGGGGCGGCCTCCGGCGAACGCGCCGGAAACGCCGAGTTCTTCGATCCGAACGCCGACCAGGGCGGACGCCTCATCCTCGCGATCACCTCGGACACGGGGAACATGAACTCGATCATCAACAACGACGCGACCGTCTCCGATTTCTGGGGCCTCACCTTCGACGCGCTCGCCGTGCGCCACATGAAGGACATAGACCGGTTCGTCCCGCAGATGGCGGAGTCATGGTCGCTCTCCGACGACAAGCTCACCTACCATGTCAAGCTCAGAAAAGGCATCCTGTGGCACGATTTCACCGACCCGGAGACGGGGAAGAAGTGGGAGAACGTCGAGGTCACGGCCGAGGATTTCAAGTTCTACGTGGACGTGATCAAGGACGAGAAGGTGAACGCCGCGCCGATGCGGAGCTATCTCGCCGACCTGAAGCAGGTCAACGTCATCAACGACTACGAGTTCGAGGTCGTGTGGGAGCGTCCGTACATCCTCTCCGAGGAGATCACGCTCTCGCTCATGCCGCTGCCGCGCCATTTCTACCACGCCTACGAAGGGCCGTTCGACGGCACGAAGTTCAACGACGACCACGTCCGCAACCGCATGATCGTCGGATGCGGCCCGTACCAGCTCGACAGCTGGGAGAAGGGCAAGCGCGTGGTCTTCAAGCGCTTCGAGAAGTTCTACGGCAAGCGCCTCGGCATCATGCCCGCGCTGAAGACCGTGGTCTACGAGCTGATCCAGCACCCGAACACCCGGCTGCAGGCGCTCCGCTCCCAGACGCTCGACGCCGACAGCCTCACGACCGAACAGTGGGTGAACAACACCGGCACGGCGGAGTTCCAGGAGGGCGGCTTCCTGCTGAAAATGCGCCTGCCGAGCATGTCCTATTCCTACATCGGGCTGAACCTCACGAATCCGCTGTTCCAGGACCGCAACGTCCGCGTGGCGCTCAGTCATCTGGTCGACCGCAAGCGCATCATCCGGGACGTCTATTACGACCTCGTGCGGCCCATCTCCGGACCGTTCTTCGTCGATTCCCAGGCCAACGATCCCTCGATCGAACCCTACGATTTCGACGTCGAAAAGGCGAAGAAGATGCTCGCGGACGCCGGATGGAAGGACACCGACGGCGACGGCGTGCTGGACAAGGACGGCAAGCCGTTCGTCTTCACCGTGATCTACGCGAACTCCAGCACGACCGACCAGAAGCTTCTGCCGATCCTGAAGGAGGATTTCGCGCGCGCCGGAGTCAAGCTCGAGATCCTCTCGCTCGAATGGTCCGTCATGCTCGAACGCATCGACAAGCGCCAGTTCGACGCCGTCCGCCTCGCGTGGCGCATGTCCGTCTCGAACGACCCGTACCAGCTGTGGCACTCCGACAATCTGAAGATCGAGGCGTCCAGCAATTTCGTTTCGTTCGCGAACCCGGAGGCCGACCGCCTGATCATGGAGATCCGCACGTGCTTCGACCTCGACAAGCGCACGGAGCTGTATCATCAGTTCCACCGCCTCATCCACGAGGAGGAACCGTACCTCTTCCTCGTTTCGCCCTACGATCTCTTCGTGATCAACAAACGGTATCAGAACGTCGTGGAGTATCCGCTCGGAGTCTACCAGAACACCTTCTGGGTCCCGAAGGCGAAACAGATGGCCGTCCCGGGCCTGTGACGCGGGCGTGATCCTCCTGTTTTTCCTTCCGCGGACCCGCCGGACTGTCTTTTCCTAATCTAAAGCCGGAAAAGACTTGAAAAAACGCGTTTGACGGAGTATATTTAAGGTCGAATTGCAAAAACAAACTCTATTTTTTGAGGTAAAGGAAAGCGAGACAATGACCATCAAACGTTCCGCAAAACGTTGTTTTACCCTCATCGAACTCCTCATCGTGATCGCCATCATCGCGATCCTGGCGGCGCTGCTGCTGCCCGCGCTGCGTTCCGCCCGCGAGACCGCGAAGAAGGCAGCCTGCATCAACAACGAAAAACAGCTCGGCCTCTACATTCAGCAATACGCGATCAACAACAAACAGTCCCTCACCTTGCTCCAGAACTACAACGACTGGTACAAGAAGATCATGCTCGAGGCAGGCGGCGCCTATAAGAACGAAAGCGGTTCCCACGTCAGGAAAGAGAACCTCGACGTGAGAGGGCAGGGCATCGCGAAGGTCTTCAAGTGCGCCGCCGACATCACCAAGGGAACCGCCAGCTACGGACGCAACGATCCCAGCGGCGGCTGGACGCTCAAGAAGGACAGCGCCGCGCGCGTCGTCGCCAGCCGCATCAACGTCGTGAAGACGCCGTCCGACCTCATCATCGTCGCCGACCGCTGGTCCGACAACCACACGCCCGGCGAAACCATCAAGAACGACCCCGGCCTGGGCGCCTGGCCGAACGGCGGCGAATTCGACACCGTGAACGCGTTCAACCTTCGTAACGACCGCGAGATCGGCGACTACGACGCCTACGGTTCCCGTCACAAAGGAACGGCCCCCATCCTCTACGTCGACAACCATGTGACGGCCGTCGACTACAAGGCGACCGTGAAGGGTTACTCCGTTCAGGAGATCAAGTCCAATATGAACTGGACCGGACACGCCTACGGCAGCTGGTCCGACGACCCGGTCCTGAAGAAAAAATAATAAATCTCATCAGGAGGTTTTTTCGATGCACGGAATCCGTCACAGACAGATGTTTTTCTCCCCGGTGCGCTGCTCCGCGCATCATCGTTTCACGCTCATTGAGCTCCTCATCGTGATCGCCATCATCGCGATCCTTGCCGGGCTGCTGCTGCCCGCGCTGAGATCCGCGCGGGAGACGGCCCGCAGGGCAGGGTGCCTCAACAACCAGAAATCCATCGGCATGTTCATCCAGCAATATGCGATGAGCGACCGGATGTCTCTCAAAAGGATCGTCGGGGACTGGACAAACTGGTATGGCATGATCGCCGCCTCCGCCGGGGCTGATCCGGGCAAGGTCCTCGCCGGCCCGAATGCCGATGTCATCAAGACGGACCGGATCGGCTACGGACTCGCAACCAAGGTGTTCCGCTGCCCGTCCGATGTCTCCCATAATGGAAGCAACGGCATCACGGAAAGAGGAAACAACCGGCTCCCCGTCAGCTATGCCCGGAACGACGACTGCAGATTCATCCTGTCCGGCGACAAGCGGCTTGTCAAGGCCCGCATCACCGATGTCCGCACCCCTTCGTCCCTGATCCTCATGACGGACCGGTGGACGCCGAAGCATACCATGAACGGGAACGACTTCGCCAACAGCAAGGAGGAGCATGACAAGACAAGCGTGTTCCACATCCGTCCGGCCACAGACAATTCGGAAGGGGAATGGGGCTATGCCGGAGCCGGATACAACTGGCGTCACAAGGGGGTGCCGCCGCTCCTCTATGTCGACAACCACGTCGAGATCAAGAGCTGGCTTGCGACAATCCCCCCGTCCCAGCGTGCCAACGCCGGCAAGTCGGAACCGACGGAGGCATACGGCGACTGGTCCGATGATCCGGACCATAAGAAATAGGATCACCCCGTTTCCGGAAGACAGTGCGCCGTCCGACTTCATCGTGGTGGCCGGCCGCTGGTCCGGCGACCCCGGCCTGAAGAAGTAAAAGACGGACGGAGCAGGGGGAGACGAGGAGAACTCAGGCGTATGAAGATCGCTTATATCTCCAAAGATTATGTGTTCAATGCCGTCCTCGTGCTCAACATCGTCGCGCTCGTCGTGGTTCATGCGTGGTACTGCGACCTGACCACGCTCGCATGGTTCCTGCGGAGCGCGCTGGCCGTCCATCTGGTGCTCCGGTGGCCGCATATTTTCTACGAACGGAACGGCTGGAAACACTGAATGACACTTTTTCTGGAAAACGCAGAAAAGCGCTTGATTTTTCCGGGAAAGCGTGATATAGTGAAAGAAACAAATCAAACCCTGCCCGAGACTCCATTTTTGATGAAGCCCCCAGTCAGAAAGGATTCCTCCATGAAACACCGTCATTTCCGCTGTTTTTCCCTGATCGAACTGCTTGTCGTCATCGCCGTCATCATGATCCTCGCGGGACTGCTCTTCCCCACGCTGCGTTCCGCCCGGGAGTCCGCGCACAAGGCGCAGTGCCTGAACAACCAGAAGAACATCGGCGAGTACATCCAGCAGTACGCGGTCAACAACAACCGTTCGATCAAGGTCGTCTCCAACTGGAAAACCTGGTACCGCGACCTGATCGCCGCCAATTCCGGATTCAAAAATGATTCCGTCCCGAGCAATGGCTACATGGATCCCAAGACGTGCGAAAACTATCTGAACGGCACGGGGCTGGCGATGCTGAAGGTCTTCAAATGCCCCAGCGACGGTTCGCCGGGCGCGACCGCCAGCTACGGACGCAATAATCCGTCCAAGGGCGGCACCTTGAAGTACAGGGACGGTTCCAACGGGAGCGAGGGCGACGCGCTGGTCGATCCGCGTCTCGTGAACTGCCGCCTCGGCGATCCGCTGCGTCCCGCCGACCTGATCCTGGTCACGGACCACTGGGGAAAGAACCACCAGCCGGGCGAATCCTGCAACACCGAGGAATACGACACGGTCAACGTGTACCACCTGCGCATCCGTGAAGGCGACACGAGCATCGGCGACCTAGGCACGGTCCGCGACGACAAGTCCCGCCATAAAGGTGCTCCGCCGATCCTCTACGTCGATAACCATGTGACCATCAACAACTGGAAAGTCACGATCCCGCCGCGTTTCTACGACCTGACCACCGCCTACGAAAAGGGGCTCGGCTGGCAGGGACGCGCCGTCGGCAGCTGGTCCGACTCCCCCTGCGTGAAGAAGTAAGCCTCGCCGGCTTTATCCTTTAAAATGTTCGAGCCGCCCGGAGCGATCCCCCGGACGGCCCGTTTGTTTTTGTCCCGTTGATCTTTACAGGCCGGCGAGGAGACCGCCGCCGTATTCGCCGGGGAGTTTGTCCTGTGCGGAATCGAGGCCGGCGCCCGCGAGCATATCCATGTTGCCGAGGGAGCTGAAGGTCAGTTCGTCCGTCATGGAAAGGGGGCTTTCCGGTTCCGGTCCGGTCAGGGCATCGGCGACCTTCGCGCTCTTCGGATTTGCGACGAAGTTATAGAGATCGATGTCATAGGTGGCGTTTCCGCCCTTCTTCGCGTTGGTGGACGCCATGCTGAAATAATACGTATCCGCATTCAGCGCGAGCAGTTTGGTCGTCTTCCATTCATACGCCTTGACCGTCGTCGTCTGAAGCGCCTTCAGGGAGTACGTCGTGACGCCTTTCTTGTCCGTTTTGGCAACGAGCCTGTAAACGGTGAATTTCGCCGCGTCGGTTGCGTACACCTCGAAGCTCAGCTTCGCGTCGGAACCGAGCGTGAATTTCCGGTAGTCGATCTCGTCGCCGTAGCCGACCCACTCGTCGTTCAGGATGGTCGTGGTATTGGCCTTGATCTCGCCGAAGGTGAGGACCTTGCCAGCCGCGCCCTTCGTCTTCATGTCGTCCCAGTCGTCACTGTTGTTTCCTTTATTGAAGAACACGGTCTCATATCCAACATCCGCCAGGTTGACCGAGTATTCCGCGTTTCCGCCCTTCTTCGCGTTGGTGGATTCCACGCGGATAAAATAATCGCCTTTTTCGAGCAGAATGGGTTTTGTGAGGGAGAAATAGTCGTCGTACCCTTTCTGTTTTTTGACCGTGGTTGTCTGGAGCGTCTTCAGCGAGTAGATGGTGAGTCCCGGTTCCTTGCCCGGCTTACTTTCGACCCGGCAGAGCGAGATCTTCGCCGCATCCGTGGAGTAGACCGCGAGGCTCAGTTTCGCACCGGTCTTGAGCGTGAATTTGCGGTAGTCGACGGCGTCTCCGTATCCGGCCCAGCCGTCTTCGATCAGCGTTTCCTTCTTGCCGTCCACGGTCCCGAGATATGCGACGCCGTGGTAGTCATCGGCCTTGAACGGACTCCAGTCGTCGTCGAAGTCGTCGCCCCGGTTGTAGAACACGCAGTCATCCCTGTTGAGCATCACGTTGTAGTAGGCGTTTCCGCCCTTCTTCGCGTCGGGGGACTCCACGGAGATGTAGTAGTCGCCCTTTTCCAGCAGGAGATTCTTCGTCGTCGCGAGGTAATCCCCGGTCGCTATGTCCTTCTTTGCCGAGGTCGCCTGAAGCGACTTCATCGTCTTCGCGCCGTTCTTTCCGGTCGTCAGGGTCCAGACCGTGAATTTCACCGTGCCCGTGGCATTGAGGAGGAACGACAGGCTCGCGCCCTTCGTCAGCGTGAACTTCGCATAGTCGGCCTCGTCGCCGTACCCGACGAAATTGATCCTGCCGTCGACGGACACCGATCCGTCCTTGTCCAGCGAAATCTTCTTCGTGGAGTCGGGGATCTTGGTCAGAGGGATGACATAGAGCGAATTCGGGTTCATCGT
>JAFXUM010000046.1 GCA_017524965.1 Lentisphaeria bacterium | reverse complement strand
TTGCCGCTGACGGTCTTCGGGAGTTCGGTGAGGAAGTCGATCTTGCGCGGATATTTGTACGGCGCGGTGTTCTTCTTCACGTAGTCCTGAATCTCCTTCTTCAGCTCTTCGCTCGGCTGTTTGTCCTTCGTGAGGACGATGTACGCCTTCACGACCTGTCCGCGGGTGGGATCGGGCACGCCGACCACGGCGCATTCGAGCACGTAGGGCAGCTCCATGATGGCGTTTTCGACCTCGAACGGGCCGATGCGGTAGCCGGAGGACTTGATGAGGTCGTCGGTGCGTCCGACGTACCAGTAGTAGCCGGCCTCGTCGACCCAGGCGGTGTCGCCGGTGTGGTAATAGCCGTCGTGCCAGGCGAGCGCCGTAGCCTCGGGGTCGCCGTAATACCCGACGAAGAGGCCGGGAATCTCGCCCGGTTCGGCCTTGATGACGATCTCGCCGACCTCGCCCTGCTTCACGGGTTTGCAATCCGCGTCGAAGAGTTCGACCGGGTACATGGGCGAGGGTTTGCCCATCGAGCCGGGGTGGGGCTCCATGCCGTGGATGTTGCCGATGATCATGGTGCTTTCGGACTGGCCGAAGCCCTCCATCATCTTGTGTCCGGTCTGCTTCAGGAAGATGTTGAAGACCTCGGGATTCAGCGCCTCGCCCGCCATGGTGCAGTGTTTGAGGGTGGAGAAATCGTAATGGGAGAGGTCCTCGCGGATAAAGAAGCGGTACATGGTCGGCGGCGCGCAGAACGTGGTGATGCCGAACTGCTTGAAGAGCGGCATGATGTCGGCGGCGCTGAAACGGTCGAAGTCGTAGACGAAGAGCGGAGCCTCGCAGAGCCACTGGCCGTAGAGCTTGCCCCACATGGCCTTCGCCCAGCCGGTGTCGGAGATCGTGAGGTGCAGGCCGTTCGGGTCGACGCAGTGCCACCAGCGCGCAGTGATGATGTGTCCGAGCGGATAGGAGAAGATGTGCGTGACGATCTTCGGGTAGCCGGTCGTGCCGGAACTGAAGAACATCAGCATCGGGTCGGTCGCATTCAGGCCGTCGGGCCGCTTGAAGACCGTGCTGTAGCGTTCGAGCGAGGCGTCGAAATCGAGCCAGCCGAGGCGCGAGCCGTTGGTGGAGATGCGGAATTCGACGGACTTGCACAGGTTCGCCGCGGCGTCCGCCTGCTCCAGTACTTCGCCGTCCGAGGTGCAGATGATCGCGCGGATCGTCGCCTTGTCGAAGCGGTACTGGAAGTCGTGGACGAGCAGCTGGTTCGGCGCGAGGACCGCGACCGCCCCGATGCGATGCAGGGCGTTGATGAGGATCCAGAACTGCCAGTTGCGGCGGAGCACCATCATCACGCGGTCGCCCTTTTTGATGCCGAGCGAAACGAGGTAGTTCGCCGCCTGGCAGGACATGTCGGAGATCTGCCTGAACGTGAATTCGCGGTGTTCGTGCGTGCGGCTGAGCCAGGAGAGCGCGACCTTGTCGGGCGTCTTCTCGGCGAGGCGGTCGAGCACGTCGTACGCGAAGTTGAAGGTGTCGGGATAGTGGAACTTGACCTTGTTCAGGATGCCGTTCTCGTCGAACGAGGCGTCGAGGTAGTCCTGGTACAGCAGGCGGCCCTCGGAGCCGGAATCCTCGGCGACGTGCGCGGCCGGGGCGGGCGCGGGGGCCGGGGCCTCGGCGCCTTCGCCGTACATGACGATCGCGAGGAATTCGCAGGGCTGTCCGTCGGCGGCGACCATGCCGTGCGGCAGGCTGGAGTCGAGCAGCACGCTGTCGCCGGGGTTCAGCACGTCGATCTTCTCGCCGAGCTGGATGCGCAGGCGTCCGGACAGCACGTAGTCGAATTCGTGACCGGGGTGCGTCGTGAGGTGGATCGGCAGCCCCTCGTCCTGCGGCTGGGCGCGGACGAACAGCGGTTCGGCGTTGCGGTTCTTGAGCAGGGGCGCGAGGTGACGGTAGTCGAGCTCCTCGCGGCGCTTGATCGGCATGCCACCGCCCTTGCGCGTGATGTTGTACAACGAAAGTTTGGGAGACTCGCCGCTGACGAGCGCTCCTACATCGACACCGAACCGCTCCGCGCAGAGGTAAAGGAAGGCGAACGGACTTTCAACGAGACCGTCTTCATGCTTCCGGTATTCTTCTACGGTGACGCCCGTGACCCTGGCCATTTCCTCCTCGGAGATTTCCATGATCTGACGGATGTCGCGAATGCGATTGCCGATTTGCTGAAGTTTGTTTTCCATCTTTCGTTGTCCAGTGTTGTTGAAGAAAAGCGGGAATCTATAATATACTATAAAAAAGGCGATTGTCAAGCGGAAAACGGGATTTGCGGCTTAAAAACCCTCCTCATCCTGCCGTTTCCGGCAAAAAGAAAGCCCGGCAGCGCGATGTGCCGGGCGAGGAGGCAGGGGAAGATCTATCCGGACTCAGAGTTTTTCCGTGATCTTTGCGAGCGCGGAAAGCATGGAGACGCGTTCGCCGGCGGGGAGTCCCGCGAGAAGCTTTTCGCAGAGACTGTCGACGCACTTGATGCACTCGTCCAGAAGCGTCTGGCCATGGTCTGTCAGCGTGATCTGCACGGCGCGGCGGTCTTCCGGATTCTGCACGCGCTGGAGGAAATTCTTCTTCACGAGCGATTCGACCAGTTCGGACACGGTGGCCGGGGCGAGCTTCATGGCTTCCGCAAGCTCCTTCAGCGTGACGCCGTTCGGTTTTTCCTCGGTCAGACGGCACACCAGGGACATCGTCTGATGCTGGCGGACGCTTACGTCTTTTTCGATAGAGGAGATATTGCCGACGGAGTCGGCGGCCTCGCGGAAAGCATCGTAGAGCCTGGAAACGGCTTTTCTGAGGACTGCGGGATCGGAATTGGCCATGATAAGAAACTCCGGGTTGACAGGGTGTTTTTGGTAGATGCACAATAATATACATCCTGTCAAATATTATTGCAAATCGAAACAATCATTTTTTGCAAAAATTAAATAAAAATGCTGTGGCCGGCGGATAAAAACGGACGGAAAGGGGGTGAAAAGAGGGGGTATGGAAAAATGTGTCACGATAAAATCAGTCGTGATTCGCCGGGAAACAGACGTTTCCAATATAGGAATGCGGCGTGCGCCGGGTTTTTCTTTCCGGAGAAAAAAACGAAAAGCGTGACGAGCTGTCACGATAAATACAAACGGATGATCGTGTCCTGTTCGCGTGACTTTCGGGCTGCCGGCTCGTCCTGAATGATGGTCGATTGCGGAGCCGGGCACGGTCTTCCAACATGGAAAAACGGATGCAGGATCGATCGATCCCGCATCCGCTGTCGCAACGGTGAAAATGTCCGCCGGTCGACTCAGACGGCGTAGAAATCCGCGCCGAGCCTGGAGAAGTCGTCGATGAAGGTCGGGTAGGTGACGCCGATGGACTCCGCGGAGTCGATCAGGGTCGGTTCCCCCTCGTCCGCGGCGCAGGTCATGCCGGCGATGGCGAGCGACATCGCCACGCGGTGGTCGCGGAAACTGTCGACGTGGGCGGGCTTCAGTCTGCCGCCGGTGATCGCCATGCCGTCCTCGAATTCCTCCACCTGGATTCCCATCTTCCCGAGCTCGTGCGCCATGACCGCGATGCGGTCGGTCTCCTTCAGGCGCGCCTGCGCCACGTTTTTCAGCACGGTGATGCCGTCGGCGCAGGCCGCCACGACGGACAGGACCGGCAGGAGATCGGGGATGGCGTTCAGGTCGAGTTCGGCGGCGTGGAGCTTCACCGGGCCGGGTTTCACGCGGGCGAATCCGGGACCGGTCTCAATGCGCGCGCCCATGCGTCCGGCGAGTTCGACGAACGCCTTGTCGCCCTGCGGATCGTTGAAATCGAGGTTGCGGATCAGGATGCCGCCGCCGGTCACGATGGCCGCCGCGAGCGGGAACGCCGCGGTGGAGAAGTCGCCGGGGATGGTCTCGTTGAACGGCTTGAACTGCTGGCCGCCGATCACGTGGAAACGCGTGTAGTTTTTGTTGTACTTCAGGTTGATGTTCTGGCGTTTCAGCCAGGCGAGCGTCATCTCGACGTACGGGACCTCGTTCAGGAACGGGACGTTCAGGATGGTGTCGCCTTCGGCGAGCGGGGCGGCGAGCAGGAGCGCGGAGAGATACTGCGAGGACGTGCCGTCGACGGACGTTTCGCCGCCGCGGATGGGCCCCGTGACCGTGAGCGGACAGTGCCCGCCGTCGGATTCGGTCTTCGCGCCGAGGTCGTTCAGCGCCGCCAGGAGCGGCTCCATCGGGCGTTTCTGAAGGGACTCGTCGCCGCCGAACGAGATCGGCGAACCGGAGAGCGAGGCGAGCGCGCTGAAGATGCGCAGCCCGGTGCCGGAGTTGCCCATGTTGAGCGGGCGCGCCGGTTCGATCATGCGGCCGCCGGTCCCGATGACCTGCCACAGGGAATCGTCGCCGCGGCGGACCCACGCGCCGAGGGCGCAGGCGGCGGAGAGACAGGAGAGCGTGTCGTCGGAGACGAGCGGGGCTTTGATGACGGACGAGCCTTTCGCGAGGGAGGCGATGGCGAGCGCGCGGATGGTATGGGATTTGGATCCCGGGACGGCGGTTTCGCCGTTGATCTGCGAATGTCTGACGGATAAGTGCATGATTGACTCCGTGTGATTCCGGCTTTTTTTGGGGGGGTTACGGTTCGGATTCCGCCGCGGCGCCGGCGTCCGGCGGGAAGATCGCGTTCGCGTAGGTCTCCGGGTCGAAGACCTGCAGGTCGTCCGGCTGTTCGCCGAGTCCGACGAAGAGGATGGGCAGGCCGAATTCGCGCTGTGCGGCGCAGGCGGCTCCGCCTTTTCCGGTGCCGTCCATTTTGGTGAGGACCATGGCGGACGCGCCGGAAATGGAGGCGAATTCGCGCGCCTGCGTGATGGAATTGCTGCCGTGGCTGGCGTCGATGGTGAGGATGGTCTCGTGGGGCGCGCCGGGCAGGACTTTGTTGATGATGCGCGTGACTTTCGCCAGCTCGTCCATCAGGTTCTTGCGGTTCTGCTGGCGTCCGGCGGTGTCGATGAGCAGGTAGTCCACGCCCTTCGCGACGGCGGACTTCACGGCGTCGAACGCCACGGACGCGGGGTCGGCGCCCTGTTTCGCCGCGACGATCTGGCTGCCGGTGCGTTCGGCCCACAGCGTAAGCTGTTCGACCGCGGCGGCTCGGAAGGTGTCGCACGCGCCGAGCATGACGCGGCTGCCGTCCTGGGTGAGCGCGGCGGCGAGCTTGCCGATGGTGGTGGTCTTGCCGCTGCCGTTCACGCCGACGAAGAGGAGCACGGTCACGCCGTCCGGGTTCTTCCGCATGGGACGCGCACCCTCGGAGAGGATCTTTTTGAGTTCGGCGGCGGCCACGCGGGAGATGTCGTCGGACGACTTCAGCTCGCCGAGCTTGTAGCGTTCGCGGATGTTCTGCACGATGGTGCGCGAGGCAGACATGCCGAGGTCGGTGCCGATCAGGGTCTTTTCGAGTTCGGCGAAGTCTTCCTCGGTCCACTCGCGGTTCCCGGTGAAGAGCCCGGCGATCTTCCGGTTGACGGCGACCGCGGTCTTCTGGAGGCCGTTTTTGAATTTGGAGAAGATGGAAAACATGTTCCGTTACTCCGGTTTGCCGCCCGCGGGATTCTTTTCGATTTCGTTCTTGATGCCGTTCAGGATGCCGTTGATGAACAGGCCCGACTTTTCGTCGCTGAAATCCTTCGCGATCTCGATCGCCTCGTCGATGCTCACCACGTGCGGGATCTCCGGGCAGTACAGCATCTCGGCCACGGCCACCTTCATGATGTTGCGGTCCACGGCGGACATGCGGTCCACGTCCCATTTCTCGGAGAACCTGCCGAGGTAGCCGGTGATCTCGTCGTCGTTGGCCTGCGCGCTGGCGATCAGGTTTTCGGCGTAGGCTTTCGCACGGCGGAAGACGCGTGCGTCGGTGAACTCGCCGGACTCCTCGGCCTGCGCCCAGAAATCCTCCATCGTGTTCGGCTCGGTCACGCTGTCCCGGATGTCGCATTCAAAGAGATACTGCATGGCGAGCTCGCGGCCGAGGCGTTTGAAGTGCTGGTGCGGCTGGAATTGCGGCTGATGCGCCTTTTTGCCGTTCGCGGCGTGTTTTTCCGGGGCGTCGTTTCCGGCTTCGTTTTCAAAATCGGATTCTGTGTTCATAGCGGTTCGAGGTGGGAAAAATGCTGGATTCTGGAGAAAAGGGAAGGGGGACGGCGGATCAGAGCTTTTTGTTCAGGTTCGCCATTTCGATCGCGGCGACCGCCGCGTCCGCGCCGCGGTTGCCCGCCTTGGTGCCGGAGCGTTCGATCGCCTGTTCGATGTTTTCGACTGTGACGACGCCGTAGATGACCGGGACGCCGCTCTCCATGCCGATCTGGGCGAGGGATTTCGAGACCTGGCTGTAGATGGTGGAGGCGTGGGCGGTGGCGCCCTGGATGACCACGCCGAGCGCGATCACGGCGTCGTATTTGCCGCTCTTCGCGAGCTTGGAGACCGCGAACGGGAGCTCGAAGGAACCGGGCACCCATGCCTGCGTGATGTTCGCGCGGCTGCCGCCGTGGCGGACGATCGCGTCGACCGCGCCGCTGAAGAGTTTGGAGACGAAGAATTCGTTGAAACGTGCGCACACGACGGCGATTTTGAGTCCGGCTGCGCTGAGGTTGCCTTCCAGTACGGTGAGTTCGTCTTTTGCCATGATGGTTTCTCCTGATTTATGTGAATGTTTGTTGTGATTTCGGTTCGTTTTTTGTTCGGGGCGGGGGGTCAGATCAGATGCCCCATCTTCTCGCGTTTCGTGTCCAGATAGTGTTTGTTGTACTCGCCCGGCTCGATCACGATGGGCACGCGTTCGTCGATGACGAGCCCGTAGCCGTCGATGCCGACCACCTTCATCGGGTTGTTCGTGAGCAGGCGCAGGTGCTTCACGCCGAGGTCGAGCAGGATCTGCGCGCCGATGCCGTACTCGCGGAGGTCGGGCGGGAATCCGAGGCGGATGTTCGCCTCGACGGTGTCGCAGCCTTCCTCCTGGAGCTTGTACGCGCGGAGCTTGTTCGCGAGGCCGATGCCGCGTCCTTCCTGGCGGAGATAGACGAGCACGCCCGCGCCCTCCTTCGCGATCATGCGCATCGCCGTGTGGAGCTGGTCGCCGCAGTCGCAGCGCATGGAGCCGAAGACGTCGCCCGTGAGGCATTCGCTGTGCATGCGGACGAGCACGGACTTCGCGGCGGCGACGTCGCCGTGGGTCAGCGCCAGATGGCACGCGCCGTCGAGCTTGGAACGGAACATGTGGAGCATGAAATCGCCGTAGGCGGTCGGGAGCTTCACGCAGAGTTCCTCCTCCACGAGCTTTTCCTTTTTGCGGCGGTATTCGATGAGCGAGGCGATGGAGCAGAGCTTGAGGCCGAATTTCTCCTTGAACGCCGCGAGGTCGTCCAGACGCGCCATCGTGCCGTCGTCCTTCGTGATCTCGCAGATGACCGCCGCGGGCTGAAGCCCCGCGAGGCGCGCGAGGTCGACGGACGCCTCCGTATGCCCGGTGCGCTGGAGCACGCCGCCGGGACGCGCCGCGATGGGGAACACATGCCCGGGGATGCCGAAGTCTTCGCGTTTCGCCGCCGGATCGAGCAGAGCTTTGATCGTGGCGGCGCGGTCGGCCGCGCTGATGCCGGTGGTCCCGGTCAGGACGTCGACGCTCTCGGTGAACGCCGTCTTGAAGTGGTCGGTGGAAGGCGCGCGGTAGATGCCGAGTTCCTTCGCCCGCGCCTCGGTGATCGGGGCGCAGACGAGTCCGCGCGCATGAGTGATCATGAAATTCACATGTTCCGGCGTGATCTTTTCCGCCGCGCATACCAGATCGCCTTCGTTTTCCCGTTTTTCGTCGTCCGTGACGATCACGAGCCGGCCTGCGCGCACGTCCTCCAGGACGTTTTCCACGGTGTCGAACCTGCTGTCCATTCTCGATTGACCTCGTAATTTGTTCTGCGGTATCGGGATCTTCGCCAAAAAGAACATCTGCGACGCTGCAATGATTCTCTCCTCCGGACTGCCTCGCCGCCCGCCGCGCCGAATGCGCCTGCGTGCGGTCCGTTCACCGTCGGTCGTGG
>JAFXUM010000045.1 GCA_017524965.1 Lentisphaeria bacterium | reverse complement strand
GCTGGCCCGACCCCGTGCAGAGCGAGAAGACCCCGGACGGCGAATACAAGCTCGCGCAGCTCGTCCGCGCGAACATGGCGCTCTACGACTGCACCAAGGCGTTCAAGGTGCCCTGCATCTCCGGCAAGGACAGCATGAAGAACGACAGCACGCGCGGCGGCCGCAAGATCTCCATCCCGCCCACCGTCCTCTTCAGCACCATCGCGCGCATCGACGACGTGTCGCACGCGGTCTCCCTGGACGCCAAGTTCGCGGGCGACGCCGTGTACGTGCTCGGCGAGACCAAGCCCGAGCTCGGCGGCAGCGAATACTACGCCATGCTCGACGCCGTCGGCAACAACGTCCCGAAGGTCGACATCCCGAAAGCGTCCAAGCTCTACCACGCGCTCGCCGAAGTCATCAAGGCGGACATCCCGTCTTCCATCATCTCCCCCGCGCTCGGCGGCCTCGCCATCGCCGCCGCCAAGTCCGCCATCGGCGGCCGCCTCGGCATGACCATCGACCTCGACAAGCTCCCCGGCATCGAAAACCTGAACGACGCCGAGGCGCTTTTCTCCGAGTCGAACTCCCGTTTCATCCTCACCTGCCGTCCCGAACGCGCCGCCGAGCTGGAAAAGATGCTCGCCGGGAACGTGTTCGCCCGCGTCGGCACGACCACGGAGAAGCAGGAGCTGGTGTTCACGCGCGGCGGAAAAGCCGTCGCGTCCGCCAAGCTCGCCGACCTCATCACCGCATACAAATCCACGCTCGAAGGCATCTGAGGAGGTTTCCGCATGATCCGCACCATCATCACCGGTTCCGCCGGACGCATGGGCAAGGCGCTCGTCGCCGCCATCGCCGCCAACCCTGAATTCACGCTCGCGGGAGCCACCGAATATCCCGCCAGCCCGCTCATCGGGCAGGACGCCGGGACCGTCGCCGGAGTCGCCGCGCTCAACGTGCCGATCTCCGCCGCGCTCACGGACGAAATGCTCGCGAACGCCGACGCCATCATCGACTTCAGCACCGGAAACGTGCTGGAGAACGCCCGCGCCGCCGCGAAGGCCGGGCTCTCCATCGTGATCGGCACGACCGCGCTCACCGATGCCGACAAGGCCGCCCTCCGCGAGCTCTCCGCACAGGGCGCGCGCATCGTCCAGACGTTCAACTACAGCGTCGGCGTGAACCTGCTCTTCTTCCTCTCCGGCAAGACCGCCTCCCTCCTCGCCGACGATTTCGACATGGAGATCATCGAGGCGCACCACAACCAGAAGAAGGACGCCCCGAGCGGCACAGCCGTTCGCCTCGCGGAAGTCCTCTGCGAAGCCGCGGACCGCACCCAGGACGACCTCGTCTACGGTCGCCAGGGCATCGTCGGCGCGCGCACCCGCCGCGAGATCGGCATCCATGCTGTGCGCGGCGGCGACATCGTCGGCGACCACACAGTGCTCTTTGCGGGCGACGGCGAACGCATCGAGCTGACGCACCGCGCGTCCAGCCGCATGACCTTCGCCAAGGGCGCGCTCCGCGCCGCCAAATGGCTCGCGGGCGCTTCCGCCGGGTACTACGACATGCAGGACGTGCTCGGGCTGAAGTGACCCGGGCGCAGCAGGGAGCCGCACATTATGCCGATCGACCTCAAAATCGGAAAACTCGTGAACAGGACCGTCTGGCAGCCGGACAAGAATCAGATTGTCATCGACCAGACGCTTGAGCTCACGTGCGACTGCGGCTCCACCATCATCGTCGAACAGCACATCGACGGCATGACCATGATCGAGGGCGTCCGCCATCCGATCAAAACCGGAAAAAACACCCTCGAACTGAAGCAGATGCGCATCGTGAACCCGCGCACGGTCCGCCCCGACGGCGAGCCCGCGCTCTACGACCTCGCGGTCCGCGTCTACGCCGTGGGGATCGACCCCATCCTCGTTTCGGAATCCGTTTCATTTCTCAACCTCGTAAAGGACCATTCATGAGCTATCAGAAAATCCGTCCGGTCGACGGCGACCGCATCACAGCGAATCCCGACGGCAGCCTTATCGTCCCCGACCAACCGATCATCCCGTTCATCGAGGGCGACGGCATCGGCCCCGACATCACGGCGGCCTCCATGCACATCTGGAACACCGCCATCGCGAAAGCCTACGGCGGTAAGCGCAAGATCGCCTGGATGGAAGTCTACGCCGGCGAGAAGTCCTGCGAAGTCTACGGCGAGGGTGTCTGGCTCCCCGACGAGACCCTCGAGGCCATCTCCGACCACCGCATCGCCATCAAGGGCCCGCTCACGACCCCTGTCGGAAAGGGCATCCGCTCGCTCAACGTGACCCTCCGCCAGAAGCTCGATCTCTACGTCTGCCTCCGCCCGGTCCGCTATTTCCAGGGCGTCCCGTCCCCCGTCAAGCACCCCGAGCTCACCGACATGGTCGTCTTCCGCGAGAACACCGAGGACATCTATGCCGGCATCGAATGGGCGTCCGGCACGCCCGAGGTGCAGAAGGTCATTTCCTTCCTTCAGAACGAAATGGGCGTCGCCAAGATCCGCTTCCCGGAAACCTCCGCGATCGGCATCAAGCCGGTTTCCAAGGAAGGCTCCGAGCGCCTCATCCGTGCCGCCATCCGCTACGCCATCGACAACCACCGCAAGAGCGTCACGTTCGTCCACAAGGGCAACATCATGAAGTTCACCGAGGGCGGCTTCCGCGACTGGGGCTACGCGCTCGCGAAACGCGAGTTCCCGGAACAGACCGTCACGTGGGAAGAATGCGGCGGCGTTGTGCCTGAGGGAAAGATCCTCATCAAGGACTGCATCTGCGACGCCTTCCTGCAGCAGATCCTGACCCGTCCCGCCGAATACGACGTGATCGCCACGATGAACCTGAACGGCGACTACGTGTCGGACGCGCTGGCGGCGAGCGTCGGCGGCATCGGCATCGCTCCGGGCGCGAACATCAACTACGTCGGCGGCAAGGCGATCTTCGAGGCCACGCACGGCACCGCGCCCAAGTACAAAGGACTCGACAAGGTCAATCCCTGCTCGCTCGCGCTCTCCGGCGAAATGCTTCTCCGCCACATCGGCTGGACCGAAGCCGCCGACCTCGTGATCCGCGGCATCGAACGCGCCATCGCGTCCAAACACGTCACCTACGACTTCGCGCGCCAGATGGAGGGCGCGACCGAACTCCGCTGCTCCGAGTTCGCCCGCGTCATCGCGGACAACATGTAAGCTCTTCTTCGAGGCGTTATGGATACGGGCAAGTCCGGTCTGCTCAGGTATTCGATCACAAAGGACCTCCCGCGCGCGGACGTGCTTGCGCTCTACCGTGCCGCGGGCTGGTTCGGCATGTCCGATCCCGCCCCGGAGCTCGACGCCATGATCGCGAATTCGTTCGCGGTCTCCGCCGCGTTCGATCCCGCCGGCCGCCTCGTCGGCATGGCGCGCGCGCTGTCCGACGGCGTGAGCGACGCCTACATCCTGGATGTCGTGGTCGACCCGGCGCACCGTTCGCGGGGCATCGGACGTGAGATCGTGAAACGCCTGGCGGACCACCTCGCGTCGTGCGGCGTCGACTGGATCGTCTGCGTCGGCGTGCCCGGCACGGAGGCGTTCTACCGCGCCGCCGGAGCCGCCCCCATGGACGGACATACGCCGTTCCGGTTCGGAGGCAAGCCATGAGCGGTCCGCACGAACTCAGCCCGCCCGAGGGCTTCCGCCGACTCGCGCTCGAAGACCGCGCGGTCCTCGAACCCTTCCTGCTCGCGTCCGGACGCCAGAGCTGCGAATTCGCGTTCACCAATCTTTTCCTGTGGAACGGCACCTACCGTCCCGACTGGTGCTTCATCGGCTCCCACCTCTATCTCCTGCTCGAGACCGAGGACATCCTCATGTTCGCGCCGGGCGGCGCGCGCGGCCCGGAACCGGACGAACTTCTGGCGGTGTCCGACCGCCTGATCCGCGCGGGCTACAGCGGCTCGTTCGACCACGTGGACCAGGAGTATTTGAAGACGCATCCGGACGTCGGGACGAAGTTTTCCGCCGAACGCATGGACGACCGCTACGACGAATATATCTACTGCGTGGACGCGCTTGTCGGCCTGCACGGGCGTCTGCTGGCGAAAAAACGCAACCTGATCACGCAGTTTCACGAGGACTACCCGGACGCCGCGCTGGAACCGCTTTCCCGCGCGAATCTCGACGAGGCGCTCGCCGTTCAGCGCGACTGGTTCGCGGCGCAGGAGCGGCCCGTTTCCATCGAGGCCGCGCACGAAGCCGCCGCGATCAAGATGTTCGCGGAACATTTCGAATTGCTTCCGGTCGAAGGGCTTGTTTTGCGCGCCGGCGGCCGCGTCGTCTCCTTTGCCGTCTACAGCCCGGTCTCGTCCGACCTCTGGACCGTCCACTTCGAGAAGACACGCTACGAATACAAGGGCGCTTCGCAGTACATCACGCACAGCACCGCCGCCGCGCTGCAGGGCCGCGCACGTCTGCTCAACCGCGAACAGGACCTCGGCATCCCCGGCCTCCGCCAGGCGAAAAAGTCCTACGATCCGCTCTTCATGCTCCAGAACTACAAGCTCACGCGCCGCTCGTGACGCGGCAAAGGGGGACCATGAAAAACAAACCGGGCATCCTGCATACTCTGCGGAATCTGCTGATCTCGCTAGCCGTGTTACTTGTCGTGGCCGGCGTCGCGTTCGCCGTACTGTTCTATTGTTCCTGCGTGAGGCTCAACGAGGAGGACCGCATGATCCACGCGGTCCGGTACGTCGGGCTCGCGCAGCCGGGCGAGTTTTACGAAGAGATCATGGAGTGTCCCGACGGCTATCTTCAGGCGTCGATGCTGAACACGAAACTTCCGGTTTCCGCCGCCGCGGACGATCCGGCCGCGCCGGGAAGCTATGCCCACCATGTCGGCGGCCCGGAACATTTCCGTCCGTACGCCGGGCGCGTCTACGTCAAAAAGGAGGGCGATTTCCTCTGCGTCGCGGTCGTCACGACGCCGGAATGGTCCATCCTGCATCCCGGCCGGACGAACTGGTCGGAACGCTTCAAAATATGCGAGCAAGCGGATCCCGGGTCGGGCAGAACAGTCTACTGTACGGCTGACGGGGACCGCTGGAAGATCGACGCCGCGGACATGCTCCAAAACGGTGTCCTGTTCTGTCCGCCGGACGCCGTTTCAACACAGGAAACCGAAAACTGATCCCGGCCTGAAAACACGGGACATCCGGTCCCTGTCATTCGTTGTTTTTTTACAACAACCATATCCGTACTTATTTTTTAGTTTTTTTTCAGTTTCGTTTGCTTTTTTTCCTGAAGGATGGTATGTTATAAGTAATTGTTCGCGCGCGGCGCCCGGGTCGCCCGGGTACGCGTGCGGGATCAATGCCGGGAAAATCGCCTGTTTTCAACACCGGGGATTCTCCGTTGAATCGTAAAAACGCCAGCCGAAGCGCTGCAAAACAGACAGAGAACATGTCCGGAAATCTGGAATCACATAAACGGGTCGCGAAAAACACGATCTACCTGACCATTATGGAAGGCGTCGAGATCGCCATTCCGTTTCTGGCCCTTCCGTACATCATCAAGACCGTCACCGCGGACAATTACGGCAAGATCGCGTTTGCGCAGTCCATTGTGGCCTATTTCGGCGTGGTCGTCGATTTCGGACTGAGCATCGTCGCCGCAAAGGAGGTGGCGTCCCACCGGGACGACAGGACGGAGCTGGGAAGGATCTTCAGCACGATGCTGATCATCAAGTTCACCCTGCTGTCCGTCTGCCTGCTTTCCCTGAACCTTCTGGTCTGCGCCTGGAGCAAGACGAGGGCGGACATCCTGCTTTACAATTACTGTTTCGGGGTCTGCCTGGCGGACGTCGTGTTCATGAAATGGCTGTACCAGGGGATTGAGAAGATGTTCGTCATCACGCTGATCCGTTCGTCGTCCCTGCTCATTTATCTGGGGTTGCTTTTCACGTTTGTCAAAGGCGTCGACGACTACAGGCGGATCCCGCTGATGCAGTCCGGATGTATGGTCTTTACGTCCCTGGTCGGATTGTTTCTGATGGTCAAGCACGAAAAGATCCGGCCGGTCATGCCGGAGTTCGCGTACATCAGGGCGTTTTTCAGGAAAAGCGTTTCGTTCTTCTTTTCCCGGGCATCCCTGACCGTGAACAGCAAGATCGCGACGACCGTGATCGGCGCCACGCTGGGGGATCACGAGGTCGCCGCATACGACCTCGCGCAGAAGATCGCAAGAGCCGCCCTGCTGCCCGCGTCCATGGTCGGGCAGGCGGCCTATCCCTTCAACGCCCGTCAGAAAGACGCCCGGTTCGCCACGAAGGTGTTTTTCGGGCTGCTTCTGCTCGTCGGCGTCATGCTGGCCGCGCTGTTTTTCATGGCGCCGTTCTGCGTCAGGATCCTCAGCCACGGGAAACTTCCGGAGTCGGCCTATCTGGTCAGGATGCTGATCCCGTACATCTTCATCGGTTCGATGTCGGTCTATCTCGGCGCGCCGATGCTGGTCGCCTGGGGGCACTCCAAGCCGTTCAACCATTCCGTCTTCTGGGCTACGGCCATCCTGGTCCTGACCTACGGCATCTTCTACATGCTGAAGACGGGGACCCCCGGATATTACTGCCTGGTCCTCTGCCTGGGAGAACTCGGCGTGGCGTCGTACAGGCTTTATCACTGCATCAAATACAAAATCATTCAAATACACGATCCGGACAAACTGAACTCATGAAAGAACACGTTTTCAAATCCGGGGGTTGGTGGTGCGGATCGGTTCCCCCGAACATGATATATGCCGTTCCCAATACCGGCATGCGGGGGGCTTTCGGCGGCATGCCAGCCGTGGTGTCTGAAAACAAACAGAACTTTATGGCGAATCTGAAATCCAACGGGAGATGACGGAAGTATGGAAACCAAAAGAATACAACCGAAGTATCTGAGCCCGGCCGAGCTCAGAGCGCATCAGAAGATCTGCGTGAAAGCATTGGAGAAGTTTGACGAAATATGCAAGGCGAAGAATATTCCGTTCTATCTGCTGGGGGGATCCGTTTTGGGGGGAGTGAGGCACAAGGGGTTTATCCCCTGGGACGATGATATCGACATCGCGATCCTGAACAGCGACAGGGATGCCCTCGAACAGGCTCTTCTCGAGGAGCTGGGAGATGGCTTCGAATTCGTTTCGGAACGGACCAATGAAAGGTATCCCAGACTTCACGGAAAGATCCTTCACAACAAACGCGGCTGCATCGATATCTTTCCGATGGCGAGGATATTCGACAACAACCTGCTCGCTTCCCTTCAATGGGCGACGCACAAACTCCTGATGAAAGCTTTTTATAAGAGGATCGGTTATTCCGTTGTGGACGGGAACCCCGTATTCGGAATGATCGCAAATCTGCTGGCGAAGATTCTGGACAGGAAGAAGATCCTGGCCCTGATCGAAAAGAACTATAACCTGTGCAAAAGATCAAACAGATGGATCAATTTCAACAGCATCTATTCAATGAAAACGGAAATGTTTGATTCTGAGGATGTTATTGATAAGGAATATGTTGTGTTCGAAAAGAAAAAATACAGGACGTTTGCCCATGCCAAAGACTACCTGAGGAGGGCGTATGGCAATTACAGGAAGCTCCCGCCGAAGGAAAAACGGGTCTGCAAGCATCTGGAACTTTTTGAGGACATGTAACACCGGATTTCAATATGCTGAAGGAAATCATTGAGACAATAAAACGCCTGACCGGCAGCATCCTGCTGCTCCTTTTGTCTTTTGCGATCAGAAGAAGGAAGGAGTACGTCGCGATCGGTTCCTGGGGCGGCGAGAACTATATCGACAACGGACGGTATCTGGCCGAGTACATCTGCAAAAACAGAAAAGACCTGAAAGTCTTCTGGGTCGGCACAAAAAAGACCCGGGATGAGGTTGAAAAAAAGCTGTCTCCCTATCGTTTCCTTGAAAAAGATACTGTTTCGGCGAATATCGCATTGTTGAAATGCCGGTACATGTTCTGCACGCAGATGCACAACAGCGACATATCGTCCTATAATGTGTTCCGGAATGCGACGATCTGCTATCTGCACCACGGCATGCCGCTGAAAAAATGGGGCGAAGACGGACTGAACCAGATGAAAAAGGACGGCCGGATCAAGGCATTGCTGAAGCGGATCATGGGCAACTCCAGAAAATACGAGTATTTCGTGACTTCGGGCCCGGAACAGGATCTGACCTTTCTGACGGCGCTGAAATTCAGGGGCTGCACGGAGAACAACGAAATCCACAGCGGCACGCCGCGCAACGACATGTATTTCAACGTCGACAAACAGCGGATCGAAGAGGAGAAAACAAAGTATTCCGGGCTGGTCCCGTTTGAAAAAGACAAAAAGATCATCATGTATCTGCCGACCTACAGAAGGACTTCCAAAAACGTGTCGTTCACCGGTCTGTCGGATGACGAAACCCTGAAACTGAACCGCCTGCTGGAAAAACACAACGCGGTCATCCTGGAAAAACTGCATCTTGCGGCGACAGGCGGCAAGGTCCGCCAGACCGAATTTGTCAAACATATTCCGGCGCATTTCAACGTGCAGGAGCTCATGCTGTTCGCCGATGTCCTGATCTCGGATTATTCCGGCGCGTTCCTGGATTTTCTGTTCCTGGACCGGCCGGTCGTGAATTATGTCTATGACTACGATTTTTACAAAAACACGGATTCCGGCCTGTATTATGACATCGACGAGTTCATGGCGGGACCGGTGTGCAGGGATTTCGATTCGCTTCTGGCCGCATTGGACGAGACTCTGTCCGGGACCGACCGGTATCATGACAGAAGAGAAGCGGTCAAAAACAGGTTTATGGCGTATGAAACCGGACACGCCTCCGAAATGATCGTCAGAGAGGTCATTGACAAAGCATGAAACCGTCGATCCTGCTTTTCATCCAGTGTTATTTGCCGGGCTACAAATTCGGCGGCCCTGTTCAGACCGTCGTCAACATGGTGAACGCCATCGGGGACCGCTACAATTTCTATATCGTAACGTCCGACCGCGACTTCGGGGACGAACATCCCTATCCGGCGATCCGGTATCACGAATGGAACAGGGTCGGGAAGGCGTTTGTCCGCTATCTCGCGCCGGAGGAACGGACCGTCGAGACATATAAAAAGCTGTTCATGGAAACCGAATTCGACCTGGTCTATTGCCATAGTTTTTTCGATCCGCGCTTTACGATTTTTCCCCTGTTCGCGCTGGCCTTTTCGGAAAAAAAGAAAACGCCCGTTCTCCTCGCTCCCCGGGGCGAATTCGCGTCCGGGGCGCTGGCGCACAAGGCGCTCAAGAAAAAGATTTATCTCATCCTGTTCAAATATGTCCTGATCCACTTCCTGAACTGTTCGTTCCACTGTTCCTCCGAGGATGAGCAGCGTGACCTGATGAAACGGCTCGGAAAGCAAAAACGGGTGTTCACCGCTCTCGATTTCAATACGCAGGAGCATGCGAACGAAAGCCTTCCGGGCGTTCCGGAACCGGAGACTTTGAAAATCGTCCTTCTGGCCCGGATCGACATCCAGAAGAACATCGATTATGCGATCAAAGCGGTCGGCATGCTGAAAATCCCCGTTGTGTTTGACATCTTCGGGACCCGGCACGACGAACAGTATGCCCGGGAGTGTCTTGAACTGGCCGGGAAAATGCCGTCCGGCATCCATGTCGCCTTCAAGGGTCCGATCCCGCATCACGAGGTCATGCGGACGCTTCAGAAATACGATCTTTTCTTCCTGCCGTCGAAAAATGAGAATTTCTGCCACGTGATCCACGAGGCTCTGCTTTCCGGCCTGCCGGTCCTGACCAGCGACCGGACCCCGTGGCACGAACTGGAATCCAGGAATGCCGGCTGGGAGATCCCGCTCGACGATCCGGCCCTCTTTGCCGAAAAGCTTGAGGCGTTCCATTCTCTGCCGCCGGAACAGCGTTCCCGGATGCGCCATGCGGCTTTGCAGTACGGCATCGACGTGAGCAACGATCCGCGGACGTTTCAGGACAATGTCCGGATGTTCGAGTCCGTCATCCTTCATGATTCGAGGCAACTGCAAGGAAAGGAATAGAAAGATGAAACTCCTGATCCTGACAGAACGTTATTACCCCGAGGAATTCCTGATCAACGACCTCGTCGCGGAATGGAAAAACCGGGGATACGAGATCGAGGTCCTCACGCAGGTCCCGAGCTACCCACGCGATGCGATATTCGAGGGGTACCAGAACAAATTGTACCAGACGACCCGCGATTATCTCGACATCCCGGCGCACCGCGTGCGCACTGTCCTGGGCTACAACAGCGGCGGGATGAAACGGAAGGTCCTCAATTACGTCAGCTTCGCCTTCTGGACGTCGCTCTGGGCGCTTTTCAACGGCTGGCGGTACGACAGGGTCTTTGTCTATCACACCGGCCCGCTCACCATGGCGACGGCGGGACTGTTCCTGCGGTTTATCTGGTGGCGCAAATGCTCGATCTGGACGCAGGACGTATGGCCCGCGGCGGTGTACGGATACGGCGTCCGGCCGACGCTGTTCATGCGCGCCTTCCTGAACACGCTGGTCTGGCTGATCTATACCGCCTTCCGGAAGATCTCGGTCTCCTCGCCCGGGTTCATCGAAAGGATGCGTCCCTACACGCGCAAGGAGATCAGATACATCCCGCAGTGGGCGACCGGGATCCGGGATCTGCCGCCTCGCGAACCGGACGGGAAACGCGTTTTCATGTTCGCCGGAAACGTCGGGTCGGTCCAGAATCTGGACAATCTGATCCTCGCGTTCGGCAAGGCGAAATGCGAGAACGCGGAACTGTGGGTCGTAGGCGGCGGCGTCTACCTGGAACGGATCAGGAAACTGGCGGAAGAGATGAAATGCGCGAATATCGTTTTCACCGGGCAGCGTCCGCGCTCGGAAATGGCGCATTACTTTTCCAATTCCGACATCATGATCATTTCCCTGATCGAAAGTTTCGACCTGACGCTTCCGGCAAAACTTCAGGCATATACCGCGGCCGGACGCCCCATTTTCGGGGTCGTGCGCGGCGATGCGGCCGATATGATCAATGAGTACCGGCTGGGCATGACGGCCGATCCGGCCGACCCGGATTCGATCGTGCGCGGATTTGAAGAACTGTGCAAGGTCCCGGACGCGCAGCTTCAGGAGTGGGGGAAGAACGCCTCCGCGTTGTCCCGGAGCCAGTTCGACAGGCTCGCGCGGATCGCGGAACTGGAGGCAGATATCCAGTGACCGCGAAGCGCCCGCGACGGGCTTTTACTCGCTTTTTTGCGCGATTTATAAAATAATACATGCTTTTGATAATTTATTCGCGTATCGGAAGATTGTATTTTCGGTTCCATGCTGTATAGTATTGCATAAAAACCGTTTCCGCGTTCTTCACCCCTAACCAACAGGAAAAAAGTATATGAAACCGCAAACCTACGGCTTCCTCGCAGGCGCCCTGACGCTTCTCTCCGCGCCTCTGCTCGCCCAGAACCCGATCATCCGGGACAACTTCACGGCCGACCCGTCCGCCCACGTCTTCAACGGACGCGTCTACCTGTACCCCTCGCACGACATCCCCGCGCCGTACGACTACAACCGAAAGGACTGGTTCTGCATGGCGGACTACCACGTGTACTCCTCCGACAACCTCGTCGACTGGGTGGACCACGGCGTGATCGTAGACCAGACCTACGTGCCGTGGGTGAACACGCGTTCCTACAGCATGTGGGCGCCCGACTGCAACGTGAAGGACGGCAAATACTACTTCTACTTCCCCGCGAACAACCGCATCGGCCTCGCCACCGCCGACCAGCCCTACGGTCCCTTCCGCGTCGAGGAACAGCCCATCCAGGGCGCGAACGGCATCGACCCGTGCATCTTCATCGACGACGACGGCACCCCGTACCTCATCTGGTCCGGCATGGGCATGCAGATCGCCAAGCTGAAGGACAACATGAAGGAATTTGACGGCCCGTCCACCAGCATCCAGCACAACACGCCCCAGAGCGGCATGAAGGAAGGCCCGTTCATGTTCAAGCGCAACGGCATCTACTACTTCACGTTCCCCTGGGCTGAAAAGGAACGCGAGACGCTGGCGTACTGCATGGGCAAGAGCCCGACCGGCCCGTTCGAGTACAAGGGCAAGATCATGGAGCAGTCCGAGACCGTCTGCTGGACCAACCACCACTCCGTGGTCGAGTTCCAGGGCAAATGGTACCTCTTCTACCATCACAACGACTATTCGCCCTACTTCGACAAGAACCGCTCCGTCTGCATCGACGAGCTCACGTTCAATGAGGACGGCACCATCAACCTCGTGAAGCCCACGCTCCGCGGCGTCGGCGTCACCCCCGCCACCCGCGAGATCCAGATCGACCGTTACTCCAGCGTCGGACCGGAGAACGTCAAGATCGACTTCGTGAACTCCGACCGCACGTTCGACGGCTGGAAGGCGATCTTCTGGAACACCACCGAATACCGTCAGCCGATCTACCTGACCTACGACCGCGTCGATTTCGGCGACAAGCCGCTGAAGTCCGTCACGCTCAAATGCCACTCCCTCGCGGGCGGCGTCATCGACCTCCGCGCCGACAACGCCCAGGGCCAGCTCCTCGCCTCCGTCACCGTCCCCGGCAAGCCCGACTGGACCGAGGTCGTCTGCCCGCTCCAGGCCACCCCGAACGGCGTCCACACGCTCTATGTGAGCATGCGCAGCGGCAACCACATCGAGATCGACTGGGTGCGCTTCAATCCGTAAGCATCCGGCCTTCTCAAGAAATTTCTAACTCTGCCATGGCGGGCTCCGAAACCCGTCGTGGCCTTTTTTACATATCCCGTGCCCGAGCGTTAGCCGGGCACAACACGGCACACTTCGTGTGTGCGCAGCGGCAACCACATCGAGATCGACTGGGTGCGCTTCAATCCGTAATCCAGGCGGTTTTCTGAAAAGCATTCTTTTCCGGCCATGACGGGCTCCGAAACCCGTCATGGCTTTTTTCGGCGTGGTTGAATGCGGCATCCGGCCGTTCGCCGGAGTTTTTATTTTTTGGGGTTTTCACGGATGCCGTCTTGAAAAACGCCCCGAGTGATGATATAGTACGGAATGGCGCGGAGAATGCACCTTTTTCTCCCGCCGCCCGAACCAAACGAAACGCCGGAATCCCATGAACGACTCTTCCTTTCTGATCCTCTTCATCGCGCTGACCGCCCTGATGGCGGTATTCCCGTTTCTGCTCCGCAAATACCATATCCCGAACGTGATCGCCCTGCTGGTGGTCGGCATGCTCATCGGATCGAACGGCCTGCTCGGGTTCGACCTGGTGGCGGTGCTCTCCAAATGGCTGAGTTTCCTCGGCACGCCGGGCGAGGAGGCGCAGACGGCGGCGAACACGGCGGCGCAGTTCAACACCTTCGTGGACTCGCTCGGTTCGCTCGGGCTGATGTTCCTGATGGCGCTCGCCGGGATGGAGGCGGATTTCCGGCTGATCCGGTCCGCGCGCAAGGCGGTGGTCATGCTGAGCATCCTGACGTTCTTCATCCCCGCCGTGACCGGCTACTGGATCTATCAGTATTTCTGCCCGGACGAGCTCGCCGGCAAGGTGCTGTACGCCTCGCTTTTCGCCTCGCACTCGGTCGGCATCGTGTTCCCGGTGATCCGCGAGCTGAAGCTGTCGCACACGCGGTTCGGCGCGGCGGTCCTGATCTCCACGGTCATCACGGACATCGCCTCGATCATCCTGCTGGCGGTCAGCGTGCAGCTCTTCCGGCAGTCGCAGAATATCTCGCACATGGTCGGACGCGGCACGCTGTCGATCTTCGACCACATGGACACGCATCTGCTCGGAAACAGCTTTCTCCCGGTCTTCCTGCTGATCGTGCTGGTGTACCTCGGGGCGATGATCTTCCTGACGAACAGCTTCGGACGCTGGGTGATGTCGCACTTCAAGCTCAGCGACGACATCGTGATCACGCT
>JAFXUM010000044.1 GCA_017524965.1 Lentisphaeria bacterium | reverse complement strand
TTGGGAAATCAACGATGAATTCTGGTCGAAAGTGGAACCGCTGATTCCGAAGCCGAAGCGGGATCCGAACAAATCATATCAGGCATGATATTACATTTTTATAAAGCTTGAAATGTGTGCAAATGCATGGTTTTTTATGCAAAACAAAAAAAATATTTTGAAAAAAGTGAAGACGATGACACCTGCCGGGGCTTGCAGCAAATTTTCGATACCGAGCGGATTCGCCGCAAGCAGCGGGGGATTGAACCCGCAGGCGAATAAAACAGCTTTCTTAAAAAAAGCTATCTTTTCCCGCGGGCCCGGATACGAGTCCGGACCCGCGAAGAATATCAGCGCAATGCGCCGCGACGCTTACTCTTTCTTCTTCCAGTCGAGCGCGCCGGTGGGACATTCCCTGACGCATGCGCCGCAATCGACGCAGTAGTCCGGGAGGCCCTGTCCGAAGGTCGTGTCGACCATGGTGTGGAAGCCGCGTTTCATCATGCCGAGGAGGGACTTGTTGATGACCTCGGAGCAGACTTTCACGCAGGTGCCGCAGCGGATGCATTTCTGCTTGTCGTGGATGATGTATTTGTGGCGGACGTCGACGGCGGAGATCGGCTTGGCGCCCTTGTAGGCGTCGGGATTCACGCCGTAGGCGGTCGAATGCTTCTTCAGCAGGCAGTCGTGCTTGCCGGTGCAGCTGCATTCGATGCAGCGGTCGGCTTCGCCGGAGACCTGTTCGGGCGTGAACGTCGGATAGAGCTCGTGGAACGTGGTCTTGCGTTCCTCCAGCGGGATGTATTCGGGCTGGATGCGCTCGGCGTCGGAGACCTGGCGGATGTAGACGAGGTCTTCCTTCGCGAGGGAACGCCAGTGGCCGCGGGAGACGTTGAATTCGTACGGGGCCTTGTGCGGGACGCCGTTGAGGAAATCGACGACGGAGAGCGCGGCCTTGCGGCCCGCGGCGAGGGCTTCCACGACGGTGGCGGGGCCGGACACGCAGTCGCCCGCGGCGAAGACTTTCTTTCTGCCGGAGCAGGTGAAATCGTCGGCGGAGATCTCGAAGCCGCGCTTGGAGGCGGCGAAGCCTTCGGGCACGACGGTGCGCTGGCCGATGGCGGAGATCACGGTGTCGGCCTGGAGCTTGAACTCGGAGCCGGGGATCAGGACCGGGGAACGGCGTCCGGAGGCGTCGGGCTCGCCGAGCTGCATGCGTGCGCAGGAGAGCGAGAGGGAGCCGTCGGCGTTCTTCGTGAGGGCGGCGGGCGCGGTGAGGAATTCGAACTTGACGCCTTCCTCCATTGCCTCGTCGACTTCGATCGCCTGCGCGGGCATTTCGTTGCGCGTGCGGCGGTAGACGATGGTCACGTCGCCGCCGAGGCGGAGCGCGGTGCGGGCGCAGTCGATGGCGGTGTTGCCGCCGCCGACCACGATGGTGCGTCCGGGATTCGGGCAGTCCTTCCAGTTCTTTCCGGCGATGTCGCCGAGCCACTGGATGCCCTTCTGCGCGGCTTCCTCGCCGTCGATGCGCATGGAGCTGGAGGCCCAGGAGCCGACCGCGAGGATCACGGCGTCGAAGTCCTGTTCGAGCTGTTCGATGGTGAAGTCCTTGCCGAGTTTCTGGCCGGTGCGGATCTCGATCCCGCCCATCTTGCCGAAGTGCGCGAGTTCCTTGCGGAGCGTGTCCTTCGGGAGACGGAATTCCGGGATGCCGTAGCGGAGCATGCCGCCGGCTTCGGGCATCTGTTCGAAGAGGAACGAGGCGACGCCCTGCAGGCGGAGGTAATAGGCGGCGGAGAGGCCCGCGGGGCCCGCGCCGACGATGGCGACGCGCTTGCCGTTGAGGGCGGGGAGATCCTCCATGTAGGTGTCGTAGTACATGTCGGCGGAAAGACGCTTCACGTCGTTGATGGAGACGGGCTTGCCTCCGATGTTGCGGCGGCAGTCGCGTTCGCAGAAACGGGGGCAGACGCGGCCGACGGACATCGGCAGCGGGATGCGCTGCTTGATGATCTCGAGGGCCTTTTTGAAATCGCCGTTGCGGCCGGCGCGGACGTATTCCTCGACGGTGGCGTGGGCGGGGCACGCGAGGGTACAGGGGGCTTCGCAGTCGCCGGTGTGCTCGGAGACGAGCAGGGAGAGGGCGGTGCGGCGCATGTCCTTCACCTCGTCGGAGGAGGCGTCGATCTCCTGTCCGGGCGCGGGGCAGGCGGAGCAGGAGGGGAGGAACTTCCCGGTCTTGCAGTCCTTGACGACGCAGACGAAGCAGCTGGTCGTCTTGGAGATTTTCTGGTTGTAGCAGAGCGTGGGGATCTCCACGCCGATGCGGGCGGCAGCCTGGAGGATGGTCTCGCCCGGCTGTGCGGCGACCTCGCGGCCGTCGATTTTGAAGATGATATCAGACATGGGTTTTACCTCAGGCATTGGCGGATTGTTTGCGGACGCGGGAGACGGCCTTCTTCGGGCAGACTTCGATGCAGGAGTTGCACTTGGTGCACTTGGCGTTGTCGACGGAGAAGTTGTTCGCCGGGTCGATCGCGCCGACCGGGCAGGTCTTCACGCAGAGCTTGCACTTGATGCACTTGGCCGGGTCGATGGCGACGTCGACGAGCGCGGGGCACGCGAGCGCTTCGCAGACGTGGTCCTGGACATGCGCGAGATATTCGTTCTTGAAGTAGCGGAGCGTGGAGAGCGCGGGGTTCGGGGCGGTCTGGCCGAGGCCGCAGAGCGCGCCCTTCTTGATCTTCGGGGCGATGTCCTCCAGGAACGCGATGTCGTCCATGGAGCCCTTGCCGGAAGTGATGCGTTCGAGCGCCTCGTACATGCGCGTGGTGCCGACGCGGCAGAACGTGCACTTACCGCAGGATTCGCGGCGGGTGAAGTTCAGGAAGTAACGCGCGGTCTCGACCATGCAACGATTGTTTCCGATCACGATGAGGCCGCCGGAGCCCATGATGGCGCCGAGCTTGCCGAGGGAATCGTAGTCGATCTTCACGCCGAATTCGGAGGCCGGGATGCAGCCGCCGGAGGGACCGCCTGTCTGGACGGCCTTCACGGTGCCGGGTTCGGCTCCGCCGATGTCGTACACGATCTCGCCGAGCGTGATGCCCATGGGGACCTCGACGAGGCCCGGGGTCTTCACGTCGCC
>JAFXUM010000043.1 GCA_017524965.1 Lentisphaeria bacterium | reverse complement strand
GACCTTCAGGCGCTTTTCCGCAAGTACATCTCCATCTACAAGACGATCGACCTGAACGGGATCTGAGGCGGACCGGATCCGCGCCCCTGCGAGGCATAGCCTCGACTTGGGTTGCGCGCTCAGCTTCGCTTGCGCACGAGGCGGTGCCTCGACTGCGGTAGTCCGCCGCTCCGCTGGCGGACGGGGAAGTGAAGCCTCGACTGCGGCAGTCCGCCGCTCCGCTTGCGCACGGAGAGGATGAACAACGCCCCCGCCCTACCGCGTTTTCCGGTTGCGGGCGATGACCACGCCGATCAGGATCCCCCAGAACACAAAGAAGACCGCCGAGACGACGAAGACCTTGAACCAGCCGATGGTGAAGACCAGCGTCAGGGCCAGCGCGGTCACGATGCCGCCGCCCATGAAGGGTTCGTGGAGCAGCTGCTTGTAGCCGAACGCCGACGCCGCGTCGGTCTTGTTCTCCGGGTCCACGGTGCGAAGAAGCAGAAGCCCGGTCGCGGTCACGCCGAGCGACTGACCGAAATCCGCGATGGCGCGCTCGAACCAGGCGTCGCGGAAGAGTCTCGGCGCCACGAACAGCACCATCAGCACGGACAGCAGCGCGCCGGAGCCGATCAGGATGAGCAGCGGCAGCCAGTTCCGCAGCACCACCTCGATGCGGATCGTGGCGATCGCGGAGACCACCAGGAAATCCAGCGACGCCCCGGAAATGCGCTTCATCTGGTCGCCGTCGATCAGGGGCGCGATGCGGAGCCGCTGAAACGCGTGCTGGATGATGAGTCCGCCGATCATGCACAGCGGAAAGAGCGGAAACCCGGAGAAAATGCGGATGGACGCCTTCGGGAAGGCCGCGATTTCCAGGTGCCGGCAGCAGAACAGGATCGCGTAGCCGATCGCCACGGCCGCCCCGATCAGCGCGCAGTGCCACGCCAGCGAGTCGATGGAATCGCACAGCACCGTCTGGCGTCCCGCGGAGGGCTGTTCGCGGCGGCGGTAAATCCCCTTCAGGTGGAGCCGGTCCATTTCCTCCAGCGGCATGAAGTCATGCACATAGCCGCGCCGGTTGGCCCAGTTCACCAGCACCATGCCGATGATGATCGCGATAATCATGCCCACCGTCGCCACGGTGTAGCCCAGCGCGATGCCGTCGCTCCAGTCGTATTTCTCGAACACGGACGCCATGCCGCCCACCGTGCCGTGTCCGCCCTCGAATCCGATCTCCAGCAGATTGCCGAACGCGGGCGAAAGCCCGAAAAGAGGCATCAGGACGAATCCGGTCAATCCGAGCCCGAGCACGTACTGCCCCCAGGCGATGAACTGGCCGAAACACAGCTGTGGAAACGCCACCGAGATCATTTTGGACAGTTTCGGCGAGGTCACGCCGAGGAAGAGTCCGGCGAAGACCACGTTGATGAGGAAGCCCGGCAGTTTGCCGATGGCGGAAAAGACGTCCGCCGGAATCAGTCCGGGGACGCATTTGAAGACGACGAGCGCGACCGCGCCGCCGATGATGGAGCTGGGCAGATAGAGTTTCTGCAGAAGCGGGATGAAGACGCGCAGGAATTTTCCCAGCACCAGAAACAGCGACAAAATGCAGAAAACAAGTACGGCGGTCATAGGCGATCTCTTCGGAACAAGGTTGAAACGGACAGCCCGCGGCTGGAAATGTTTCTCCGGCACGCGGAAAAACATGGCGCGGGCATGAAATCGGGAAATATAAATTAGCCGTTCCAAAGAGAAAAGTCAAGCCGTTTTTTCCCATTGTGGAGAAAAAACGGCCCGCCGCATGCGGACGCGAATGCGGATTCCGGAAAGATGGAGAGAG
>JAFXUM010000042.1 GCA_017524965.1 Lentisphaeria bacterium | reverse complement strand
CGCGTGGCGGACATCAAGGCGAAGCTCGAATGGCTGGACAAGGAGATCCCGCAGACGAGCATCGAGCTGAAGATCTACGAAGTGCGCAACAGCGACCTGCTGGACGTCGGCGTGGACTACCTGGCGTGGAAGAACGGCCCCGGCCTCAACCTTTTCGACGCCGCGTTCGACGTGCTGAGCGTGAAAGCCGCGGAAACGATCCTGACCGGGCTCACGCAGACCGGCGCGGACCTCTTCGGCACGTTCACCTACGGCTTCGGCGGCTTCTACACCGCCCCCGCGTTCGATTTCAGCTTCATCCGTCTGCTCCAGCAGAACGGCCGGGCGACCATCAACAGCACCGCCGGAGTCATGGTCTCCAACAACCCGGACGCCGAGTTCAAGGCGAGCTTCTCCCCCGAATACCAGAACATCCTGAAGGACGAAGACCACCGCACCAGCGTGGACGTCGGCGGCGACGCCTCGCTTGAGATGAACATCTCCGAGGCCACCATCGCCGGCACCCGCGAGAACGGCGGCGTGACGTTCAACTACGAGCTCGCCGGATCGAACGTGGTCGAGCGCAACAACATGGGCGCGGAGATCTCCGAAGGCACGAGCTTCGCCGGTTCCATCTCGCTCCCGTTCGGCCAGGAAAAACTCCTCGCCTGCTGGGAACGCAAGACCGACGTCGAACAGACCATCGGCATCCCGTTCCTCTGCGAACTGCCCGTCCTGAAGTACATCTTCGGCACCACGACCTCGAACGCCGACGTGGTGCACTATTTCGTGACCGCGCGCGCCGTGCCGGTCAAGATCAATGAATCCGTCGAGCCCGGCATCATGGCCGAATTCGACGAGCTCGCCGCGAAGAAATGACAACCGCTGACAAAAGGATACTCAATACCATGAAAACGATCACCAAGCTCACGGCGGCGGCTGTCTGCGCCGTTTCCGCCATCAACGCCATGCAGGCCGCCGATCCCACCCCGGAATACGGAAAAGCCCGCGTCGAGGCGAAACTGAACGTCACGGTCAAGGAGGACACCGATGTGCTCCAGTTCATCCAGGACAACTCCGACCCGGACGTGGTCACGAAGACCTACGTGCTGAAGCACGCCGACCCCTATGAACTCCGCAGCTACCTGCGCGAGATCGTGCAGACCCGCAAGGTCGACGAGAGCGACACCGGCATCCAGGCGATCAAGTACAACGACGGCACCGGCATCATCATGGTCTCCGCCGAAGACTACCGCTTCGAAGACGCCGAAAACGGTCAGGGCATCGACAGCATCATCGAGATCCTCGACAAGCCGGGCGTCATCTCCGCGACCGGCGGCTCCGTCTACGTCTACCAGCCCAAGTACCGTTCCGCGGAAGAGCTCCGCGACATGATCGAGGCCGCGGGCGCGAACGTGGCCGACGACGTGACCGAGAACATCGGCGGCACCGACCTCATCCGCTGCGACACGGGCCTGAACCTGCTCGTCTTCGACACGACCCAGTTCTCCCGCAAGAACATCGAATCCGTGCTGAAAGAGTACGACTGCCCGTATCCCGAAGTCCGCGCGAAGATCACCGTCTACGAGCTCTACGCCGAAAACGACGCCAAGCTCGGCATCGACTTCCAGGCGTGGAAGAACAACGACGGCATCGAC
This sequence comes from Lentisphaeria bacterium, assembly GCA_017524965.1. GTDB lineage: Bacteria > Verrucomicrobiota > Lentisphaeria > Victivallales > UBA1829 > UBA1732. The sequence goes on along the minus strand of JAFXUM010000042.1, from coordinate 4,779 downwards.
CTCTTCAGCACCGGCGGCCGCTTCATGAAGAACTTCGCGTCCGACGGTTCCGCCCTGGTCCGCCGCGGCGGCTGGTCCGACACCCAGTACTTCAACTTCAATCCGAAGTGGAACACCAAGTACATCGACTTCCTGACCAGCAAGGGCAAAGGCAAAGTCCTGCACACCTGCGAAGTCTCGCTCCTCAACGGCGCGACCACCGAGATCGAGCGCACCAGCCAGGTCTTCTACGCCGGGCAGGAAGCCGCCGAGACGCCGGAATACATCGAGGAGTACATCCACCTCGAAGACGTGACTCCGGGCGTCGATTTCGAGCTCACTGCCGTCAATAAGCACGGATCCCCGATCGAGATCGTCGCCTCCGGCGCGGTCACGCTCGACATCGTCCACCTCTCCAGCCCGACCGGCACCCTCGCCGAGCGCTACGACATGCGCCTCAAAGGCGGCACGTTCACGGTCGGCGGCAAAGGCTCCGGCAAGAGAGCCAGCGCGAGATTCGCCGAGGTCGTCGACGGCAACGGCGACGAGATCGAATTCGAGAGCAACAACGTCCCGGCGTACAAGGGCAACATCGTGACGACCGATCCGTCCGACGAGTTCGGATTCAAGCTCAGCCTCACGCCCTCCATCTCCGCGAAGGCCACCATGCTCGACGTGAACGTCTCCAACAGCTCCCTCATCGGCTACACCTCCGAGGGCACACCCCGCATCCAGCAGGGCGCGGAAGTCTCCTCCAGCTTCATGATCTCCAATGAAGGCACCAAGCTCGTCATCGGAGGCATCGAGAAGCGCGACGTGGTCAGCGTCTCCGGCGGCATCCCGATCCTGAAGGACCTCCCGATCCTCGGCTGGGTCTTTTCCACCGAAAGCGAATCCACCAAGCGCTCGCAGCTCGTCGTGGTCGCCGAGGTCATCCCGGTCCGTCCGGAAGAACCCATGACCGAAGCCGAATCCGACGCGGCGAAGAAGATCGAATCCGATCTCGAAGGTGCCGGCGGATGGAATACCTGGGGCTACCACCAGTTCCTCCTCGACTCCGATCGCTGAACCCGATAACCGGTAATATGTGCCGGAGCGCAAGCCCGGCACTGGTACATCACCGCCTGCGGTGTGCCGGAGCGCAAGCCCGGCACTGGTACATCACCGCCTGCGGTGTGCCGGAGCGCAAGCCCGGCACCATATCGGCACATTTTATGTGGCCGGATCCCGTTCGATCCCATCAAACGGAATCCGGCCGTTTCTTTTTTTGCGATTGCATTTTTATTACACCGTTAGATTTCTCAATATCTTTAACAATCAATATCTTTTAGAACGCAATAATATTTTTTTGTTTTTTTTAGTGTTGTCTCTTGCTTTTAAGAAAAATGGTGCTATAGTGATTTGAAAAAAGCGGATAATATGTGCATTTGACCTCGAAAACAGGTCCCGGCATCCATGCCTCCAAGCACAAAAAAACCGCTGATCCGGATCGGCAATCAAACCCAACTCAATCCAACCAAGAAAGTGCGTTCCGCAAAATGCCCTACTACGATGACTATGAAGATGACGCCAACAACTGGTCCGACCTGAAGTACAAAGGCTCGAAAAGCGAGGAATATGACGATCTGGAAGTGGTGGAGGACACCGGTTCCCTGTACGACGGCAGTGTGCAGTATACCTATGACCCGGTCGACTATGCGAGATTCACGATAGAGACCGCGGCGACGGTGTGCTTCTCCGTCTGCTCCTCGGAAGCCTCGGTGAAGTTCGCGGTCTACCGGCTGACGGAAAGCACGAAGAAAGGCGTTCTGACCTACTCTCTGAAGACGCTTTCGACCGCCACGACCAAGAAGAGCAAGGACGAGGACGACGACGATTACTACGGGAAGACCAAAAAGCTTCTGCTCACGGCGGGCGATTACTACATCTCCGTGTCGGCCGTGAACAAGAAAGGTATTGAGGCAGGTTACGACGTCGAGATCGACGACGAGACGAGCAAATTTTTCAACGAGGGCGACCCCAGCGACGACTGGACCGATCTGGCGGTCAAGGGCGATGACGGCGCGGTCGGCGACGCCGGAAGGATCAACGAGGAAACCGAAGGCATGCTGTATGACGACTGGGTCGGATACGGCGATGTCGTCGACTACAGGCGGTTCACGCTGGAAACCGCGGCCCGCGTGAGATTCTATATCGACGCCACGGACAAGGCGAAATTCACGATCTACAAGCTCGTCGCGAAAAACAAGGCGGGCACGGTCACGTACTCCCTGAAATCCCTGCAGTCTGCCTCGCTGTCGAAGATCAAGGGCGTCGACGAGGACGAGGAGTACAAATACGAGGTGGAGACCAAGGGGCTTCTGCTGGAATCCGGCGAATACTACATCGGCGTGGAGTCCAAGAACGCCAAATCGGGCGGCAGCGCTTACTACGACGTGATGTTCGAAAAAGGCGAATCGACGTTTTTCGTGGACGGCGACAACGGCTGGAACAACTGGCTGTACGACAAGAAGGCGAAAGTCCTGAACGTGGACTGCATGGACCAGTTCGTTGTGACGGAGCTGAACAACCTGACGACGGACGTCATGATGGACAACAGCGGTCCGTCCGTGGAGTACTGGAACAACTACGTCGGATACGGCGACGACACGGACTTCGCGCGGATCCACCTGGACAGTACGGCGAAGGTCAGTTTCATCCTGGAGGCCGCGGATAACGCGAAGTTCACGATCTACAGCCTGACCGAAGTCATGAAGAAAGGCGTCAAGACCCCCAATCTGAAGGCGCTCCAGACGACCGTGGTCAAGAAATCGAAGGGCGCGGGGATGGGCATGGCCCTCAGCAAGGGGCTTCAGCTCGCGGCCGGAGACTACTACATCTCCATGCAGGCGACGAATGCCGCGAAGGGCGGGACCGCCTACTACAATGTGAAGTTGAACAAAAGAGACTGCGCCGGACTCCCCGTCATCGAGGTGTACGACGTGAGCGAGGACGCCGACGACGGCTGGAACGACTGGCTGTGCAGCCGGAAGAAAGGACTGAACCCGGACGAACCGGAATTTGTCGTGAACGCGCTGAAGAGCGGTTCGAGCACGGTCCTGCTGGACGACAATCCGATCAGCATCGCGGCGTGGGACAACTACGTCGGATACGGCGACGACACGGACTTCGCGAAGATCACGCTGAGCAGCGCCGCGAAACTGAGTTTTACGATCAATTCCACCGACGCGGTGAAATTCATCATCTACAGCCTCGAGGAAAGGGAGGACGGCAAGGGCGGGGTCACGTACACGCAGAACGCCGTCCAGACGACCATCCTCAAAAAGGCGAAAAACGCGACGGAGTATTCCGGGACCACCGAGGCGCTCCTGATCGACGCGGGCGAATATTATGTCTCGGTCCAGTCCACCAACGCGTCGAAGGGCGGCAGCGCGTATTACAACGTCGCCATGAAAGACGACAGCGTGTTCTATACCGCGGGCAACAATACCGACGACTGGACCGACCTCAAGACGAAGGGCGAATTCGGGCAGGTCGGCAGCGTCGGCGTGATCGGCTCGACGAGCAGTGCGATCCTGGAGGACTGGGTCGGATTCGGCGATGCCGTCGACTACAAACGCTTCACGCTCAACAGCGCGGCGCGGATCAGCTTCTCGGCCAGTGCGTCCGATGAGACCGTCTTCTCCGTCTGGCGGCTCGTCGAAACCGAAAAGGCCGGCGCCACCGTGTTTTCTCTTCAGTCGCTCAGTACCGTGACGCTCGCGAAACCGAAAACCGGCACGGAATATGCCGGGACCACCGAAGCGATCCTGCTGGAAGCGGGCGACTATTATTTCTCCATGGAGTCCGTCAATGCCGCGACCGGCGGGAACGCCGACTACCGCGTGAATCTCAATGCCGGCGCCAGCACGTTCTTCACCGCGGGCGACAACAGCGACGACTGGACCGAACTCCGGACGGACGGCCCGGACGGGGATGTCGGCGATGTCGGCGTGATCGGCTCGACGACGTCTCTTGTGCTCAAGGACTGGGTCGGGTACGGCGATGAGATCGACTACAAGCTCTTCACGATCGAAAGCGCGGCGAAACTCAGCTTCACCGTTACGGCCTCGGACGCGGCGGTCTTCACTCTGTACCGCCTCAACGAATACGAAGAACGCGGCGAGACCGTGTACTCGCTTACCGAGCTTCAAGCCGTCTCGCTGACGAAGCCGAAAACCGGGGAGGCTTCCGCAAACACGAAATCCCACCTGCTTGAGGCGGGCGACTACTATTTCTCCATGAAGGGCGTCAATGCCGCGACCGGCGGCAGCGCGTCCTATACCGTGAGCGTCAACGCCTCCGGCAGCGAGTTCTTCGTGGACGGCGACAACCTCGACGACTGGACCAACCTCAAAACGGAAGGCGCGGACGGCGCGGTCGGCGACGCCGGCACGATCGATCCCGAGACCACGCTTGTCTTCGAAAGCTGGGTCGGATTCGGCGATGCGGTCGACTATGCCGGATTCTCGATCGAAAGCGCGGCGAAGCTCAGCTTTACCGTTACCGCCACGGATTCCGTGAAGTTCACGATCTATCAGCTGGTCGAAAGCTGGAGAAACGAAGAACCCGTGTATTCCCTCCAGTCGCTTCAGACCACGACCGTTACGGTCGCGTCCGGTGCGGCGGAACAGACAGCCGCGACTTCGGCACTGCTGCTGGACGAGGGGACCTACTATTTCTGCGTGGAATCCGTCAATGCGGCATCCGGCCGCGGCGGCTACTACACGATCAACGTCAACGTCCCGTCCAGCGTCTTCT
>JAFXUM010000041.1 GCA_017524965.1 Lentisphaeria bacterium | reverse complement strand
CCGTCGTTCCTGGCGAAACTCGGCGAATACCTCGCGGAAACGGGCTACGACACCTCGTCCGTGCATACGCTCGTGTGCATCGGCGAACCGCTCCGCACCCGGGATCTGGAGCTGACGCCGCTGGGACGGAAACTCGACCGCCATTTCCCCGGCGCGGCACATTCCACCTACGCCTCCTCCGAGATCGTGACCAGCTTCACGGAGTGTTCGGCGTGCGCCGGAGGACATCCGCCCGCCGACCTCGCGGTCGTCGAGATCGTCGATCCCGACGGGCATCCGCTGCCGCCGGGCAAGGTCGGCGAAGTGGTCGTGACGCCGCTTCGTGTGACGGGCATGCCGCTCATCCGGTTCCGCACGGGCGACGTGTCATTCCTGATCCCGGAGGAACGCTGCTCCTGCGGACGAAACACGCGCCGGCTGGGGCCGATCCTCGGACGCAAGGCGCAGATGCTGAAAATACGCGGGACCACGCTCTTCCCGAATTCGTTCTTCACCGTGCTGGACAGCCTCGAAGACGTCGCCGATTATTACATGGAAGTCTCCGGCAGCGCCCTCAGTGACGAGGTGCGCGTATTCGCGGCGGTCCGCGATCCCGGCTGCACCGCGCAGTTCATCTCCGAACAGCTTTACAAGCGCATCCGCATCCATGTCCCGGTCGAGATCATCCCGTATGAGGACGCACGCGCGAAGATTTCGCGTCAGTCGCGTAAGCCGGTGCGTTTTTTCGACCTCAGGACGCCATAAGGCGGCGCGCCCCGGACAAAAAACGGAACACGTTACCCTGCAATTGCTTTCGCAAGGGATTCCGCGCATCGGACGAGGTCGGATTCCGTGTGCGACGCCATGACCGTCAGACGCAGGCGCGCCGTCCCCTCCGGCACGCTCGGATACCGGATCGCGGAGACGAAGATGCCGTCGTTGCGCATGGATTCCGCCGCGACGAGCGCGCGGGCGCTGTCCCCGACGATCACCGGGACGATGGCGGATTCGGTCTTTGCCGGGATGCCGAGCCTGTGAAGCTGTTCCAGGAAGAATGCGACATTCTGCTGAAGCCGGGCGACGCGTCCGGGTTCGCGCTGTATGATCCCGAGCGCGGCGAGCGCGGCGGCGGACGATGCCGGGGAGGGGGCGGTCGAAAAGATGTACGAACGCGCCTTGTTCCGCAGGTAGTCGGTCATCTCTCGCGTGGCGCAGACGAATCCGCCTTCGGAACCGAGCGCCTTGCTGAGCGTGCCCATGAGGATATCCGGGCGCAAATCAAGGCCGGGGAACAGCGACAGGATGCCGTGTCCGCCCGGTCCGGCGACGCCTGTGGCGTGCGCCTCGTCGATCATGGAGAAGAGGCCGTAGCGATGTGCGATGCCGAGGAAGTCCGGAAGATTCAGGAGGTCGCCGTCCATACTGAACACGGCATCGGAGACGACGAGCCCGGAGCATGGCGTATTGGAGACGATCTTCCGTTCCAGGTCGCACATGTCGTTGTGACGATAAACTATGATCCGCGCGCCGCTGAGTCGGCAGCCGTCGATGATGCTGGCGTGGTTCAGCTCGTCGCTGAAAATCGCGTCGGACCGGGAACACAGCGCCGGGATCACGCCGGAATTCGCGGCGAATCCCGTGGCGAACGCGATCGCGTCCTCCGAGCCTTTGAACTCGGCAAGTGCTCGTTCGAGTTCCCTGTGAATCGTCTGCGTACCGGTCGTGAGGCGGGAACCGCCCGTCCCGGTCCCGAACCGCTTCACCGCGTCGACGGCGGCTTCCTTTACCCTCGCATCGTTCGCGAGGTCGAGATAATCGTTGGACGCGAACATCAGCGTGTCGCGTCCGTGAAGCGTCACGTGCGCGGAGGCGGGCGACTCGAAGACCTCTTCCGTCCTGTGGAGACTGCGTTCGTGAAGTGACTGAAGCGCGAGGCGGATGCGTTCCTGCGGAGAAGAAGTTTGCGCCGGCGTGTCTTTCTTGCCTCCGTCCCCCGGCTTCGGCGGGATGCCGTGCACCAGGACAGGCTGCTGTTCCAGGAATGCGATCGTTCTGCCGACGTCCTCGCGTTTGCCCCGATACAGGAAAATGCGTCCGCCGGACGGCGAGCCGGGGCGTTTCAGCGGCGCGATCCGCACGTAGCCGAGCGATTTCGAGGCGATGTATCCGGTCACGTAGTCGGGATCGTCGGAAATGCAGAGTTCGGCAACGATCCCGGGCGCGTTCGCGACCTTTGCCGCCAGCACCATCGCCTCGGCGTAATGGTTTTTGCATGAAGAATGCTGTGTGTTTGAGCCGGATTCCGCCGCGTCCATCATCGTCGCGCGCACGCCGCGTTCCGGGTCGGGTTCGAGGCGTTCGAGCGTGTCGGCGTCCAGCAGGATCGCGCCGCGCATGCCGTGCGTTTGCCGCAGGAGTTCGACGATCTCCGCGGCGCGGGCGATCCCGAGCGATCCGAGCAGGCCGCGCATCAGCTCCAGTCCGGCTTCCGGCGAGTCGGCTGTGAGCGAGCGCACGGGGAGGGCGTCCAGGTGCAGGATGGAATCAGCGCTGAGGCGTTCGAGCTTGAAGTTAACGAAATCCGGTTCGCCGTTGGCATGGCGCATGGCGCGTTCGAGAAGCGATTGCAGATGCGCCGGGACGCCGGATTCCGGCAGGATCTTTTCCGCGCCGGAAATGTGCCGTCCGCCGCACGAGGCGCGCATTTTGAGGGAGAACAGGTCAGACGGCATCGGCAAGGCTCCTCATGGCGGACGCGATGCGGTCCAGCGCGGCGTTGTCCGTGACGAACGGCGGCATGGTGTAGATGAAGCGGTCGTACGGACGCAGCCAGACCCCGGTTTCCAGCACGATCCGCTG
>JAFXUM010000040.1 GCA_017524965.1 Lentisphaeria bacterium | reverse complement strand
TGAAAGACCCCTCGATCTACGGCGGCGACAAGCCGATCAACCTGAAATTTCCCCTGTGTTTCGATGATATCTGGTTCGGATACATCGTGTTTCCGATGGTTGTGCTAATGTTCATTGTCTTTTCGTGCGGGGGCTGGGTGTCGATGTTCAAACATCTATTATCCGGGGATCAGGTCGACTGGGCCGGATTGCTTGTGAATCTGCTGATGTGCGTGCTTTTCGGCATCGGCATCGTGTGGTTCGCCTATTCGTGGTTCGTGGATTACTACCGGAAACGGGCGCGATCCATCGACATCGACCCCGCGACGAAAACGTTTCACGTGCGCAATTTTGTGCTGACTCGCGGGAAACACTGCCGGCCGGCTTTTTACCCGGAACTGACGTTCACGCTGGACGACGTGCGGAAGGTCTATTTCCAGCGGTCCGCAGCTTCGCCCCTCCTGGTCGTCGACAGTGGCTTTTACATCGTCATTCCGGAGGGGTATCTCTATGTGTACGGGAAAACGAACGAGTTCCTGCGGATGAAGTATTTCCTGCTTGTGGAGGCGGAAGGGAAGAATGAAGCCAAACGCTATATAACCCTGGACGGCGTTTTCCGCGTCTTCCTCTTCCGCGACTGAGCATGCCACCTATACAAAAAGTCAACCCTCCATCAGCAACACCGTGAAAGGACTGAAACGATGTCGGAAGCGAAAACGAGGCAAATGATCGGCAGGACAGAGCGTTTTTGCGTTGTTCTGCTCTTCTCGCTCCTCGTTTCGGCGTGCCGTTCCGTTCGATCCGAAGCGGGCGAACAGGAAGGCGGGGAACCGCAAAGCGCACCGGAGCAGACCGGTCAGAACGCGGAAACGGGTTCCGGGGGCGGCCCGAAGAGGCGGACTGTCCTGATCGACGCGGATTCCTTCTCGCCGGGTGCTTATCTGCCGTTCAATGCGAGCGGGTTCGACTGTTTTCTTTTCCCGACGTATGATGTGAACGGCGTCTACCTCAATTTCGCGCCGGCATCCCTGATTGCGGACATCCGGGGTGATCCCATGTGCGAGATCACACAGGTCAACGGCATTCACTGTTTTCTCGTGTCGCCCCGACTCCACCGGACGAACGGACTGTTTCTCGGCGTTGCGGCCCGGCCGAAGACCTTTGTTTCCGGCGTTTCCGTGATCGGCGCCGGGACCAGCGATTTCCCCTTCAGCGTGAATCTCATACGGCACGACGGCGTTTCGTTTTCGCTCTTCGGTGCGCCATTGGAGTGCAACGGCGTTTCGTTTTCGCTCCTCAGTGCGCCGGTCAGAAGCAACGGCGTTTCCTTTTCTCTGCTGGGTATCTGCCGGAGACAGGAGCAGGGCGTTTACTGTTCCCTGTTCAACTGCTCCTATGCGGCGGACTGGACCGAAGAGGACGATCCGCAGTCCGTGGTCCAGCTCGGGGTGGTCAATTCATGCCGTTCCGGCGTTCAGATCGGGCTGCTGAACTTCAATGAAAACGGGTTTCTCCCGGTGTTTCCGCTGTTCAATTTCAGCACAAAAGAATGAACCGCGGATCCCGGTCACGAACCCGGATCAAAACGCCGCACGGAATCCATGCTTCCCCGTTATTTTCGAAAAAAACGGATTTTTTCCTCGATTTTCCTTCGTTTTCGCTTGATTTTACGCACAATCCGGGGTACAATATAGGGATATTTTAAACGCGGACGCGTCAAAACGGTTCTCTCGCGCCCGTTTTCACCTCATTTTACAGCCGGCGCGCCGCCGGTCCCGGAGACAGCATGAACGAATTCAAAGACGAGCTTCGCCGCGTGGGCGAAGAGATCGGAAGCTTCCTCAAGGAGGACGCGTTTCCGCAAACCATCCGGCCCGGCATCCTCGGCGACGCGGTGCGCGATTACCCCGGACGCGGCGGGAAACGCATCCGTCCGGCGCTCGTGCTGTGGGCGTGCGAACTCTTCGGCGGGGACCGCGAACAGGCGATCCCGGCGGCCGCGGCGGTCGAGATCTACCACAACTGGACGCTCGTGCACGACGACATCATCGACCGCGACGAGCTCCGGCGGGGCAAGCCGTCCACGCACGTCACGCTCCGCGACCACGCCGCAACCAGGCTCGGCGCCGCCCCGGAACAGGCGCAGGCGTTCGGCGAATCGTTCGCGATCCTCGCGGGCGACATCCAGCAGGGATGGGCGGTCGAACGCCTCGCGTCCGTCGCCGACCGGGGCGTCGATCCGGCGCTCGCCCTCACGCTCGTGCGCGCCATGCAGACGAAGCTGAACCGCGAGCTGATCTCCGGCGAGGCGCTGGACGTGGAATTCGAGCTGCTCGACCCGGCGACCGTCTCCGAGGCGGACGTGATGGGCATGATCAACGGCAAGACCGGCGCGATCATGGAGTTCGCGCTCCACTGCGGCGCGGCGGTCGCGAAGGGCGTCTACGACCCGAAGGATCCCGATTTCCGCGCGCTCTCCCGCTATGCCGCGAACCTCGCGGCGGCGTTCCAGCTTCAGGACGACATGCTCGGCGTCTTCGGCGACGAGAAAGTCTTCGGCAAGCCGCTCTGCTCCGATTTCCAGGAGGCGAAGCCCACGATGCTCTATCTCGAGGCGGTCCGCCATCTGCCCGCCGGACGCCGCTCCGAGCTCGACGCGTTCCTCCGCCTGCCGCACTACTCCGAATCCGACATCGCCGCGATCCGCGCGCTCCTCACCGACTGCGGAGCCGCCGGAGCCGTCCGCGACAGCATCGCCGCGCTCTCCGAATGTGCGAAGAAATCGCTGCAGCCGCTCCCGGACAACCGCTGGCGCGGCATGCTCGCCACCCTCGTCGAACAAATGTTAGTCCGTTCCGTATAACAACCCTCAAAAAACACGTAAAGGAGTTTCTTTCGTATGAAGATGAAAAAGATCACGTTCCAGGGATGGAAAAACTGCATCGAGCTCACCAACGGCGAATTCCGCATCGTCGTCACCACGGAGATCGGGCCGCGCATCGTCGGCGCGTTCCTCGGCCCGAAGGGAGCCAACCTTCTTTACCTCGACAAGAAGCTCCTCGGCACCTCGAACCAGAAGGTCTGGACGAACTACGGCGGGCACCGCATCTGGCACGCCCCGGAAGACAGCGTCCGCTCCTACTGCCCGGACAGCCGCAAGGTCGTCATGGCGGAGCTCCGCGACGGCGGCGTCGCGTTCATGGCGCCCCGCGAAGAGCTCACCGGCATCGTGAAGACCATCAACGTCTATCCCGAAGGCAACAACTCCTTCCGCATCGAACACCAGATCCGCAACGAGGGCCTCTGGGACATCGAAGCCGCCGCGTGGGGCATCACCCAGCTCATGCCCGGCGGGACCGCCATCCTGCCGCAGAACCGCGGCCCCGAAGGCCTCCTCCCGAACCGCTCCGTCAACTTCTGGCCCTATGCCAACCCCGCCGATTCCCGTTTCGTCTTCGGCGACCGCTTCGTGCTCGTGAAGCAGACCGCGAAGGGCGCGCCCACCAAGATCGGCCTCAACTCCGGCGAAGGCTGGTGCGCGTACATCAACAAGAACACCGCGTTCATCAAGCAGTTCGAGTATTTCGATGAAAACGAATATCCGGACCTCGGCAGCTCCATCGAAGTCTACACCGAGGGCGGCTACCTCGAACTCGAAACGCTCGGACCGCTCGCCATCCTCGAACCCGGCGACGAGGTCACGCACTCCGAATACTGGACCGCCGC
>JAFXUM010000039.1 GCA_017524965.1 Lentisphaeria bacterium | reverse complement strand
TGACCGCGATCACGACCAGAAGCTCGACCAGGGTGAACCGGCGCGCGGCGGCGCGGTTCCCCGGAACCGGACGGTCATGCTGTTTCATTTTTCCTCTTTGCGTGACGGGCACAAATGCCGGAAGCGGTTCCGGCGCAGAAAAAGGTCGGGAAGGCGGGGATCCGGCTCGTTGAACGCTCGTTCAGCTTACGGTTGCTCGACAGTTCGTGAATTGCACACGATTCACCCGGTCCTTCCCGCGAATGGCGGAAAAATACCATACACCCGGAATGCGGAAAATGCAAGCGGAAAAAGAGTCTTTGAACATTCCGGTCCCGTGCGGGATTCCGGGTTCGGACCGTGCTAATCCTCCGGGGGGAGTTCGAGCACGGCGGCCTCTTTGTGCCGGGTCCGGAACCACGACGCCTGTCTGCGTGCGAACTGGCGCGTCGCGATCACGATGGACTCCAGCAGCTCGCCGTACGTCATCTTTCCGGCGAGATATTCGCCGATCTGCGCGTAGCCGATGGCCTGCCACGCGGTCGGCGTCTGCAGCAGCCCCTTCGCGAGCATTTCTTTCGCCTCCTCGATCCAGCCGGATTCCAGCATCGCCGCGGCGCGGCGGCGGATCCTGTTCACCAGGTCGGCGCGGTCGCGGACGAGCACGAACTGCGCGAACGCCGGATCGGGGGAGAATCCGCCGGACTGCAGCTCGGTGATCTGTTTGCCGGACAGCAGAAAGACTTCGCGGGCGCGGATGAGCTTGCGGCGGTGCGGATAGAACCGTTTGAAATCAAGGGGGCACTCGCGTTCCATGACGGCCGCGAGTTCCGGGAAACGCTCCTCGTTGTCGTATGCGGCGTCAAGCTCGTCGCGCAGACTCTGTTCCGCGGGAAGGACGTCCAGCCCGTACACGAGCGCGTGGAGATACAGACCGCTGCCGCCCGCCACGACCGGAAGATGTCCGCGCGCCAGGATTTCGCCGATGATGCGGAGGGCGTCGGTGCGGAACCGGAACACGTCGGCTTTCTCCGAGATGTCCATGGAGTCGATCAGATGATGCGGTGCCAGGCGGCGTTCCTCCGCGGTCGGTTTGGCCGTGCCGATGTCGAGACCGCGGTAGAACTGCATGGAGTCGGCGGAAACGATCTCCCCGCCGCATTCGCGCGCGAGGGCGAGCGCCAGTTCGGATTTCCCGGCGGCGGTCGGCCCCATGATGACCGGGATCCCGGGCGTCCGCCGGACCGCGTCAAGCAGATTTCGCAGCGTCGCCGGCGTCATCCTTTTTCGCCTCGGATTTTGTTTCGGGCCGGAAGAACGAGGAGATCACGAAGAGCGTCACGCCGCAGCAGATCGCCGAGTCCGCCACGTTGAACGAGGGCCACTCGACGACATTCCGCCAGTGGAACCGGAGGAAGTCGATGACCGCGCCGTGCCAGAGACGGTCCGTGCAGTTCCCGACGATGCCGGAGGCGACCATCAGAAGCGCGAAACAGCGTTCCGGCCATCCCGCGCTCAGTTTCCGCAGAAAGACGATCAGCAGGATGAACGCGAGGACCGAGATCCCGGCCGGGATCCACGGCAGATCGTGGAACATGCCCCATGCCGCGCCTTTGTTCGTGACGTGCGTGAGGTCGAAAAAGCCCGGGATGACCGCGATGCGTTCGTGCAGTCCGATGTTCCGAAGGACCAGGATCTTGGTCGCCTGGTCCAGGACGGCCAGGACTAGCGCGAACAGCGCGGCCGCGAGGATGACATGCCGTTCCCGGGGAGAACCGGGCGTCATGCGGGCTTCGGACGAAAAAAGCTTCATGTGAGGACGGAGAAACGGGATGAAGGGACGGCGAGGCGGAAAATATGCGCGGCGGACGGGGTCGGCCGCGTCCGCCGCGATGCTTCAGCCGGGGAAAATCAGATGTGGGAGACCCCTTCGCTTTCCTGCTGGGACTTGCATTCCACGCAGTAGCGGGCGTAGGGCTTGGCCTCGAGACGCGCTTCGCCGATCTCCTCGCCGCATTCGAGGCAGATGCCGTACTCGTTGTTGTCGAGACGGGTCAGCGCTTCGTCGATCATTTCGATCACCGTGCCTTCGTCGGAAAGCAGTTTCAGCTCGAAATCGTACTGGAAATTGTCGCTGCCGAGGTCGGCCATGTGGGTCGCCATGCCGGCGCTGGGACCGGGCTTCCTGTTGGTCAGGGCGTCGTCGCGGTGAACGTTCATCTGTTTCAGGTAGGATTCCCTCAGGTTCAGCAGAAGTTCCCTGTAGTGCTGCTTCATCTTCGGGGAAAGGTGGGATTTGCGGATGATGTGCCCGTTCGCTTCCGCCTGGTTCTGGAACGCCATCAGTTCCGCCTTCGTGACCACGCGGCCATGGTGGGAAGTCTGAACTTCCTTGTTCTTCAGGATTTTTTTCTTGGCGGCTGCGATGGCGCTTGCCTTGGAAACGGGTTTGTCCTGAACACGAGGCGCGGGGGCGGGCTTAACGGCGGGCTTGGCAACGGCTTTCTTCGCAGGAGCCTTGACTTCAGCCTTCTTCACGGGCGCTTTTGCAGCGGCTTTGACCGGAGCTTTCTTCGCGGGCGCGGCCTTCTTCGCCGGAGCCTTTGCAACGGTCTTGACCGGAGCCTTCTTCGCAGGCGCGGCTTTCTTCACGGGGGCTTTTGCAACGGCTTTGACCGGAGCCTTCTTCACGGGCGCGGCCTTCTTCGCAGGTGCTTTTGCAACGGCCTTGACCGGTGCTTTCTTCGCGGGCGCGGCCTTCTTCACCGGGGCCTTAGCAACGGCCTTGACCGGAGCCTTCTTTGCAGGCGCGGCTTTCTTCGCCGGGGCCTTAGCAACGGCCTTGACCGGAGCCTTCTTCGCGGGCGCGGCCTTCTTCGCCGGAGCCTTTGCAGCGGCCTTGACCGGGGCCTTCTTCGCGGGTGCGGCCTTCTTTGCGGGGGGTTTGGCTGCCTGCTTGGCGGGAGAATTCTTCGCAACAGTTTTTGCCAGCGGCTTGGAGGCCGGTGTTTTGGCCTTCTTCGATTCGTTCTTTTTCATCTGTTACAACTCCAGGTTTTACGGCTGTCAAGGGTCGGTTTTATGTGTTTTTATGTTCGATTCGTCGTGGCGGAGACCGGCATTTCCGGCAGTTTGCGGAAGAAGGACGCGGTCCGTAAAGATATCATCGAACTATTTAAAATAGCACTAAAAAAATAAGAATCAAGCCGGATGAATTGAAAAAACCGTTTTTCGCTGTATATTTTTAAGCCGGGTGTTCCGCCGCACCCTCAATCCCGGACGGCACACAGCCTCCGGACATTTTTTGGAGATGACATGATCGACCTTCACATGCACAGCAGCTGTTCCGACGGCACTCTGACGCCGGAGGGGCTTGTCGCCGCCGCTCTGGAAACGGGGCTGGAGGCCGCCGCGCTGACCGACCACGACACGGTTTCGGGCGTGGAGAGATTTCTGGCCGCCGCGTCCGGGACTCCGCTTCACGCGGTCCCCGGCGTCGAGCTCGCGAGCATGCTGTTCAACAAGGACATCCACATCGTCGGGCTGTTCATCGACCCCGGCAATCCTGAATTGCTGTCCGCGCTGGAACAGATGCGGCTGTGGCGGGAGGCACGCAACGCGGAGATGGTGGAGAAGATCCGGTCGAAAGGATACGAGATCACGATGGACGAGGTTCTGGCCGGGGCGGGCGGCGAAAGCGTCGGGCGTCCGCACATGGCGTCCGTCCTGCTCAAAAAGGGGTATTTTCAGGACATGCAGAGCGTGTTCGGGCGTCTGATCGGCCGCAATGCCCCGTGCTACGTTTCGCGCAAATACTACCCCGTCGACGCCTGCATCCGCCTGATCCACGAGGCGGGCGGCCTGGCGGTCTGGGCGCATCCGCTTCACGCCGCGCACGGGGCGAGGGCGGCCCTCCGCAAGATCGGATCGCGGCTTGTCTCCTACGGCCTCGACGGCCTCGAATGTTATTACTCGATGTTCGCCGAGCAGCAGCAGGCCGACGCGCTGGAATTCGCACGCGCGCGTTCGCTGCTGGTCTCCGGCGGAAGCGATTTCCACGGGGCGTCCCATCCCCGGGTCAAGATGGGCACCGGGATCGACAACAACCTCGCGATCCCGTTTGAGGTATATGAACGGCTCCTCGCCGCAAAGCAGAACAGGGATTCCCATGACAGCGAAAAAACAAGTTGACGGCATCGTGATGCTCCATAATCTGTACACCCGGCTGGAAAACGTGGTCCCCATGCCGGCCCCCGGAACGCGCGTCGAGCTGGACCTGGGGTGCGGCGACGGCGAGTTCGCGCTGGCGCTGGCGGAACGCCGTCCCGACGTGTACGTGATCGCGGCGGACATGCTGCTCGGCCGCGTGCGGAAAGTGCGGAAACGCGTCCTGCGCGACGGCATGACCAATCTGCACGTGCTGAAAAGCGAATCGCGCGTGCTGATCTCGCGGACGATCCCGGACGCGTTCGTCGACCGCGTGAATCTGCTCTGTCCGGATCCGTGGCCGAAAGCGAAGCACCGCTGCCACCGTCTCATCACCTCGGACATCATGATGCAGTTCGCACGCATCCTGAAGCCGGACGGCGTGTTCCATTTTTCCACCGACAACACGGAGTATCTGGAGATCGCGGACCGGACCGTGTCGGAATCCGGGCTGTTTGCGCCGTCCGACCTCGCGCTCATCGCCGACGTCGCGGACATCAAGACCGGATTCGAGCTGCTCTGGGAGTCCGAAGGCAAGACCGTGACGCACCGGGCCTGGCGGAAACTCTGATTTCTCCGGCCGCGGAAAAAAGCGTCAAAACGTCCCGGCGCCGGGCGTCCGCGGGAGTTTTTTCCGCTTTTTTTGGAAAACTTCGGAAAAACGACTTGATTTGACTGCCGGAAGATGATATATTGCTTTATAAAGTATACGCCTAAACTGCAACTCAATTATCAGGAGACAGATCACATGAAAAAGTCCCTCAAACTCGCCGTCCTTTCCGCCGGCGCCGTCCTCGGCGCTCTCGTTGCAACCTCCTGCGCCACTCCGTTCCCGCTCGGATGCCTCTACACCGACGTTACCATGCCCGGCAGCATCGGCAACGGCGATTTCGAGGCGAACCGCTACGGGTCCGCTTCCTGCTACAGCATCCTCGGCTGGGTCGCGGGCGGCAACGCCTCCATCAACGAAGCCGCGGTCAACGGCGGCATCGACCACGTCTCCTGGACGAACCGCAAGGTCACGAACTACTTCGGCATCTACGGCATCTACAAGACCGAAGTCTTCGGCACCGGCAAGACCCTCGGACCCGATCAGTCCCTCGCCCCGACCAACGGCAAGCAGAAATAACCGTTCTTCCGGCCCGTGCCGAACTTTGCTTCGGTTTGGCCGGAGTGAATATGCTGGCGGTTTTCACGACGCCGTTGCGGAGATGTTTCCTTTTCTCCGCGACACGCCGGAGGCCGCCTTTTTTGTGCCGGACAACCCGATGATTTTCCGACGCCATGACGTTTCTTGAAGTGAAAAAGGCCCTGACGGAGCGTTTTTCGCGTGCCGGATTCGAGGCGGCGGACCTCGAGGCGCACTTCATCGTCTGCGAGGCCGCCGGGATCCCCGACCGCGAATTCCCGCTCCACGCGCATGAACAGATCCCGCCCGAGGCGGAAAGCCGCGCGGAATCCTTTCTGGCGCGCCGCCTGAAGAACGAGCCGTGGCAGTACATTTTCGGCCATGCGCCGTTCCGCGACCTGGAACTCGCCGTCGGTCCGGGGTGTCTGATCCCGCGTCCCGAGACGGAGTATTCCATCGACCTCATGCTCGACGGCCTGCCGCGCGGCGCGTGCGTCTGCGAACTCGGCGCGGGCAGCGGCGCGATCTCGCTGGCGCTCGCATCGGAGCGTCCCGACCTGACCGTCGTCGGCGTCGAGCTTTCCCCGGACGCGCTGAGGTGGGCGAAGCTCAACCTGAAAAAACTTGCCCTGCCGAACGTGACATTTCTGGAAGGCGACCTCTTCGTTCCGGTTGCCGGACGCACGTTCGACCTCATCGCGGCGAATCTCCCGTACATCCCGGAAGGCGACCGCGGCAGCCTCCCGCCGAACGTGCGCGGCTACGAGCCGGACGAAGCGCTGTTCGGCGGCGCGGACGGACTGGACGTCATCGCCCGCGCGCTGGAGCAGGCCCCGGCATACCTGAATCCGGGCGGACGCGTCTTCTTCGAGCTTGATCCGTGCAACGCGGACCGGGCGTTCGAGCTCACCTCGAAGTATCTGCACGATCCCGCGCTCCTGCACGACCAGTACGGCGCGGTCCGTTTCCTCACGGCAAAGCGCTGAAAAAACGCCCGGACCGCCATGAGGGCGATCCGAGCACACATTGTGTGTCGAGCAGTGCGCGGCTGTGCTCGCGCACAAACGATCTTATCGGTTGTTCCGTTATTTCCTCAGAGGTCGAGCACCATGCGGATGAACGCGTCGCCGGTCATGAATCCGAGCGAGCCGTTCAGGGCGGCTTTCTCCGAGTATTCCGTGACGGAATCAGGCCGGATGTGCGGGCCCCAGATGCAGACGGGCACCGGGGTGCGCGTGTGCTGGCGCATGGAGAGCGGCACGGGGTGGTCGGGGAGGACGGCGAACGTGACGCCGCGTCCCTGAAGCGCCTCGACGACGGGCTTGATGATGCGGTTTTCGAAGTCGCGGATGGCCTGCATTTTGAGGTCGAGACGTCCTTCGTGTCCGGTCTCGTCGATCGCCTCGAGGTGGACGTACACGAAATCGTGGTCTTCGATCGCGCGGATGGCCGCCTGCGCCTTGCCCTCGTAGTTTGTGTCGATGTAGCCTGTCGCGCCCTCGACCGGGATCACGTCCATCCCGGCGCACTTGGCGATGCCGGAGATCACGTCGACCGCCGTGATGACCGCGCCGGTCTTGCCGCCGTAGCGTTCCGTGAATTTCGGGAACGACGGCGTGCGGCCCGGGCTCCACGGCCAGATCGCGTTGCCCTTCGCCTCGCCGGACTTCACCAGCGGGTGTTCGGCCAGGAACGCCGCCGCGTCCGCCCAGAGTTTGTTCAGGAATTCCACCGTGTACGCGGCTTCCTTCGAATCGTCCAGCGCGGTCCACGGGAGCTCGGCGACCGGGATGTCCTGCGAGGAATCCGGCTTGTAGTAGCCGACTTTCGGGGAGAATTCGGGCCCGTGCAGGATCAGCAGGTTGCGGTAGCTGACGCCGGGGTAGAACGTGAGCTTGTCCGAGCCGAAATGCTCCTGAAGCGCCTCCATCAGGACGCGGGCGTGTTCCTTCGTGATGTGGCCGGCGGAATAATCCTTCAGGATGCCGTCCTCGACCGTGATCAGGTTGCAGCGCCACGCCACGTCGTCGGCCGCGAGCGGGATGCCCTGGCTCACGGCTTCGATCGGGCCGCGGCCCGGATAGTACAGCGACGGCGCGTAGCCCAGCACGGACATGTTCGCCACGTCCGAGGACGTCGGGTAGCCTTCCGGCAGGGTCAGGAACGTGCCGGACGCGCCGTTTGCGGCGATTTTGTCCATGGTCGGGGTCGGGACGGATTCGAGCGGGGTCTTCCCGCCGAGTTCGGGGATCGGGAGATCGGCCATGCCGTCGCCGAGGAAGACGACCGCCTTGCCTTTCAGATCGCATGCGTTCATGGTTGGATTTGTTTCCTTTCCTGTCATGTTGTGATTTTGTCGTTATGGTATAAATAAAATACCATGCCGGAGGCGAAAAGTCAAGGCGTTCCGCCTGTTTCCGGCATCAAAAAACCATCATATATTTGTATGCGTCAATTGAAAATAGTTTCAAAAAAGTTTCAAAAAACGCTTGAAAGCTTTCCCTTTCCGTTGTATTGTATTCTGACGGAAGAATTCTTCCTGTTTCCTGCTCACTTCGCCGGGTTTCCTGTTCCGCCCTCCCGGTGTACGCCAATCAATGACCCCCGCCCCACGAGGACCCGGACGAATGAAGAAAATCACGAAACGGCAGTTTGAGATCGCAGGTTTCATTCGCGATTTCATCGGCAAAAACACGATTTCACCCACCCTGTACGACATTGCCGAGTATTTTTCCATCAAGCCGTCGACCGCCGCCGCCCATATCGCCGCGCTGGAGCGCAAACGCGTCATCGTGCGTCAGAAAGGACGCCGCCGGAGCATCCGGCCCGTCGGAATGGGATCCGGCCTGCCGCAGAAAGTCCCGGTCTGTGTCCCGTTTTTTCAAAAGAACATCAATTTCGCCGGAGCGCCCGCATCCTATTATCTTGTGGATGACAGTCTGCTTCCCGAAAAGATTTGTGCGAAGGACCTTTTCGCCGTGCGTTCCGGGCTGTTCAACGCCCTTCCCGCCGAATCCGACGTGAATCCCGGCGACATCCTGATCGTCTGGACGCGCCCCGGACGACTGCATCCCGGCATGATCGTGCTGGAACGCACCGGCGGTGTGCCGGCGTGCCGTCAGGTGAACATGGATTCGGATCCCGATCCGGGGATCATGGGACAGGTGATCGCCCTGCTCCGTTCGCTCAAGTGAACCCGCCCCCTCCCGTGTCCGGGCGCAGCCGGATACAACCGCGGAGGAGGCGCGTCTCCCCGGATTTCGCTTTTTTTTTTCCGGCGCGCTTGACTTTGCGGAAAATGCTTCTACATTATGTTGTTGAGCATTTTTAACCGGAGAAAACTGCCATGTTCAGATCGATATGTATTCTTTTCGCCGCCGCCGCGGTCATCCTGTGCGGCGCCTGCCGTACCACCGTCGAGAACAACGACCGTACGATTCATGAGCTCTACCGGCACATGGTGCAGCAGACCGGCGGCACGTTCGACGGCGAGATGGCGGTCGACCCGATCCATGCGGATGCCGGGTTCGCGCTGAAAGTCGCCAACCGCCAGGTCGCGTTCTACAAGTTCAACACGAAATACAAGAAAGCGCGCGCGAAAATCGAATACGTGGAAAAGAACGGCTTCCTCTACATTTACGGGTTCAAGTATTCTGCCGTCGCCCGCGGTTCGTTCATCATGGTCGACTATGAGGAGAACCCGCTGAAGGACAAACTCCTCGAGGCTTTCAACAGCTTCTGAGCTCCCGGCGGATGATTCGCAAAACGGGAAACGGATTCCGGAGCCGGGGCGGCGGACGGGCGTTTTTCGTCAAAACTGGCGATTCGCCTTGAATCCGGGCTGATTTCATGCTATATTAATTGTTGAATCTTTTGTTATTTTGACACCTCCCCGGAGACATTCATGAGCAGCACTACGGACAACGATTCCAACTTCAAAGCCCAAAGCTATCTGCGGCTGCTGAAATATACGAAACCATACTGGAAACGCCTGACGTTCGGCATCCTCTGCGGCATGCTCGTCGGCGGATCGCTCTTTTTCGCGCTTCTGCTGGTGCCGCAGCTGGTCGGCCTGGTGGATTCCGGCGGCAACATCGGCGCGTCCGCGGATCAGCGCGAGATTTCGGCCGAAGAGATCGCCCAGCTGCGCGGGATCGCCGCGGACCAGAACATCAGCGATGCGGAGAAGGACCGCCGCATGGCGGAGATCCTGTCCGGCCCGGCCGACGACGATCCCAAGCTCACGCGCCTGCTGAAACAGGCGGACGACGCGATCAACCGGTTCCATCTGCCCTGCGCCATCGAGGGCAAGACGATCAAGGTCGAATGGCCGGTCAAAAAGGATTTCGACATCGTGACGCCCGACGGACGGATCGCGTGGCAGCTTTTCGCGATCTACATCACGTCGTTCGTGCTGGTGTGGTTCCTGCGGAGCCTGGGGATGTACCTCAACGGCTACTGCACCCGCTACGTGGGCATCCGCGTTGTCGCCGACATGCGCAACACGATCTTCCGCAAGCTCACCAACCAGTCGCTCCGGTTCTACGGCGACATGGACGTCGGCCACCTGATCAGCCGCTGCACCAACGACACGTCCGCGCTGGAATATTCCGTCTCGCACTCCATCGAGGACCTGACCAACGCCCCGCTTCAGATCCTGGGCTGTGTGGCGGCCATCGTGGTCGCCTGCCGCCAGTTCGACGACTACGGGCTGGTCATCCTGCTGGGGCTCGGACTCGGGATCGTCATCATCCCGATCGTGATCGTGAGCCGCATCGTCCGCAAATACTACAAGCGCAGTTTCGCGCGAATCGCCGACGTCTTCTCCCGGATGCACGAGGTCTTTTCCGGCATCCGCGCCGTGAAGGCGTATTATGCGGAGGACCGCGAAAACGAACGGTTCCGCGCCGTGAACCGCAAATACTACCGCCAGGCGATCAAGGCGATGCGCCTGCACATCATGTTCACCCCGCTGATGGAAATGGTCGGCGTGACCTCGACCCTGATCTTCCTGCTCTACTCCTACAAGCACGGCATCACCGTCACCGAGCTGGCCGCCCTGCTGACGCCCGCGATGATGGCGTTCCGCCCGATCAAGGACATCTCGAAGGTCTTCGCCAGCCTGCAGCAGTCGATGGCCGCCGCCGACCGCTACTTCGCGCTGCTCGACACCGATACCTCCCTGCCCGAAAAGGCCGACGCGGTCGAACTGAACGAATTCAAGCAGGGCATCACGGTCCGCGATGTCTGCTTCTCCTACGACGACCGGGTGGTGCTGGACCATGTGTCGTTCGACATCCCGCACGGCAGCATGGTCGCGGTCGTCGGCGAGACCGGGTCCGGCAAGTCGACCATCGCCAACCTGCTGGCGCGCTTCTACGACGTCGATTCCGGGTCCATCGCCATCGACGGCGTGGACATCCGCGACTACAGGATCGCCTC
Source organism: Lentisphaeria bacterium (assembly GCA_017524965.1). Classification (GTDB taxonomy): domain Bacteria; phylum Verrucomicrobiota; class Lentisphaeria; order Victivallales; family UBA1829; genus UBA1732. The sequence continues at coordinate 19,530 of JAFXUM010000039.1, read as the reverse complement.
GCTCCGCCGCATGATCGGCGTGGTGAACCAGGACGCCATCATGTTCAACGAGACCATCGCGGCCAACATCGCCTACGGCAAGCCGGATGCCTCCATGGACGAGATCATTGCCGCCGCCAAGCTCGCCAACGCCCACGATTTCATCGTGAACGGTCCGCACCCGAAGGGATACGAGACCGAAGTCGGCGAGAAGGGCTTCAAGCTCTCCGGCGGCGAAAAACAGCGCGTCTCCATCGCGCGCGCCATCCTCCGCAACCCGCCCATCCTGATCCTCGACGAGGCCACCAGCGCGCTCGACACCGTCACGGAAAAGCTGGTCCAGGAGGCGCTGAACCGCGTGATGTCCAACCGCACGGTCTTCGCGATCGCGCACCGCCTGAGCACCATCCGCAACGCCGACATGATCCTCGTCATGCAGAACGGCAGGATCGCGGAATTCGGAAAAGAGGCCGATCTGCTCGCCCGCGAGAACGGCATCTACAAGCGTCTGCACAGCACGCAGTTCAGCCGTACCGAGGCCGATCTGTAACAGCCACGATGAATCCCGGCGACATGAACCATCTTCTGACGGCTCCGGCTTTCTCGCCGGACATGACCAGCCTCTTCCGTTCCTGGGGCTGGGTGCGGAGCGATTTCGCCGAAGAGTTCAAACGCCTGTCGGATACGGGCGCGCTTCGGCCGGGCGGCGTTTCCGAAACGATCTGGAGCACGCGCACCAAATTCGTGCTGAAGGTCTCCGCGTCGCAGGGATTCGACCTTGCCTACAAAAGTTTTTTCAAGGTCAAAAACTCCTACAAGTATTTCCTGCGGCGGTCGCCGTGCGCTTCCGAGGCGGTCAACTACACCCGCCTGACGGAAATGGGATTCCCTCTGCCCGATCTGCTGGCGGCCGGGGAGATCCGGTGCGGCGGCGCCCTGAAGAACGCTTTCATGGCCACCCGGTTTCTTGACGGTTATCGCAACGGCGTCGATTTTTACAACGGCATCGGCATCCATGTCGACAACATCCCGCTGCTGAAGGAATTCTGCCGTGGGCATCTGGCGCTGCTGGCGAGGCTTCACGACCGGGGATTCGTCCACGGCGGTTTCACGCCCGCCAATCTGCTCTACAGACAGGATCCCGACGGCATGAAGTTCGCCTGGATCGACGTCGCCGAATGCGCAGAATCCCCGCTTTCGGTCACGGTCATCGCCGACGACCTGATCCGCCTTTTCCGTTATCTGAAGATCTCCGCCGATGTCCGCCGGGAACTCGAATCCGACTATCTGGCGGCGGCGACGGTCCGCCGGGTGGACCCCGAAGAACTCTTCCAGGTCCTGGAAAACCGGATCAGAAACCGGATGAAAAAGATCGTTTAATGGGTGCGGCGGAAAAGCCGGGCGGATTCGACATGACGGAACCAGTCCGTTGTTCCGTCACTCCGCAATTTGCTGACAATCAGTGATGTGACGGCTTGATTGACGAAATGACGGATGAAATGACGGTCATTTCGTCAGAGAAATGACGGCTGCCGGACCGCTGAAAATGGGAAAAAAGGCGGGATCTTATTGTTTGTTTTGGCCCCGGGATCCCCCGGCGTGCCACACGATGTGACGGCTGCCTGTCTATCCTGTGGTTTCCGGCGTGCTTTTTCCTGTTTGTGGACTTGCAAAATAAAAAACAGGCGGTATATTAGTCGAAGAAATCGTTTTGTCGGCTTGCCGAGATAAGGGATCCGGTTCCTATGCGCAAACATCTTTCTTTCCAGTCTTTTCCGGCTGTTGTCCGCCTGATCGCCGCGTCCGCCGTTCTGGCTGCGTTCCTCGTCTCCTGCGGCGGGGAACCGACCGAGCCGGACACGGATTCGGGTTCATCCGCTTCCGACGAAAAAAACGCGGTTTCCGCGACGGATTCGGCGTCTTCCGCGGAGACCGCAACTGCAACGGAGTTCCGGGAAGGGTTCGTCTATTCGTCCGAAGACCGCAGCGGTGATACGCCGGCCATATGCGTGGAACGGGTCTATTACGACGGAAGCCCCACGCCCGAAACGGAAAGAGTCGTTTATCTTCGTGCGCCCGCCGACGCGGTCGACGTCGTGATCCCGGACGGCGTGACGGAGATCGGAAGTGAGGCGTTCCGTGATTGCGCAAACCTGGAATCGGTCGTGTTCCCGAACACGGTCAATATGATTCCGGCTCATGCAGTTTCTTATTCGACGAACACGAAGCTGAAATCGGTCGTGCTCCCGGCGTACGCCTCCATTGAATCTCGTGCGTTCTATTTCTTTACCTCGTTGGAGAGTGTCACGCTGAACAAAGACGGCAAACCCGCCGCGCCGCCGCGGGATGGCATCCAAATCGGAGACGAGGCATTTGGCTTTTGCGTGAAGCTGAAGCAATTCGAGTTTCCGAAGGGCATCCGCTCAATCGAAAAAATGGTCTTTATCAGCTGCTTTTCTTTGGAATCGGTCACACTCCCGGATGGCGTCGAGACGATCGGCGAGCGGGCGTTTTGCCAGTGCGAAGCGTTAAAGACGCTCCACTTGCCGGACAGCTTGAAGACCATTGGCGCCGGTGCTTTCTCGAATTGTGACGCGCTGACGGAGATCGAAATCCCGGAGGGCGTGAAGGAAATCGCGGATGATGCTTTTTTGGGCACCCCATGCAGGGAATCCGTCCGCAAGCTATGGGAGTCGCGCAAGATCGGCGCTCCGCCTGTGCCGCCGAAAGAAAACTGACGCGCGTTACTGCTTCGCCTGAATCCGGTCGAGATACGCGCTGAAGGTCTCGAACGTGCCGGAGCGGCCGAGGCTTGCGATCAGACGGCGCAGGCGACCGCACTGGGATTCCCCGGCGTGCCGCACGATGTAGCCGGGGATCTTCCACCGTGGTTCCGCGGCGCGTTCATGGTATTCCCACGGGTGCGAATACATGTTGAAGAACCCGGTGGCGGACATGGCGGTCTTCGCCATCGGAAGGTAAACCGGCAGGGGGAGATTTTTGAACGAAAGCCAGAACAGCGGGAAGCGGACCACGGGCAGGGCGGACACGGGCATCTGCCACAGGCCGCACGTTTCGCGGAAAGGTTTCAGCGGTGCGGTGAAATTGCTGTAGCGGCCCGGCAGCCAGACCGGATTCAGCGAGGATTCGTAGTCGTACCCGGCGTCCAGGATGTCCTGTTTGCCGACTTTCGCGAGACGCGCCATGCGGAATCCATGTACGGGCGTGCCGATGATCGTTTCCAGAGCCTCGCGGGAACGCTTCAGGTCGGCGGGCTCGAACGTGGTATGGGAATACCCGTGGGAGGCGATCTCGTGGCCGGATGCCTTCATCTCTCGCACGAGATCGGGGAACTCCAATGCAAACTTGGCGGTCACGAAAAACGTTACGCGCGCGCCCGTTTCGTTCACGATCCTGAGGATGCGTCGCGTCCCCTCGCCCGCGATGGAAAACATGTCGTCGCGGGAGATCTCCGCGCCGAACTCGGCCGGCAGGTCGAATTCCTCGATGTCGAACGAAAGCAGGATGCTTTTCATCGGTCAGTCCTGCGCCGGGCGGTGCTGTTTTTTGCGGAACCAGTGCGCGGGCATGATGCGGAGGAAGTGTCCGAGCTCGCGGAAGAGGATTCGCCAACCCATTCTTGAGAAGGAGAGGCCGGTCCGCAGGGTGAGCGGGATGGTGTCGATGCGGAGCCCGCGGTCCCAGGCAAGCAGGATGAACTCGGTGTCGAACAGGAAGGTGTCGACCGTGGTGTCCAGAAACGCCTGTTTTCCGGCGCCGCGGAAGCCCTTCATACCTGCCTGCGTGTCGAGATAGCGTTCCGGCATCCCGAGCAGGAATCTGTTGAGACGGCGCACGCCCCTGGAAATGATCTTGCGAAGCGGATGCAGGGCCTTGCCGTAGTCGGCCCCGCGGACGCCCATCACGACGTCCGCGCCGGCGTTTAGGCGGTCGAACGCCTCGGCGGCGCACTGCCAGCCGAACGGGAAATCGCCGTCGGTGTAGAGCTGGATGTCGCCGTCCGCTTTCTGAACTGCGTGGCGCAGGCAATAGCCCTTCCCGTGATTGACGTCGTAAGTGGAAAAAATGAATTCGTCGGCGGCCGCGCGGATGGCGTCCAGCGCTTCGTCCGGGTAGCAGGACTCCGGCGAACCGTCGTTCGCGAGGATCACGCGCAGGGTCGAGCCGCGTCCGTTCAGCGTCTGCCGGAGCGCCGTGACGGATTCGAGCAGATGGTTCAGCCAGCCTTCATGGGGTTTGTAGAACGGGAGGATGAGGTCGGTTTTCATGGATTGCGCGGAGGCGCGTGTGCGATTCGGGAAGTTGAGGTTACTGGAAGAAATCGGGCTGGTCGGAATCGGTTTTTTTCCCGGATGAGCCGCGTCCGGTCAGGCGGTTTTTCGCGGTGAGGCCGAAGAGGGACCAGGATTTGTCGGTGGCGATGCGTCCTTGCGGCGAACGCATGAGGTAGCCCTCCTGGATGAGGTAGGGCTCGTAGACTTCCTCGATGGTGCCGGGGTCTTCGCCGATGGCGACGGCGAGCGAGTTCAGGCCGACCGGGCCGCCGTTGAAGTTCGCGACGATGGTCTCGAGGATGCGCTTGTCCATCTCGTCGAGGCCGTTGCTGTCGATCTCCATCATGGAAAGCGCCTTGCGGGCGGTCTCGTCGTCGATCGTGCCGTTGCCGCGCACCTGCGCGAAGTCGCGCGCCCAGGACAGCAGGTTGTTCGCGATGCGTGGGGTGCCGCGGCTTCTGCGCGCGATCTCGAACGCGGCTTCCGGGGTGATCCCGACGTTCAGGATGCGCGCGGACCGCTGGACGATCTTCTGAAGGTTTTGCGGGTCGTAGTAGTCCAGCCTCGGCGCGAGCTTGAATCTGGCGCGGAGCGGGGCGGAGAGAAGCCCCTGGCGCGTGGTCGCGCCGATGAGCGTGAATTTTGCGAGGTTCAGGCGGACGGACCGCGCTCCGGGCCCCTGGTCCAGCATGATGTCGATGAAATAGTCCTCCATCGCGCTGTAGAGGTATTCCTCCACGGCGGTGTTCAGGCGGTGGATCTCGTCGATGAAGAGGATGTCGCCGTCCTCCATGGACGTGAGCAGGCCGGCGAGGTCGCCGGGCTTCTCGATGACCGGGCCGCTGGAGGATTTGATGTTTGCGCCTTTTTCGTTGGCGATGATGTAGGCGAGGGTGGTCTTGCCGAGACCGGGCGGACCGTAAAGCAGGAGGTGTCCGAGCGGTTCGTTGCGCTGTTTTGCGGCCTCGACGTAGACTTTGAGGCGTTCCTTGACGCTGTTCTGGCCGGGGAAGTCCTCGAATTTCTGAGGACGGAGCGTCTTCTCGACCGTCTCGTCGCGCCGGTTCAGCGTCGAGGTGATATAACGTTCGGTTTCAGCCATTTTCGAGTGCGCGTCAGAGCTGGACGTTGTTGCTCAGTTCCTGCAGGACCACGCCGGTGCCCTTGACGACCGCGTTCAGCGGATCGTCGGCCACGAAGACGGGGAGGTTCATCTCTTCGGAGATCAGGCGGTCGAGGCCGCGGATCATGGCGCCGCCGCCCGCGAGCATGATGCCGCGGTCCATGAGGTCGGAGGCGAGTTCCGGCGGGCAGTGTTCGAGCGTGGAGCGCACGGCGTCGACGATGCTGGCGATGGGTTCCTGCAGGGCGGTGCGGATTTCCTGCGAGGAGACGCGGATGCTCTTCGGGAGACCGGAGACGAGGTCGCGGCCCTTCACTTCCATGGATTCCTCGAGGTCGGGCACCTGGTACGCGCTGCCGATGCGGATCTTGATGTCCTCGGCCATGCGTTCGCCGATGAGCAGGTTGTACACGCGCTTCATGTGCTGGATGATGGACGAATCCATCTCGTCGCCGCCCACGCGGCAGCTGCGTTTTTCCACGATGCCGGCGAGCGAGATCACGGCCACTTCGGTCGTGCCGCCGCCGATGTCGACGATCATGCTGCCGGTCGGTTCCGCCACGGGCAGGCCGACGCCGATCGCGGAGGCCATCGGCTCCTCGATGGTCTGGACCCTGGCCGCGCCCGCGTGCATGGCGCTGTCCTGCACGGCGCGGCTTTCGACCTCGGTGATGCCGGAGGGGACGGCGATCAGGACCGTGGGGTGGAAAATGCGCTGGTACGGCGCCATGAAATCCTTCGCCTTCAGGATGAAATAGCGCAGCATCTCCTCGGTCACGGCGAAGTCGGCGATCACGCCGGCCTTCATCGGGCGGATCGCCTTGATGTTCATCGGGCAGCGCCCGAGCATGCGTTTCGCCTCGATGCCGACGCTCACGACGACGTTGTCCTTGATCGCGACGACGGACGGCTCGTTCAGCACGACGCCGTGGTCCTTGACATAAACCAGACAGTTCGCGGTACCGAGGTCGATACCGATATCGCTGGAGAAAAATTTGGAAAATCTGAACTTCATTTTTGCGGTCTCCTCTCGTTTCCGTTCCAGGCTTCAATCATCTTTGCGTAACCATAATTTAGCCTGCGTTTTCAGGAAGTAAAGCCTGGTTTCATTTTTTTTGGTTATTTTTTTAGACGGTCCGGCACATGCGTGTGGCGGAGCATGTCGTCGAACGTCTCGCGGTCGCGGATCAGCGTCGCCTCGGCCCCGTTCACAAGCACCTCGGCGGCCCGCAGGCGGCCGTTGTACTGGTAGCTCATGCCGAATCCGTACGCGCCGGCATTTTCCACCACGATGAGGTCGCCGGGGCCCAGGCTCGCGGGCAGGCTGCGTTCCTTGACCCAGAAGTCGGTGTTTTCGCAGAGCTGGCCGCAGAGCCCCATGGTCTCGCGCGGTTCGTTTTCCTTGCCGTCGACATAGATGTGGTGGTAGGACCCGTAGAACGCGGGCCGCACAAGCACGTTCATGCCGACGTCGGTGCCGACGATCTTCGAGTAGGAATTCTTCACGGCGTGAACGCGTCCGATCACGTAGCCGGCGTTTCCGACGAAATAGCGCGCGGGCTCCATTTCGAGGCGCGGCGGCTTCATCCCGTACTGCTCCACGAACGACTTGAAGACTTCGGCGGTCTTTTTCGCGGCGGATTCCAGGTCCAGCGGGGCTTCGCCGGGTTCGTACGGGATGCCGAGTCCGCCGCCGAGGTCGATGAACTCGAAGTCGATCCCGAGTTCCCTGCCCGTCTTGCACACGATCTCCATCAGCAGCTTCGTGACGAACGGGAAGTAGTCCGCGTCCGTGATGCAGGACCCGGTCATCATGTGGACGCCGAACCGCTTCACGCCGGCCTCCTTGGCCATGCGGAACGCGGCGGTGACCTTGTCCGGGTGGATGCCGAACTTCGCCTTCGGTCCGGCGTTCGTCACATATTCGCCGACGTTGCTCTTGCCGTAGCCCGGGTTCACGCGGAACGAAATGACCTCGGGCACGCCGAATTTCAGGAGGCGCGGGAACAGGCTTTCGTCGTCGAGGTTGATGACGGCCCCGGTCTCAATGCCCTGGCGCAGATCCTCGTCCGAGAGGAAATTGCCGCTGAACATGATGTTTTCGCCGGTGAGCCCGACGGATTTCGCGAGCAGGATCTCGTTGACGCTGGCGCAGTCCGCGCCCGCGCCCTCCTGCCGCAGGATGTTCACGATGGCCGGATTGTTGCAGCATTTGACGGCGTAGAACATGCGGAAATCGGGGTAGTATTTCCGGAACGTCGCGACGGCGCGCCTGTAGTTGTCGCGGATCTTCTGTTCGTCGTAAACGTAAAGCGGGGTGCCGAACTTTTCGGCGAGCTCCGCGACGGGGATATCTCCGATTTTGATCTTGTCCTGTTCAAATTTCATGAGTCCGATGCCTTTCAAAAATGGATGGTTGTCCGCTCAGTTTCCGACGCCGACCCGCTGTCCGAACTTGAGGCCGGGCATGGCCGTGAGTCCGACGGAGACGGCGAGGTAGTTTTTCAGCTTCTGAGAGTATTCGCCGTTTCTGTGGCGGTCCCAGCGCTGGCCGGTTCCGATTTCGGCCGCGACGTACCAGCAGTGGAACCGTTTGGTAAGGCCGACGCAGGCCTTCGTGACGAGGTTGCGGTCGATGTCGTACGAGCACTGGGTGTAGCCGTGAAGGTCTTTGTCGATGAGCAGGGGGAATTCAAAACCGCCGCTGATCGTCTGGGACCGGGTCGTCGGCGTAAAGATCATGGAGCTTGCCACCATGGTGGAGAACTGTTCTCCCATGGAGTAGACCGAGCGCATGACGTATGCGTCCGAATAGACGTAGCTGGCGTAGATGCGCCACTCCGGCGCGAACCGGTAGTCGATCGAGGTCGTCAGGCGGTTGATGACTCCGCTCGCGATGCCGGGCCGTCCGACGTTTTCGCCGCCCCGGACCACCTCATAGTCGTGGTCGCCGTTGCGGCCGATGTCCAGCAGAAGTTCGGCGGAAAGCGTGAGTCCGTCGAACGGTCTGAACTTCAGGATGGTGCCGAAGTCGCCGATATGGTTGAACCTCTCGGAGTCGTGGATGAAGAAATCCCAGTAGTGTTCCAGGGACAGCCACTCGTGAATCGCGCCGTTCCGGCGTGTCTGCAGCCGGTTTACGATGCCGGTGCGCACGAAATGCTGTTCGGAGATGCGGTCGATCTCGTCGAAATAGTACAGGTTGTCCGCGTTTACAGTCGGTCTCGGGATATAGGTGTAGTTCACGTAGGGCACGATCACATGCCGCAGTCCGTCGAGTCCCCAGAATGCGTTTTTCACGTTCTGCCAGGTGTGGTAGAATTTCGTGTTCGCCTCCACGCCGAGTTCCCCGATCACGCGGAATTTGGCTCCGCCTTTCGAATCGTAGTTGGTCACCCTGGTGCCCCACGGGATCCCTTCGACCTCGTCCGCCATGAACATCCTGGCAAGATCGTCCGTGCCGATCTCCTTCTCGGACGACGACGAGTAGGCGGTCAGCCGGATGCCCGTCCGCGGGATGATGTTGATATTCCAGATTTTGAAGGGATAATACAGCATGTGGAGCGAATCGAACCGCAGCGTGCCGTAGTTCCTGATATGCCAGTTCTCGTCGCCGGGGATGTCGCGGTCGAATCTGCGCCAGCGCATGAAGAGCGGCGTGAGGGACATCTCGCCCTGATAGTACAGGTTCGCAAAGAGTTCCTGACGCTGGAAATCAAGCCTCAGTTCCGGCAGCCGGTCCACGGTGGAATAGAAATCGTTGATCCGGAGCGTCATATAGGCGCTGGCCGTGAACCGTTCATGCTGGTATTCCAGCGAGGCGTAGGTCGGCGGTTCGTATTCGGAGCTGAACCGGTCGGAGAAGAAGTCCCGGAGATATTCGAAGTCGCTGATCAGGTCGATCTGCATCCTGAAATCCAGGTGGTTCGTGATATGCGTCAGGTTGTTCGTGCGGACTTCATACCGGTAATACGGGATCTTGAGGCGGGAGTTGTTTTCCAGATAGTGCGGATCGCCCGGATTCAGATCGCGGTCCCAGTAAATATACCGGTTCCGGTCGTAAATGCCGTAGAAGAAGAACTCCGTGGCGGATTCCGCCGTGAGGAGGTCGGAACTCAGACCGTAGCCGATGCCCCGCTTTTCGTACCAGTCCAGCATCAGGTTCATGTTCCAGTACGGATCATCCGTGAGCTTGAAATGCTTCGCGGACCGGATGTACCAGCCCCATTCGCTCGTGCTTCCGAATTCGATCTTGCCGCCGAAGCTCGACAGGTCGGACGGTTTGTAGAGGACCGGCAGCCAGAGTACGGGGATGCCGTAGATCTGGAAGAAATTGTTCTTCATCAGGATGCTGTGGTCGCCGACCTGGTTGTCGTAATGGAAATGGCTGCTGTTGCTGACCCGCGGTTCGATCGTGGCGTCGTAGGCGGCGATCGCGTAGTGGTCGTGGTCGTCCTGGATGTATTCGCAGGTCGTGAATCTGGATTTGTGGACCTTGATCGTGCCGTCGAAGAAGCGTTCCGCGCGTTCGCCGACGCAGTAGAACAGGCCGGATTTCAGCGCGAAATTCGAGAACTGGAGTACGCCCGTCAGCATGTTGCCCGACGCCCGTTCCGCGTGAATCGACGAGGATTCCACCACGATCTCCACCTCGGCTTTCTGTTCCCCGAGGTCGTTCACGACGTAGCGGAGCAGGGTCACGCGGGCGCGGGGATCCTGCAGGAGCTGTTCGTAATCCTCGATCTCCATCGTCTGGACCGACCTTGACAGGACCGAGAACGTGACGTTGCCCGCCGCCTCCACGTCGTAGAGGTCGGAATCCATGTTCACGACGATCTTGTCGGCGGAAAGCTCGATCCCGGGCGCCTGGACCACGGCGTTCCCACGCGCCACCAGGTTGTCCCCGATGAATTCGTAGGAATCCGCGGCCGCGTCGAAGCCGTCCGGCAGCTTCGAGAGCTTTTCGATGTCCGATCTGCCGACCAGCTTGTCCATATCGACCCTTCCGGGGGACGAATAGGCCTTCTGGGCGGACACTTCCGCTGCGTTCAGCAGCAGAATGAGCGTCGCGACGGCGTATATGATAAATGTGCGAATATGGTTCAACGGTTTTCTCCGAAAAAAGTTGCCGATAGATTTTCAAAAAGAAATATCCACTGAATTCGGGAAAATGCAATCAAAAAACGCAATTCTTCCGCATTTCTTTTATAAAAAGACGATGTTTGCGGAAAATGACAATTATTTTTCTTTTGCACAAATCGTCGGCCGCCGTGTTCTTCGTGTTCTTTTCCCTCTGTATTTTCTTCGTTCCGGCCCGTTTCCGCTTGAAAAAAACTCTCTGTCGTGATATATTATTTTTTTCCGGCAAATACTGTTTCTTAAATAATAATACACACATCCGCGAGGTTTTTTCCATGAAAATGTCCCAGTTGTTCGGCAACCGCCTGAAAGAGGATCCGGCGGACGCCACCACCTTCAGCCACAAATTCCTGGTCCGCGGCGGCTATGTCCGGCCCGTTTCCGCCGGTATCTACTCCCTGCTGCCCGTCGGCAAGCGCGTCATCGCGAAGATCGAAAACATCATCCGGCAGGAAATGGACCGCGTCGGCGGCCAGGAGGTCCTGATGCCGGTCGTGCTGCCCGCCGATCTCTGGGTGGAATCCGGCCGCTACCAGTCCGTCGGCGCCGAGCTGCTGCGTTTCACGGACCGCAACAACAAGGCGATGGTGCTGGGCATGACGCACGAGGAAGCCAGCTGCCAGATCGCCCGCACCGAGATCAACAGCTACAAGCAGCTGCCCGTGATGATCTACCAGATCCAGACCAAGTACCGCGACGAGGCGCGTCCGCGCGCCGGCCTGCTCCGTGTCCGCGAGTTCACGATGAAGGACGCGTACAGTTTCCACACCTCGCAGGAGGACCTGGACGCGTATTATCAGGAGCTCCATGCCGCCTACGAACGCATCTTCCGCCGCGTCGGTATGAAGCACGTCGTGTCCATCCTGTCCAACACCGGCATGATGGGCGGCAGCGTGTCGCACGAGTTCATGCTCCTGGCGGACTGCGGCGAGGACAACATCTTCCTGTCGCCGGACGGCAAGAGCTACAAGGCCAACCGCGAGGTGGCGGTGTCCGGGCTGAAGTTCGAGCGAAACGGCGAAGAGCTCCCGCTCGAGAAGGTCGCCACGCCGCACAGCAAGACCATCGAGGAAGTCGCGAACTTCCTGAACGTGACGCCCGCCCAGACCGGCAAGGCGGTGTTCTACAGCACCGAGGATGGCAAGGAGCTGATCTTCGTGCTCATCCGCGGCGACTTCGAGGTCAACGAGTGCAAGCTCAAAAACGTGCTCGGGCTCAACGCGATCAAGTTTGCCGACGACAACCTCATCCGCGCCTGCGGCGCCGTCCCCGGATACGCCTCCCCGGTCGGCATCGCCGAAGTCCCGGGCAAGGTCCGCCTCGTGATCGATCCGTCCGCGGCCGGGACCGTGAACCTGGTGGTCGGCGCGAACGAGGAAGGATTCCACTACAAAAACTTCAACTACGGGCGCGACATGACGGGCGGCCTGGTGGCCGATGTGGCGTGCGTGCGCGAAGGCGACCCCTGCCCCGTGACCGGCGAACCGCTCGTATTCAAACACGGCATTGAGATCGGCAACATCTTCCAGCTCGGCCTGAAGTATTCGAAGTCGATGAAGGTGAACTACCTGGACAAGGACGGCAAGTCCAAGCCGATGTACATGGGCTGCTACGGCATCGGCGTCGGCCGCACCATGGCGTCGGTCATCGAGGACAACCACGACGACTACGGCCCGATCTGGCCGATGTCCATCGCGCCGTACCAGGTCCACATCGTGGCGCTTCAGCCGAACGGCTCCGAGTCCGGCGAAAAGGCCGAGGCGCTGTACAGGGACCTTCAGGCGAAGGGCGTGGAAGTCCTGTACGACGACCGCGGCGAAAAGGCCGGGTTCATGTTCAGCGACGCCGATCTCCTCGGCATCCCGTTCCGCGTGATCGTCTCTCCGAAGACGCTCGCGAACGGCATGGTCGAATTCCGCACGCGCGCCTCCCGCGACTCCGAAATGATCCCGGTGGAACAGGCCGCCGAAGTCCTGGCGCAGCGCGTCCGCGCCGAGCTGGACCGCTACCTCTGACACAGAAGAAAGGAACATGCCAATGAGCAATAACACATTTTACGTCACGACCCCGATTTATTACGTCAACGACAAGCCCCACATCGGGCACGCCTACACGACCGTCCTCGCCGACGTCCTCGCGCGCTGGCATCGTGCCGCGGGCGACGACGTCTGGTTCCTGACCGGTACCGACGAACACGGGCAGAAGGTCGAGAAGGCAGCCGCGAAGAACGGCCTGACCCCGATCGAGCAGTGCGACAGCACCGTGGTCCGGTTCCAGGAGCTCTGGAAGCGCCTCGGCATCACGAACGACGACTTCATCCGCACGACCGAAGAACGCCACAAGAAGATCGTCCGCGCCATCATGCAGGACCTCTACGACCGCGACCTCATCTACAAGGCCGAGTACAAGGGCTACTACTGCGTGGGCTGCGAACGGTTCTTCACGGAGAAGGACCTGATCGACGGCAAATGCTGTCCGGACTGCCGACGCGAGGTCGACACCATCGTCGAGAGCAATTATTTCTTCCGCATGAGCAAGTATCAGGACTGGCTCATCCAGTACATCACCGAGCACCCGGACTTCATCCAGCCGGCGTTCCGCGCCAACGAGACGCTCGGGTTCCTCCGCAAGCCGCTGGAAGACCTCTGCATCTCCCGTCCGAAATCCCGCCTGTCCTGGGGCATCGAACTGCCGTTCGACCAGGATTATGTGTGCTACGTGTGGTTCGACGCGCTGATCAACTACATCTCCGCGATCGGCTACGGCGTCGATCAGACGCGTTTCGAGCGCTACTGGACCAGCTGCATCCACCTGATCGGAAAAGACATCCTCACCACGCACAGCGTGTACTGGCCGACCATGCTCAAGGCGATCGGGCTCCCGATGCCGAAGACCATCTTCGCGCACGGATGGTGGCTCACCGGAAACCGCAAGATGAGCAAATCGCTCGGCAACGTGGTGAACCCGATGGACATGGCGGACAAGTACGGCGTGGACGCGTTCCGCTACTTCCTGCTCGCCGCCATGACGCCCGGCAACGACGCGTCGTTCACCGAGGAGGACTTCCTCCAGCGGTTCAACACCGATCTCGCGAACGACCTCGGCAACCTGCTTTCGCGCGTGGTGAAGCTCTCCATCAAGAATTTCGGCGGCACGCTCCCCGCTCCGCCTCCGCTCCAGCCGCTCGAACTGGAACTGCTCTCCAAGGCGGGTCTCGCCGTGAAGCAGCTTGAAACCGAGCTGAACGCCATGAAGCTTGACCGCGGGATCGCCGCCGTCATGAACGTGGTCCGCGAGGCGAACAAGTTCCTGGAGCGCACCGCGCCGTGGACGCTCGCGAAGGAAGGCAAGACCGACCGCCTGGCGGCCGTGCTGTACGCCGCGGCGCAGACGCTCGAGATCGTGTCCGGCCTGCTCTTCCCGATCATGCCCGAAAAGATGACGCTCCTGCGCCGTTCGCTCGGACTCTCCGAGGAGGAGATCACGAAGACCGACTTCAAGTCGCTCAGCGAGTTCGCCGATCCCGGCGCGAGCACGAAGCGCACCATGGTCGACATGCCCCCGCTCTTCCCGCGCGTCGTGCCCGAGAAGACCGAGGAGGCCGCCCCCGCGAAGCCGGAGAAGCAGAAAAAGCAGGAAATCAAAGCGCCGAAGACCAAGGATGTCGTGGTGCCGGAAGGCATGGTCACGATCGAACAGTTCTTCAAGACGCAGCTCCGCACCGCGAAGGTCCTCGAGGCGGAACGCATCGAAGGCAAGACACGTCTGCTCCACCTGAAAGTCGACCTCGGAAACGGCGACGTGCGTTCGCTCGTCGCGGGCATCGCGCAGCAATACACGCCGGCGGACGTGGTCGGCAAGACCATCATCGTGGTCGCCAACCTCGTGCCCGCGAAGATCGCCGGATTCGAGTCCTGCGGCATGCTCCTCGCGGCAAAGAGCGACAGCAGCCTGAAGCTCGTGACCGTGGACGGCGGCGACGCCGAGCCCGGTCTGACGGTCGGTTAAGGAGGCGGAGCCTCCACTGCGGTAGTGTCCGGCTGCGCTCGGACACGGGTAGTTTCAAAAAAAAGATCGCGGCGATATCCGGTTTTATGGATACCGCCGCTTTTTCATGCCCGGAGAGAACAGTGTCCCCGGGCGTTTTTTCGGATTGACCGCCGTCAGGCGTTTGCCGATTCCGCGGCTGCTGCCGCCTTTTCCGCTTCCAGCTGCGCTTCCGGCGTGAAGGTCACGAGCGGAGCGTTCGCGGAATTCTTTTCCGCCGCCAACCAGAGATCGGCCAGAAGTTTCTCGGCCTCGGCGGCATTCTCGGAACGATAGCCGCTGTCGCCGATGTTGGAGAGACGTTCCAGGATGGTCGTCGGGATGAAGTCTCCGAGCGGGACCTTGGTCATGAAGGCGTCGTCGCGGCGGCGGTCGAACGTGACCTCGATCACAAGTCCGGCGGTGATCAGGTCGTTCAGCACGGCGCGCGCGATGCGAATCGGGATTTCAAGTTTGCCGGAGATATCCGTGATGGTCACGGCGCCGGTCCGGTTGTTGAACGCTTCGCCGAGAAGCTTCATGATGCGGAGAGCACAGAGGGAACGGTAGTGCATGCAGAGGGGCTGGTCGCCGGGGTAATATTCGTAGTAGTTGACGTTCTGGACGGCGAACGCGAACTGCGCACCGAGGAGGATGACGGTCCAGGTGGCCTGAAGCCACAGGAGGAAGAAGGGCAGCGCGGCGAAGCTTCCGTACACCTTGTTGTAGCTCGTCAGGATCGTCTGCAGGAACATGTAGATGTACTGCGTGATGATGAGGAGCGTGCCGGTCAGGATCGCGCCCGCGAGGGCGGCTTTCGGTTTCACGCGGGTGTTCGGGATGAAGAGGTAGAGGAAGAAGAACATGACCCAGGAAAGCACAACCGGGAAGACGTAGCGGATGGCGTTCAGCAGATAACTCTTTCCGGGGAGCCACTGGACGCCCTCGATGCTGGCCATGCCGAAGGTATTGAGGCCGAGGAGGAGCACGGCGAAAACCGGGCAGAGGAGCAGCAGCGTGATGTAGTCGCTGAGCTTGCGGAGCATGGGCCGCCCCTGCTTGATGCCCCAGATGTCGTTGAACGAGCTTTCGATGTTGGCGAGCAGTTTCAGTGCCGTGAAGAACAGCATGCCGACGCCGATGCCCGTGATGACGCCGCCCGCGGCGACCTTCAGCGTGGTGTCCGCAAAGTTCAGGATCCATTCGGCGACCTCCTCCTGCCCGACAAAGCTCTCGACGAGCTTTTCGCGGAGCATCTCCTCGAAGTTGAAGCCGCGCGCGATGCCGAGGAGGAGCGCGACGAGCGGGACGACCGACATGAGGGTGAGGAAGGTCAGCGAAGAAGCCCGCAGCGCGCATTTGTTCTTGATGAAGTTTTTGCCGGTCAGCAGGAGGACGCGTTCGATGGCAAGCGGGAACGCCTTGCTTTTCGGCAGATCGGCCGTGCGGACGTTCCAGACTTTCTGTTCGATCTGTTTCAGCGGAGCGGCGTCTTCCTTGCCCGGCTGTTCCGCGACGTTCAAAGCGGACTTCGTGGCGGACGGATTGTCCGGACGGACATCGGCGGCCGTTTGTTCGTTTTCTTTCAGGGGAGTGGGTTCCATGGTTGATCTCCGTTTGTGAGGGGGGATGAAAAAAGGGTTCAGCCCGCGGCGGCGGGGTCCGGTGCGGACGGGGGAAGCGCGGCGGGCGCCGTCTCCTCCGCCGGCGCGGACGCCGGAGCGGGAGTGTGTTCAGGTGAGGCGGAAGATGAGGTCGGCCAGAGAAGCTTGACCGCGGAAACGATGACGATGATCTCGATGACGATCTCGAAGAATCTCTGCGGAGCACGTTTCACGAAGAGCACGCCCAGGAACGCTCCGAGCAGGATGAGCGGAAGGACGGGCAGGACGGCGTGGATGGCGGCGGCCGTGACGCGTCCCTCGAAACAGAATACCGGGAGCTTCGTCCAGTTCATGATCATGAAGAACCAGGCGCACGTGCCGACGTAGCGGTCCTTCGGCAGCTTCATGCTCAGCAGATACAGCGCCATCACGGGCCCGGCGGCGTTCGCCACCTGCGTCGTGAATCCGGCGGTCAGCCCGACGACCGCGGAAAATGCCCAGTGACTCGGGACAGGCGCGTGCTTGAAAAATGCAACACGGATGAGATGGACTGCGGCCAGCAGCAGGATGATCCAGCCGATCAGCATGCGGAGGTGTTCCGGTTTGTTCAGATAACGCAGCGTGACGAATCCGAGCGCGAGCCCGATCATGGTGTACGGGAGCAGCCGGAGCACGATCTTCCAGTCGGCGTTGCGGCGGTAGTACGACACCGCGAAGATGTCGCCCGCGCAGATCATGAGCAGCATCACGCCGGTCGCGAAGCCGGGATTCAGGTCGAACGCCACCGCGAGCAGGATCACGGGGAGCATGCCGAGCCCGGGGATGCCGGACTTGTTCACGCCTACGAGCAGCGCGGAGACGGCAAGGATGACCAGCTGGAACGCCGTCATGCCGGGGAAACAGAACGCCATGAAATCGGAAAGCATGTTACCGGAGGCCCTCCTGTTCCTCGTTCAGACGGTCGAAGAACGCCCGCATGAACGCCGCCCGTTCCGCGGCGAATTTTCGTGCCGGAGCGGTCAGCAGATGGTCCGGGAGCCCGCGGAGCTTCACGAGGTATTCGCGGTAGGCGGAATCCTGGCTGGAATACGATTCGGAGGCGAGGGCTTCCTGTTCGGAGTTGTGCAGGCATGCCCCGATGCGTCCGGCGAAATGGAACGCACGAGCCACGCCGAACGCGCCGAGCGAATCGAGCTTGTCCGCGTCGTACACGATGCGGGCTTCGAGCGTGGCGGGCTTCAGATTCCCGCGGTAACGGTGCGTCCGCACGATCTCCGACACGTGCCGGATGAACGCCTCGTCCGTACAGCCTTCCTCCTCAAGAATGCGGCGCGCCTTGTCCGCGCCGAGCGCGGCATGGCAGAGCTTTCCGCCGGAGGCGAGTTCCTCCGGACGCGCGACGTCGTGCAGCAGCGCACCGAAGCGCACGGCTTCCGTATCGCAGCCGGATTCCTCCGCGGCGATCCGTTCGGCATTTTTCAGCACGCGGAGCGTGTGGGCAAAGTCGTGGCAGCCGGGCGCGCCGCCGAGTTCGAGGCGCACCCGTTCATAAACGCGGTCCCAGAGGCGGAGGGATGCCCCGGAAGAGTTCACGGCAGGTCTCGCGGATGATTACTTTTTCGCCGGTTCGGCGCCGTCCGCCTTCGCTTCGGGTTCCGGTTCGGCGTCCAGCCGGGCGAGGTCGGCGGAGGGATGCACCACCTGCAGGGAATGGCGTTCCTTCGGGATCACGGTCAGCCACTTCGGGTTGCCCTGCTCGTCGACGCCGAGGTCGACCACGAAATAGCGCTTCTCGTCGTCGGCCTTGTCGTAGCCGATGATCGTGCCGCGCGGGATCATGTTGTGCTTGTCGATGATGGCGTTGCGGATGCGGCAGTGTTCGCCGATGTCGACGTCGGACAGCAGGATGCAGTTATGGACGGTGGCGTAGCTGTGGACGAAGACCTTGTTGAACAGGATCGAGTCGGTGACCGTGCTGCCGGAGACGATGCAGCCGTCGCAGACGATGGAGTTGATGGCCCGACCGATGCGCGGGAGGCCGTAGGCGTCGATCTCCTCGTTGTGGATGAACTTGGCGGGGGGCAGGCTGTAGTGGTAGTTGTTGATCGGCCAGAGCGGATTGTAGAGGTCGAGGTGCGGCGTGGTGCTGCGCAGGTCCATGTTCGCCTCGAAATACGCCTTCAGGGTCCCGACGTCGCGCCAGTAGGGCTTCGTGGAGAGGTCCTGGCCGGGGATCACGTTCGTGTAGAAGTTGTAGGCGTAGAGGCGCTTCGTCTTCACGAGGGCGGGGATGATGTCCTTGCCGAAGTCGTGGCTGGTCTTGCCCGCCTTGTGGTCGCGGTTCAGCAGCGCCAGCAGGTCGGCGGAGTTGAAGATGTAGTTGCCCATGGAGGCGAGGCACATGTTCTTGTCGTTCGGCAGCGGGGTCGGGTCCTTCGGCTTCTCCTGGAATCCGGTGATGCGCCACTGGTCGTCGACCTCGATGATGCCGAACTGGCTGGCTTCCTCGATCGGGATCGGGATCGCCGCCACGGTCGCGATGGCCTTGTTCGCCTGGTGGAAGTCGACCATCTGGCTGACGTCCATGCGGTAGATGTGGTCCGCGCCGAAGACCGCCACGAGGTCGGGATCGAAGTCCTCGATCAGGTTCATGTTCTGGTAGATCGCGTCCGCCGTGCCCTGGTACCATTCGCGTTCGCGTGTCTGCATCTGGGCGGGCACCGGGATGATGAAGTGGCCGCGCTGCTGGGCGTTCGAGAGGTTCCAGCCGTTGATGATGTGTTCCATCAGGCTCTGGGATTTGAACTGGGTCAGCACGAAGATGCTGTCGATGCCGCTGTTCACGAAGTTGCTCAGCACGAAGTCGATGATGCGGTATTTGCCGCCGAACGGAACGGCGGGCTTCGCGCGTTGGTCGGTCAGGGGAGCCAGACGGGTCCCTTCGCCGCCGGCGAGGATCATGGCCAAAACAGATGTTCTCATGGTTCAAACCTCCTGGTGGTGTATAGTTCAACAAGCGATGTATCGTTCTCTATTTAGAAAATATAGCCCCGTCCGAAGTAAAGTCAAGGAGGAAAAGCAAAAAAAGACGGAAAAGCGAAAACAGAGAGACGATCCGACAGCAATCAACTGCCGATCATCCTTCGACCTTGTCGATCTTCTTGACGGAGAAGAGCAGGACCAGCAGGACCACAAACGCGGCGGCGGCCATGATGATCTTGTAGACCAGACCCCAATTTTGAGCATAGGCGAAGGGTGTGCCGGAGGGATCCCAGTGTGGATTATTCTGTTGCGCCGAGAGCGTAGCGTCGGATACAATGGGCTCCTCCCTGTGCCATAGGACATCCGTGAAATCCGAAGGCGG
>JAFXUM010000038.1 GCA_017524965.1 Lentisphaeria bacterium | reverse complement strand
CCGCGCCTGACCATCCTCGACGCCATGCCATACGACCGCGAACGCACCAGCATGGGCTATTTCCCGATGTGTCCGCAGTGCGAGACCGAATACACCTCGCCGGAGTCGCGCCGCTACGATGCCCAGCCGGTCTGCTGTCACGACTGCGGCCCGGAGGTCTACCTCATCGGGCGCCCCGAACGCAACGGCAAAGCCATCACCGCCGCCCGCCGCGCGATCCTCGAGGGAAAGATCGTCGCGATCAAGGGCATCGGCGGATTCCATCTGTGCTGCAACGCCCGCGACGCCGTGGCGGTGGCACGTCTGCGCGAACTCAAGCACCGTCCCATGAAGCCGTTCGCCGTGATGATGGATTCGCTGGAGACGGTCCGCCGCGAATGTATGGTCCTGCCCGGTCAGGAGGAGATCCTGGACGGCCACCAGAAACCGATCATCCTGCTCAGGAAACGCCCGGAAAGCGAGCTCCCGGACGTCCTCGCGCCCGGCAATCCCACGCTCGGCGTGATGCTGCCGTACGCGCCCGTCCAGATGCTGCTTTTCAATTTCAACGACGACCTGACCATGCCCGACTGCCTCGTCATGACCAGCGGCAACGTCTCCGGCGCGCCCATATGCCGCAGCGACGAGGACGCGCTCGCCGAGATCGCCGCCTTCTGCGACGTGATCCTGTCGCACGACCGCAGGATCCGTCTCCGCGCGGACGACTCGGTCATGGACTGGCTGGACGGCCGTCCGTACATGATCCGGCGTTCGCGCGGCTACGCGCCGCTCCCGTTCTTCGTCTCCGGCGACTTCCGCGGACAGGTGCTCGGCATCGGCGGCGAACTCAAAAACACCTTCTGCCTCGCAAACGGCGGCCTCTTCTATCCCTCGCCCTACATCGGCGACATGGAGGACCTGCGCACGGTCCGCGCCCTGCGCGAATCGGTCGCGCGGATGTCCGAACTGCTCGAAATGAAGCCGCAACTCGTCTGCTGCGACCTGCACCCGAAATACAACTCGTCCGCCGTCGCATCCGAACTTGGCATCCCCGTCCTGAAGATCCAGCACCACTACGCGCACGTGCTCTCCTGCATGGTCGAAAACGACTTCACGGACGAGGTCGTCGGCGTGTCGTTCGACGGCACCGGATACGGCACGGACGGCACGATCTGGGGCGGGGAATTCCTGCGCGCCAGGCCCGACGGATTCACCCGCGCCGGACACATCCGTCCGTTCCTGCAGGCGGGCGGCGACGCCTCCGCGCGCGAAGGCTGGCGCATCGCCGTTTCCATGATCGCGGCACTGTTCCCGGATTATGGCAAACGCATCGCCCCCGAAATCGGCCTCTGCGCGCCGGAAGTTTACAAGTTCCAGAAGAACATGCTGGACCGCAAGCTGAACTGCGTGGTCTCGACCAGCGCGGGACGTCTCTTCGACGCCGTCAGCGCGATCCTCGGCATCCGCAAATCCTCCACGTTCGAGGGCGAGGCGTCCACCGCGCTCCAGTTCGCCGCGGAAACCTGGCTGGAACAATATCCGGAAGAGGCGGATAGAACCCTGTCCTGCCCGCCGCCGGAACGCGATCCATCCGGCGCACTCATCATGCCGACGGATGCGCTTATGCATGACATCATTCTTGCCCGCCATGCCGGCTGCGATTCCGGCATTCTCGCGTACATGTTCCACAACTCGCTCGCGGCCATGATCGCGAAGACCTGCGAAGCCATCCGCGAAGATTCCGGCCTGAACACCTGCGCGCTGACCGGCGGCGTGTTCCAGAACCGGCTGCTGACCACACTTGTCGCTGACCTGTTGCGGACTGCGGGATTCCGCGTGCTGCTGCACGGCATGATCCCGCCCAACGACGGCGGCATCGGCGCGGGCCAGGCGTTCGCCGCCATGTACCATCTGAACCATCCTGAAAACCATTCATCCGTTTCGGCATAAAGGATTCTGCTATGAAAAAGCATACAAAAAACGCGCTTATCGCAATCCTGATTCTCCTTTTCAATCCGATCACGCTGTATCTTGCTTTTTTTACCTACGGGGAAAGCGTGAAAGCATGTAAATATCCGGACGGTTTTGAGATTTATTACCGGATTCTGAATCCGCTGAAGGAGAAATACGATCTCGTCAAGGCCGACTACGATTATAAGTTGAATCATATCATGTACATCAGGATCACGGCGAAGGACCCGCAAAATGTGTTCGACATCGCAAAGGACATCTATGAGATCAAACAGAATTCCGAATTTCTTGTGAAAGATTCGTTCGAGGTCGAGATCACGAGCAGCGATCCGGGAGTGAAGATGACGTACAGAATCGCGGGCGAGTCGGGATACCGGGGATACCGCAAATGGCAGGACGGAATTCTGGAGGATGTGAAACGGCTCCAGGAGGAGTACCGCGAGAAAACAAAGGAAAAAGAGCATGGAACGGCACAGATCCCACAATGAAACGATCATTCCTTTTACCCAAGTCTGCAACCTTTTTGCATTCAACCACATCAAAACCAGAGAAGGAGACGGCTTATGTGTGTAGGTCTTTCCGCAAGAGTAGTCAGCATTGAGGACGGCACCGCCCTCATCGACGCGTCCGGCGCGAAACGCAGGGTTTCGGCGGACCTCATCGACGATCTGGAGCCTGGCGATTACGTCATGGTCCACGCCGGCGTCGCCATCGCGAAGATCACGGATACGGACGCGGACGAATCCCGCAAGATCATGGAGTCGCTTGATGGAAACGGCGAAACAGATCATTGAGTCCTACGACGGGCGCAAACTCCGCGTCATGGAGGTCTGCGGCACCCACACGCACGAGATCTTCCGTCTCGGCATCCGCCGCATCCTGCCGCCGCAGATCGAGCTCATCTCCGGCCCCGGATGCCCGGTCTGCGTGACGCCCGCCGGGTACATCGACGAGGCCGTGATGCTCGCGCTCGAACACGGCGCGGTCATCTGTACGTTCGGCGACCTGATCCGCGTGCCCGGCTCGGAAATGAGCCTCGCGGGGGCGCGTTCCAAAGGCGCGGCGGTGAAGACCGTCTATTCGCCGCTGGACGCGGTCGACTTCGCGCGGGAGAATCCGGACAAACAGGTCGTGTTCCTGGCGGTCGGGTTCGAGACGACGGTCCCGGCGGCATGTCTGGCGGTGAAGAAAGCCGCCGCCGAAGGGCTCGCGAACTTCTCGATCCTCGGCGCGAACAAGACCATGCCGAACGCCTACAGGGCGCTGAAAGGCAGCGCGGACGCGTTCCTCTACCCCGGCCATGTGAACGCCATCACGGGCACCGCCGTATGCGAAGACCTCGTGAAGCTCGGCGTGTCCGGCGTCGTGGCGGGATTCACCGCCGACGAGATCCTCACCGCGCTCGCGGTCATCGTCCGGCTCTCCGCCTCCGGCGAACCGTTCTTCCGCAACTGCTATCCGCGCGTGGTGCGGCCCGAAGGCTCGCCCGCCGCGCTGAAGCTGATGGACGCCGTCATGGAGCCTTGCGACGCGGAGTGGCGCGGACTCGGCGTGATCCCGATGTCCGGCCTGAAACTGCGTCCGGCGTTCGCCGCGTACGACGCCCGGCTGAAGTTCAGCCTGCCGCCCGTCGCGGGCCGGAGCAATCCCGCCTGCCGCTGCGGCGAGGTACTTCAGGGCAAATGCAAATCCACCGACTGCAAACTTTTCGGGACCGCGTGCACCCCGCTCCACCCGGTCGGAGCGTGCATGGTCTCCAACGAAGGGGCGTGTTCCGCCTACTACCAATACGGAGATATTCTCAATGGATAATATGAACAGCAACGATTTCGTGACGCTCGCACACGGCGCGGGCGGACGGCAGACCGCCGAACTCATCGACCGCGTCTTCAGGGCGCATTTCTCCAACCCGGATTTCACCGGCGACGACGCCGCGGTCCTGCCCGTGGACGCCGGAAAGATCGCGTTCACCACGGACGGCTTCATCGTGTCGCCGTTCGAGTTCCCCGGCGGCAACATCGGCAAGCTCAGCATCTGCGGCACGGTCAACGACCTCGCGTGCATGGGCGCGAAGCCGCTCTACCTCTCCTGCGCGTTCGTGATCGAGGAGGGATTCCCCCTCGCCAAGCTCGAGGAGATCGCCGCCGCCATGAAGAAGACCGCCGACGAGGCCGGAGTCCGCATCGTGGCGGGCGACACCAAGGTCGCGGGCAAGGGCCAGGTCGACCACGTCTTCATCACCACCACCGGCGTCGGACAGCTCACCGAGGGCGTCCGCACCTCCGGCGCGTTCGCGCGTCCCGGCGACGCCGTGATCGTGACCGGCGACGTGGGCCGCCACGGCTGCACCATTCTGCTCGCCCGCAACGAATTCGAGATCGACGCGGACGTCACCAGCGACTGCGCCCCGCTCTGGGGCACAGTGAAGAGCATGATCGACGCCTCGCGCGACATCCATGTGATCCGCGACGCCACGCGCGGCGGCGTCGGCACCGTCCTGTACGAGATCGCCGACCAGAGCAAGGTCGGAATCCGCCTTAATTCCGCCGACGTCCCGGTCGCGCCCGAAGTACGCGGCGTCTGCGGCATGCTCGGGCTCGAACCGCTTTACCTCGCCTGCGAGGGACGCCTCGTCGTCTTCGCGCCGAAATCCGAAGCGCCCGCCATCCTCGAAGCGCTCCGCAAGGGCCCCTACTCCGCAAACGCCGCGATCATCGGCGAAGTCGTCGCAGACCATCCCGGCAAGGTCGTCATGACCACCGAGATCGGCGCGCAGTCGCTCCTGCCCCAGCCCGGCGGCGAGCTCCTGCCCCGGATTTGCTAGTCCGTCAACAATCATTGACGTTCTATCCCCGCCGGGAACCGAATGAAGGTCCGGCGGGATTCTTTTTTGCGACGGCATCGGCAAAAACTACATGGGTTCGACCAGGAAACATCCAAAAACGGGCAAAAGATGTAGTTTTTAACATTTTATCGTTGTTTTTTCCTTTTTTTTCGTTTGACATTGGCGCGAAAGCATGTATTTTATGTTAGAACGAGCAAGAAGAACGTGCGCCGCCGCGGGAATTCTCCCTGTACGGCGCGGCGTTCACGGAACCACACCATCATCCATGAACTTTTGTTATGTTTGAACTGCCAAAAAAATTCGACCGGGAATACAACGGTATCTTCCGCACTATCGGCCGCGACGTCTTTTCCACCGGCATCCTCAAAAAAGAAAACGTTTCGATCGACTGGAACGGCGGGTCCTTCCCGCTCTTCTCCGTCTCGGTCGTGCTCCGCGGACGCGGCACGTACGTCGACGAGGACGGCACGGAATACCCCCTGATGCCCGGCAAGCTCTTTTTCCGCATTCCGCACCGCAAGCACGCCACGTACATCGAGGAGAACAGCCGCTGGCTCGAGTTCTACATGTCGTGCCATTTCATGAGCGAGGACGCGGCGGATTACGGCGGGCAGCCGCCGCCCGACCACATGGAGGTTGACGAGAAGCGCGAAGGCTACCTGAAGCTGAAAAACATGCCCGGCCAGGACGACAACTGGATCTACTCCATGTGCAAGCACGTCTTCTGCATCAACACGCAGACGCCCGTGCGCGAGATCGACCTCTCCCTCGCGCTCCTCAACGAGTGTTTCGACTTCATCTCGTTCATGAACAACGAGACGAACCAGTCGAAGATCCCGCTGGAGATGTTCGCGCTCATCACCAAGCTCCTGAAGAGCCGCCGCGAGGACTTCTCCGACCGCATCACCTCCGAGATCAAGAAGATCATCCTCGAAAACCTCACGGACAACCGTTCCCTGCCCGAACTTCTGAAGGACCTCCCGCTCAGCTATCCGTCCCTGCGCCAGCATTTCATGCGCGTGATGGGGCACAACATCGGCGAATACCAGATCCAGTGCCGCATGGAGGAGGCCGTGAACATGCTCATGCGCGGCGTGAGCGTGAAGGAAACCGCGTTCAACCTCGGCTACAAGGACCAGTTCTTCTTCTCCAAGCAGTTCCACCAGAAACTCGGCTATCCGCCCAGCGCCATCAACCCGCTGAACCCGCGCGGCGTGCGGCGTTACCAGCCGAAGGACGCCCCGGCGGAACCGTCCGAACCCGTCGCCACGGTCACTCCGGCAAGTACGAAAGCCGCCGCCCCGGCTAAGACGAAAAAAGCCGCGTCCGCGACGAAGAAGTCGTCCGGCAGGTCCGCCAGATAACGTTGCTCCGTCCCATGCTGTTCCCCCGGACCGCATGGGATTTCCCCTTTTTATTCAGTTTCATTGTTTCATTGACATCCAGGATCGTCCCCCATGACAGAATCAGAATACAGCCCCGTTTCTCCCGAGCCGGAAGCCGCGCCGCAGCTGACCGCCGAACTCGATTTCCTCCCGTTTTTCAACCTCGCGTTCCAGCAGAACGACGT
>JAFXUM010000037.1 GCA_017524965.1 Lentisphaeria bacterium | reverse complement strand
TCCGGCAGGTCCGCCCGGCACGGGTTCAGCGCGGCGTAGCAACCCGCCGTGATCTTCGGTCGGTAATGCTTCCCGTGTGCGGTCAGGGCGCGGACGGCCTCATCCTTGAGGAGGTTATCGGGAATATAGGCGGAAACGCCGTCCGGCGAGAAGAGATCGTTGATCGTCTCCCGGATCAAGCCGTAGGGGAAAGCGTGAACTTCCGTGTCCTGCGGCACGGACATGGCGCGTTCGAGGTCGTCGGGATCGAACACCGTGTCCTTGCAGCCGTCGCGGAGCAGAGGGATCGCGATCCCGGGCACTGCGGAACGAATCATTGCGGGAAACGATTTTTCGAGCGAATCGAGGCAGGAAACGCCGACGACCGCCTGAATCACGCCCTGTTCCACCCAGTCCGCCACGGCGGAGCTCGACTCCGCGACCAGCACGGGCATGTCGAGCGCGTCCGCCTGGACGGAAAGCCGCGGAATACTGCATTGCCCGCAGCCGCGGCAGATCAATCCGAGGTCGTCGTGATCAGCGGTGCAGCCGGGCTGTTTCCGCAGGCAGAACGGCAGAAGCAAAAGGCGCTGTTCGAGCGCGATGTGCGGGAAATACGGCGTCCAGAGCGCGTTGTTCAGCACGATCATGGCGTAATGGTCGAATCCGCGTCCGGTCAGTTCGAGTGAGGCGGTCATCTCCGCCGCATGGTGTTTCAGATGCGTCAGGCCGAGCGGCGGTTTCAGTCCGAGCGAGCGCACCAGGTCCTCCGCCGCGCGGCGGATCGCTTCCCGGACTGCAGAGTCCTGCGGGACTGCCTGTTTGATCTCGCTCATCCGTACGCTCCGAATCCGAAGAAGTAGTTGCGTTTTCCGAAACGGTACGCCGCGGACTGTTCGGGGATCTCGCCGCCGGGGACGTCGTGGCAGCATGCCGGGGTGCGTTCCGCAAGCTCGCGGAAGAACCCGTCGCGCCCGGACGAATCCTGCGCGCCGTTCGATTTCAAGGTGTCGAGCAGTTCGTGCGGCGAATGGATCACCATGCAGTCGCGGCCCTGCGACGTGCTGAATTTCCGCAGATTCGCCAGGACCGTTTCCTGTTGAAAGACCGCTTCAAGATTCGACGCCGTTTCGTCCAGAAATCCCCCGGCTGCCTGCATGATCGGGCAGAATTCCACGGCCCCGTTCGGCGCGATATGATGCGAGAGCCCCATCGCGCCGGGACACTGCGCGCGTCCGTCGGCGTCCCAGTAGGCGTCGAGGATCAGGAGTTTCGCAGTCCGGCGCTGTTCCACCAGGAACCGCCGGAGTTCCAGCACATGAGCGCGGTCCAGCGCGTTCGCGCAGTCGGGGTCGGGGCCGCACGGACGGTAGATGAAGTACCAGATGTAGTGAACTCCCCTGCCGGTCAGGAAATCGAGGTAGTCCCGGCTCACGAGTTCGTCGAAATTCTTTCTGTTGATGCTCGCGGTCACGCCGGTGAAAAGCCCGGCCTTCACCGCCGCGTCCAGCCCGGCGAGCGAACGCGCGAAAACGTCGTCGCGGCCGCGTCTCCGGCGGGATTCGTTCTCCAGCCCCTCGATGCTGATGAGCGGCGTCACGTTGCCGAGCTTCGCGAGCTCACCGGCAAGCTTCGTGTCAAACATCGTCCCGTTCGTGTACAGCTGGAAATACGCGCCGGGATTCCGCCGGAACAGGGTCAGGAGGTCCGGGTGGAACAGCGGTTCGCCGCCGAGGATGCCGAAGAAGCGCGACTTGTATTTGGCGGCGGTGTCGATGATCCCCTGCATCTGCTCCGGCGTGAGCTGACGGGCGGGAGTCGTCTGCGACACCCAGCAGCCCCGGCATTTCAGGTTGCACCGGTTCGTGATCGACAGCATCAGAAACGCCGGAAAAAACGGTTTCCCCTCCTTCATCCGCCGTTCGAACGCACGCACGGTCCGGTGTCCGTTCCAGGCGAACCGCAGCAGATGCCGCTGCGCGCGCCACGAACAGCCCGTCAGGATGCGTGTGATGGCGGATGGGTTCATATCGGTCCGTTACCTCATTTTGTCGCGGAAGAGGCGCACCTTTTTCCGGTACTCCAGGCGTTCCCGGAACGACGTCTGGTCGTCGGGAGACGGCTTGACCGGTTCGGACAGCGCGCCGTTCAGGCGGTCTTCCTTCGATTTCGGGAAGATGATCGCGTTCGCGGGGCAGATCCGGGCGCAGGCGGGACAGTCCGTCTTGCACGCCGCGGGATGCACGACGCGGAACTGTCCGTCGACTTTCTCGTACACGCCGAACATGCAGAAGTCGGCGCACCTGCCGCAGTTCACGCAGCGGGTCCCGTCGATCACGGGGAACCACGGGATCCAGGGCATCGGCTCCGCAAGCGCCCGGACCGTCTCGCGGACCTGAGCCGGATCGGACGCCCGGATGTCCGTGCAGTCGGTATCCGCGCCGAACATCGCACGGATGGCGCGCGTCTGGCAGGCGAGGACGAGCGTATTCGTATCGAAGCTTCTGCCGGATGCGCCGTCAAGGCAGAGATCGGGCACGATCTCGCAGGGGATGCCCGCTTCCGCCGCGGCCGTGACCGCTTCGTTCAGGACTTCCTGCGGGATCTTTTTGTACTTCCGGCAGGCGCAGACCGCGAGTTTTTTCATGGGCGCTGCCCCGCTTCCTTCGAGAAGAGCATTCTGTTCGTTTGGTTCCGGTTCATGGTATCTTGTTTCTCGCGCTCGCGCGCGTGCGGGTTCAAATTCAGCTTGATTTTTCTTTTGATTACAAAGGTAATTTGTCCGGACAGGATGACCGGATTCCGAAGGCGCGGAACGCCCGGAAGACACTGCTCCGGCCGAACTCATGATGCGCTCACGGTCCGGCCGGATCAATCGGCGCGGACAGCGAGGTTATTTCGCCTTGATGTCGAATGCCGCGAGGGCGTCTCCGTGGCGCACGTACAGGATGCCGTCGCAGATCACGGGATGCGCCCAGTGTTCCTTGTTGCCGAACTTGATCTGGAAACTGCTGACGGTTTCGAACTTGTCGCCGGGTTTGAGCAGCGCCAGCGTGCCGCGCTTTTCCTCGTAAATGTACATCAGGCCGTCGGCATAGATCACGCAGCCCTTGCCGAGCCGTTCCCACGGCGTTTCATAGATGGTCTTTCCGGTTTCCCAGTCCACGCACATCCAGTTGCCGCTGTTGTTGCTGGTCCAGTTCGAGCCGTAGAGCTTGCCGTCGATGAGCACGGTGCAGTCGTGGTGCGGATCCAGCGCCTTGTTCTTCCAGACGACCTTCACGCCCTTGCCGTCCTCGTTCAGTTCGTACAGCACGCCGCCCTGATCGTATCCGGCGGATACGAAGAAACGGTTGTCCTTCACGGTCGGGGCGTTGCAGTTGACGCCGCCCATGCCGCGCAGCTCGACGGTCTGAGCATAGTTGTCTTCCCACATCACGGTCCCGTCCTTGAGGTTGATCCCGTTCACTTTGCTTCCGGTCATCACGACCAGCTGGTCCTTCACGATCGCCGGAGTCACATAGGCGAGCGTGTCGTTGTTGGATTTCGCGGTCCAGACCACGGAGCCGTCCGTGACCTTCAGCGCCACGACGAGCGCCTTGCTGCCGCCCGCGGTCACGAAGACCACGCCGTCCTTCACGACGGGGCATTCCGTCATCGCCCACATGCCGAACTTGGAGCCGTATTCGTTCGCGATGTTTTTCTGCCACAGGATCTTCCCGTCGGCGGCGTTCAGGCAGAAGAGCTCGCCGGAACCGGTCGTCACGACCAGGCGGCCTTCGCCTTCTTTCTCGCCCGGCACATAGGTCGGGGTGCTGCGGGCGCCGGGGTAGGAACGTTCCCACGCCGAACCGGTGACGGTCCTCCAGATCTCCTTGCCGTTCAAATCGAGGCAGATGACGGATTCCTTTCTCGGACGTCCCGCGCCTGTTCCCGTGATGTACAGACGGTTTCCGACCTTGATCGGACTGGACCAGCCTTCGCCGAGTCCGGTGCAGGTCCATTTCGGGGTCAGTCCTTCCTGGGGCCAGGACTTCATGAGCCCTTTCTCCTCCATGTACATCCCCTGTGAGTTCTCGCCGCGGAAACGGATGATATCCCCCGCGAAAAGGGATGCACCGCCCACGACGACCAGTGCGGCAGCCAACAGTGTCTTGTTCATAATGTCCTGCTCCTTGTGGATGAAGACAGTCGCGCCTGCTTAGCGGACTGACGGTGTTCCGGTTCGATCCGGCCGTTGCGGCGCGTTTTTTTTTGGTTCCTGCTTGATTTCCAGCGATTCAAGCTCAAATCGAACGCGTTTCAACGGCACGGTTTATTATCTAAATATTACTATATCACTCGTTTTGCCGTTTGTCAAGCCTGTTTCAGAATAATCCGGCCTTTTGTATAAAAGACGCGCCCACGCAGAAACCAGCCGTTCCTATGAAATGAGCCAAAAGAGTTTATTCCTGTGGAAAAGTTTATTTGACAATGAGCAGGCACAATGATATAGTATCGCCACAATGAAACAATTCCGAAACGGACTGGTTCACAAACAAGAACGAAGCCAGCCTGAATTTGATCGAGGACTGACCGGCGCGCCCGGGCGACATCGACGAAGCCCC
>JAFXUM010000036.1 GCA_017524965.1 Lentisphaeria bacterium | reverse complement strand
CTTATCTCCCCCAATTCCAAAAAGTTCTGCAACCAAGGAGTCCGATACCATGAACAGACGCGTTTCTTCCGGCCGTCGCGGCATGCGCAGGTGTTTTTCCCTGATCGAACTCCTGATCGTCATCGCCATTATCGTGATCCTGGCGGGACTGCTTTTTCCCACGCTTCGGTCCGCCCGCGATACCGCCAAACGCGCATCCTGCATCAACAACCAGAAGAATTTCGGCGAGTACTTCCATCAGTTTGCAACGGAGAACAGCGGCAACCTCAAAGGCATTATCGGCGACTGGAGAAAATGGCTGGGAAATGTGGCGATCATGGCCGGCAGCACATACGATTTCTCCTCGGAAGGGGATTTTTACAGATTCCGCGATGAAAACAAGCTCGATCCCGTCGCGCGGGAGATTCTGAAGATCGCGCGGTGTCCGGCCGACATCACGAAGGGCGCACAGAGCTACGGGCGCAACGACCCGTACGGGCTATGGACCATGAAGGACCACAGCAAACGCGTCGTGCAGAGCCGCATCCCGGACATCGACGCGCCGTCCGACCTGATCATCCTCGGCGAACGCTGGAGCAATTTCAAGGATGTGAGGAAAAACAGCGACCAGCAGTACGAGGTCTGCGCGCCGTTCCATCTGCGCGGCAACCGTACCGACAAGGACGCCGCGGGCGAGGACTGGAACACCATTCACAAGGGCAATATCCCGCTGCTGTATCTGGACGGACACGTGAAGCACGGAAACATCCTGCAGACCGTCCGCACGCGCGACATGAAGTCCATGCACATGTTCAACGAGCGAGCGAACGGCGGCAGCTGGTCCGACGACCCCGCCCTGAAGAAGAAATAAGGCCGCAAGTCCTTCCCGGCGGCAGTGTCCGGCTTCCTTATTTTCCGCTGAAAAATGATCTCCGCGTCTTGATTTGCGGATGTTTCGTGCTATATTGATTGAAACCGGGATTTCCCGCTGAAAAAGAACCATTTTCCATAGAAAGGTCTTCGCCATGCCCCTGCTTGCCCTTCTGATCATCCCCGTCGCAATCATCGTATTCGTCATTATCGTGTACAACAGCCTCGCGGCGAAAAAGGCGAACGTGCAGAACGCGTTTGCCGGGATCGACGTGCAGCTGAAGAAACGCTGCGACCTGGTCCCGAACCTCGTTTCGAGCGTGAAGGCGTACATGAAGCACGAATCCGGCACGCTGGAGAAGCTGACCGAGCTCCGCACGCGCGCGGCCGCCGCGACCGATCCCGCCGAACGCCTCAGTCTCGACAAGGAGCTGTCCGGCGTGCTGAAGAACGTGATGGTGCAGGTCGAGGCGTATCCGGACCTGAAGTCGTCCGCGAACGTGATCCAGCTCCAGCGGTCCCTGAACGAGATCGAGGAGCAGATCTCCGCCTCGCGCCGCGCGTACAACTCCGCCGTCACGGACTACAACCTCGCGATCCGCATCTTCCCGAACAACCTCCTCGCGGGCATGTTCGGATTCACGGAGTCCGCGCTGTTCGAGGCCGCGCCGGAAGACCGCGCGAACCCGAACGTGGGCGACCTCTTCAACAAGTAATCCGGCACGGCGGTCCGAACCGAAATGAAAGAGCCTGAATCCGGCCGAAGCGGCGACGTCCGTCCGCTCCCCATCGCGGGGCTGGACGGGTCGCTTGCCGAGCTGCGCGAGCTTCGCGACGCCACGCGACAGAAAGCGCTGACCATATCGTTTGTCATCGCCGGCGCGGCCCTGCTGCTTTCGCTCGGCGCGCTCGCCATATCCGGGGATCTTCTGGCGTTCGTGCTGGTGCCCGGCATCATCCTCGCCGTGGTCGTATACACGCAGATGATGGGCGGCGTCCGGCTCAAGTACAAAAAGCTCGTGGTGCCGGCGCTCCTGCACGAACTCGATCCCGGCCTGTCCTACAATCCGTCCGGGTACATCCCGAAGGAGGAATTCCGCCGCTCGAAGATCTTTTCGCAGAGCGCGGATTCGTATTCGGGCGAGGACCTCGTGTCCGGCTCGTACAAGGGCATCCCGGTCCGCTTCAGCGAACTGAATGTGCAGGAGAAGCACAGCGACGGGAAACACACCACGTACCAGACGTTTTTCAACGGCGTCTTCATGGTCGCCGACTTCAACAAGGATTTCAGGTATCGCCACTGGGTGCTGCCCGACACCGCCGAGGCGGCGTTCGGACAGGTCGTCGGCAATTTCTTCCAGAAACTGAGTCTCCCCGGACGCGGCCACATGACGCGCATGGAGGACCCGGCGTTCGAGAAGAAGTTCGTGGTGTACACGGAGGACGACGTTGAGGCGCGGTACATCCTGACGCCGAAACTCATGCACACGATGCTGAAGCTGTCGGAACGCTTCCGCAGGGGCGTGTCGAAGATCGGATTCGCGTTCATGAACTCGAATGTCTACATCGCGATCCCGATCGAGAAAGGACGCGACCTCTTCGAGATGCCGTCGCGCGGCGATCTGGGCGCGGAAACGGCGCGGCGGACGCAGGAGGAACTGAAGGAGATCCTGAGCGTGTTCGACGTGATGGAGCTGGATCTGCGGCTGTGGAGCAAGGATTCTCCGCGCCCGAACGGAAGATGACCTGGGATCCCGTTCCGTTTCAGGCCGTTTTTGTGCTTTTGCGCGCGTATCCTTTAGAAAGTAAGGAAAGAAAACCCGAAAAAACGTCTTTTTTGTCTGTTCCGGGGTTGATTTTTGCGCTTCCGCGGTGTATGTTTTAGTCAAATTATTTTAAACACATCTTTTCTCCCAACATACAATAACCTAAGAAAGGACCAGAAACAAATGGTTAGCACACTCAACTGGATTCTGACTGCGCAGGCCGACATCGCCGAAGCGGTGAACTCCGCCGTGGAATCCGCCCCCGCCGAGGTCACCGAGGCCGTCGCGAACGCGACCTCCACCTCCGTGTCCCTCAACTGGCTCGACTGGGCCGTGATCATCGGCTACTTCGCGATCATCGCCGGCGTGGCGATCTGGTCGTCCAGAGGCCAGAACACCTCCTCCGACTTCTTCCTCGGCGGCCGCAACATCGGCTGGTTCGCCATCGGCGGCAGCCTGTTCGCCAGTAACGTCGGTTCCGAGCACATCGTCGGTCTGGCCGGTTCCGGCGCGAACACCGGTCTCTCCCTTGCGCACTGGGAACTGCACGCATGGGTGCTCCTCATGCTCGGCTGGGTCTTCGTCCCGTACTACTACACCTCGAAGGTCTTCACGATGCCCGAATTCCTCGAGAAGCGCTTCAGCCCGACCGCCCGCTGGATCCTCTCCATCATCTCCCTCGCGGCCTACGTGCTGACCAAGGTGTCCGTCACCGTCTACGCCGGCGCCCTCGTGTTCAACGTCCTCTTCCCGGACTTCCACCTCGGCGGCCTCGACGCCTTCTGGTGCGGCGCGCTTCTGACCATCATCCTGACCGGTATCTACTCCGTGTTCGGCGGTCTCCGCGCGGTCCTCTACACCGACGCCTGCCAGGCGATCATCCTGCTCCTCGGCTCCATCTTCATCCTCTACTTCGGCCTCAGCAAGCTCGACGGCGGCTGGAGCGGACTCCGTGACTTCACCGCCACGCACGCTTCCCAGTACGCTCTCTGGCACCCGCTGTCCGACAAGGATTTCCCGTGGCTCGCCATCTGCATCGCCTCCCCGATCATCGGTATCTGGTACTGGTGCACCGACCAGTACATCGTGCAGCGCACGCTGGCTGCCAAGAACCTCACGATCGCCCGCCGCGGCACGATCTGGGGCGCCGCTCTGAAAGTCATGCCCGTCATGATCTTCCTCATCCCCGGCCTCATCGGCGCCGCTCTTAACGCCCAGGGCGTCATTCACCTCCCGGTGAAGGGCACCGGCATCGACGGCGACAGAGTGTTCCCGACCCTCGTGACCCAGCTGCTTCCTCCGGGCCTCCGCGGTCTCGTTATCGCCGGTCTGCTCGCAGCCCTCATGAGCTCGCTCTCCTCCCTCTTCAACTCCTCCGCGGCCCTCTTCACGGTTGACATCTACCAGAAACTGAAAAAGAGCGCTTCCGAGAAGGAACTGGTCTACGTCGGCAAGATCGCGACCACCGTGGTCGTCGTCTGCGGCCTCATCTGGATCCCGATCATGAAGCAGGTCGCCCAGGGCGGCGGCGGTCTCTACGACTACCTGCAGAACGTCCAGAGCTTCCTCGCTCCGGCCATCACCGCCACGTTCCTGCTGGGCATCTTCTGGTCCCGCATCAACGCCAAGGGCGCCGTCTGGGGTCTCACCGTCGGCTTCATCCTCGGCATGGGCAAGCTGACCGTCCAGACCTTCTTCGGCCCCGGCAAGCTTGAAAATCCCGCGATCCTCTACAATATCGGCGCGTTCAACGCCTACTACGCCTGCGGCGTGCTCTTCCTCGCCACCGTGATCGTCCTCGTCGTCGTCTCCCTCGCGACCAAGGCGCAGGATCCGGAACAGATCAAGGGCCTCACCTTCTCCTCCATCAATAAGGAAGAAGTCCGCGCCTCCATCCACCCGGTCGACATCGTCACCACGCTCATCGTGGTCGCCATGATCCTGACCATCTACCTCTACTTCTCCTTCTGGACCGTCGGCCACGAACCTGCGGCTATCCAGGCTGCTCAGGAAGCCGCCGATTCTGTCGGCCAGCTCCTGCAGTAATCTGACAGAACCGAAAGTATTTGGTTATTCCGCCGCCGTCCGGTTTTTCCCGGGCGGCGGCTTTTTCTCTGCATCGTCATGGAATATACTTGATTTTTATATTGAAAGATGCTATAGTATTTTCTTGCAGGGTGTTCCATGCAGGTTTTCCAGTGTAGTATGATCCAGGAGCCGGCATCCTCGATTCCAGTCCCAAAAATAGGCACGCGTGAAAAGGTCTGACATATGCTGAATTATAAATATATTGTGGTCGGCGCAGGAATATACGGTTCTGTCATCGCGAACCGCATTGCGTCCGTTTTGAACGAGGATGTGCTGCTGATCGAAAAACGGGACCACATCGGAGGGAACTGTTATTCCCGGATTGACGAGGAAACGGGAATAGAATATCATTGCTACGGGTCCCATATTTTTCATACCTCGGATGAATCCGTTTGGAAATTCATTTCACAATTCGCGGATTTCACGAATTACCGGCACAAAGTCCTGGCGATCAGCGGCGGAAAAGCGTATTTCATGCCGATCAACCTGAAAACGCTTTCCGATGTTTATCAGCGGGCGATCACCCCCGCCGAGGCGTCGGATCTGCTTGCCGGCGAAAGGAAGGATGCCGGAAGCGCGGGAAATCTGGAGGAAAAAGCGATCGCACTGGTCGGAAAGACTCTTTATGAAAAATTCATCAGGGGATATACCGCGAAACAATGGGAAAAATCCCCTCGCGATCTGCCGCCTGACATTATCAGCAGGCTTCCTGTGCGGACCACCTATTCGATCGATTATTTCGACGACCTGTATCAGGGGGTCCCGCGGGACGGATATTTCAGGATGTTCGAAAAGCTTTTAAGCAATCCCAGAATCCATGTCATGCTCGATACCGGCTTCCAATCGGTCCGGGGAAGCATTTCTCCCGAAACAAAGATCGTTTACACGGGGAAGATAGATGAATACTTCGATTATGTGTATGGAAATCTGGAATGGAGAAGTCTTCAGTTCGAGTATGAAATCCATCAGGTCCGGGATTATCAGGGAACGACGGTCGTGAACTACACGGACGCCGACATCCCCTACACAAGGATCCATGAGTTCAAGCATTTCCATCCGGAACGGCGAACCGTGTTCGAGTCAAACCGGACTCTCATCTGCAAGGAGTATCCGAAAACATGGAACAAAGACCGGGAAGCCTATTATCCGGTCAATACGAAAGCCAATCAGGAGCTGCTGGAGCGGTACCGGATGCTCGCCCGTCAGAGTCCGAATACGATCTTCGGGGGGAGACTGGGCTGTTATCGTTACTGGGATATGGACAAAGCCATTCTGGCAGCACTGAATTGTTTTGAAACACAGATCAGGGAGCATTGAACGACATGGAAAAGCTGGCGGTTGTCATCCCCGTATACAACGAGGAAGAAGCCATTGGGGCGGTCATCGACAAATGGGTCCTTGAACTGGACAGGCTGGGAGCCGATTACACGATCAATCTCTACGACGACGGTTCAAAGGATCATTCCTACCAGGTCATTCAGCAGAAGGAAAAAGAATATTCGGGAAAAGTCCGCGCTTTCACGAAAACGAACAGCGGGCATGGTCCGACGATCCTGCTCGGATACCGGGAGGCCGCGCGAAACGGGTATGACTGGATCTTTCAGATCGATTCCGATGATGAAATGGGCCCGGAGGGATTTGCGGAATTATGGGAAAGACGGAAGGAATACGATTTTCTTGTCGGGATACGCGACGGGCGGAAACAGGCTTTGCCCAGAAAGATCATTTCCGCGGTATCGCGTCTGAGCGTCCGTCTCTTTTACGGAAAAAGCATTTGGGACGTGAATACGCCGTACCGCCTCATGCGCGCCTCGGCTTTTCAAAACGTGTACGATTCGATCCCGGGCAACACGTTTGCGCCGAATGTGATCATTTCGGGAATGGCCGCCAAACTGAAAATGCGCTGTTTTGAGACGAGAGTGCCGCAGCATGACCGTCAGACCGGCGAGGTCTCCATCAAGAAGTGGAAGCTTCTGAAAGCCGCAATCCGCAGTTTCCTGCAGACGGTCTTTTTTGCGATGGACCGGAAACCCGGCATGACGGCCTCCGTTCTTCTGTCCGGGTGGGTCGCGGCGCTTATCGTCGTGCAGTTTCACTCTTTCCGGGAATGGATCTCCGGAGCGGTCAAGTCGGATATTGATTCGTCCGTTTATCTGACCATAGCCCGGGAGATGCTTCATGGAAGTCTGCCGTACCGGGATTTCTTCGATCACAAGGGCCTGTACATTTACTTCATTGACGCTTTGGGGCTCCTGACGAATCTGGCGTTTGTCGAATGGCTTTGTCTCGCGCTTGCGGCGCTGATCCTTTACAAAACCCTGCTGCTGGCCGTGCGTCCGCGTCTGGCCCTGTTTCTCACGATCGTCTGGCCGGTCTTTCTGGTGCGGTATTCCCTCTTCTTTTTCGGAAACATGACCGAATGCTTTCTTCTTCCGGCAATCGCCTTTGCCGTTTATTACATGGCGGCATTCATCCGGAGAAACGGTGCGGCCGATCATCTCCTGACATTCCTTCTCGGGATGTCGTTCGGCTGGGTCGTCATGATCAAGCTCAATTACATCTCGACGTTTGTTTCCGCCGGACTGTTCCTGCTTCTGACGCTTTGCCTGAAAAAACAATACAAAGACCTGCTGTTCACGGTATTGTCCGGACTGGCCGGCGTACTGGTCTCTCTGCTTCCGGGCATTCTTTATCTTTGGAAACACGACCTTTTTTCCGACTTTGCGGATTCGTATATTCTGTTCAATATGCGGTATGCCGATTCGTTCCAAATCGGCACGATTACACGAATGTTCCGGTGCTGGCCGAACCGGTGCATGCCCAACGGGCTGGCGAGGATGATACTCCTGATCCCGTGGCTTTCCGCGCCGGTCCTGTTTGTCAGAAAAGAAAAAGAGGACAGGCTCCTTGTCGCTTTCATCCTTGTCACCCTTTCTCTTGACGCCGTGACGATATGGATGCGGACGAGATTTTTCGAACATTATCTGATCCCGCTGACGGTCATCGCGGTTTTGTCCTATGCGATGATCCTGAAATACGGTCTTGTTTTTTTGGAAAAAATCACAAAGGGAGACCGGTTCGCCCGGTCCGCTGTCGCCGGCTTCTTTTGCGTTTCCAGCATTGTCCTGATCGTTTCCGCCCCTCTGATTTTGCGGAAAGGGATCGTGCGGACGAAATATGACTGCAGCACCGATGGAGACAGAAAAGATGAAGCCCTGGTCCGGCTGCTCGAAAACAATGGAAACCGGCTTGTCGTGCTTGGCAACAAGTGTTTCTATTATCGCCTTTACGATGCCGTCCCGGACAACAGGTTTTTGTATCAGATCCCGATCGCAAACGTTTCATCCGAGATCTGGGATTCCTTCTTCAATGATATCCACGGCAAAAAAACGCCGCTGATTTTAATCCCGCTTCACGATGTCGTGTTCAATTGGAGCAATTACTCCGAATGTGTTCCGGAGAAATACCGGAAGTATCTGTCCGAACACTATTCGCAGACGGAATGTCTGCACGGAATACTGTTCGTCCGGGATTCGGAGTAAAGGGGTTCACTGTTTTTTCAGGCGTTTGTCGTCGCTCCAGCTGCCGTAAGCTTTCTGCGTCCAGTCCATTTTCTCGAAGATTTCCTTTTCGGTATAGCCTTTTACCGTCTGCTTGTAGTCTATGGCCATCACGTGGTTGTCCACATAAAGGATCGGCGCGAGGCCTCTGTGTCTCGAACCGTGCCTGTCGTAATCGCCCTCTTTTCTTTTATCTCTCAGGTTGAAGGCATTGACGGAATCGTATTCTCCGCCGTTGGGCCAGGCGCCCAGACCGGGATCGTTCTTTGTTGTGACTCCGGGGGTATGGTTGTCGCTCCATCGGTCGGCGACGATGATCAGATCCGAGGGACCGTTAATATCGTTGATCCTGCTTCTGCAGAGCCTGGGATCGACCTGATTCATGACCATCGTCTGTCCGCCACGGGGATCGTTCCGGCCATAGCTCGCGGTGCCCATCGTCGTGTCGCCCGGACACCGGAACACTTTGGCGATCCCCTGTCCCGTCGCGTCCAGATTGTCGCTGGCCATGTGCGATTTGGATTCGTCCTTGTAGGTCCCGCCGTTCTCCTTGATCAGCTGCTGGATCCAGTTGCTGTAACTTGCCATGACGCTCAGGGAATTGTTGTGGGTGAAGGCATATTGATGAATGTACATGCCGATGTTTTTTTCGTTGTTGATGCAGCTGGCTCTTTTCGCGGTTTCTCTCGACGATCTGAGCGTGGGGATCAGGATCCCGGCCAGGATGACGATGATGGCGATCACGATCAGCAGTTCGACCAGCGTGAAGCTCTTTTTCATTATTTTTCCCCCGGTTTGAAGTTGTGGAGTATGTTAAGAAATTGTGTTCGGAAAACATGGCCCTACGCCTCGAATCCGCAGGAAAGACGCGTCAGGTCGGTCAGATGGAACGATCCGTCCGGCAGGCGTTTGACGCAGTCGGCGGGCGCTTCGATCAGCTGTTCATCCAGCGTGCGCCGGAAGAACGCGTCATCGGCGTCGTTTGCGCCGGAGGAGACGTCTTCGAGTCCGGCGGGCAGAGGCTCCAGCCAGAGTTCGTCCGGGCGCGCGAACGCCGCGACGCGGCGGTGTCCGACCCGGAGCATGTGGAGGTAATAGGACCGCAGGTAGATGCGTTCGGCCTCGGCCTCGTTTTTCGCGCGGAGGAGTTCGTATCCGGCGGGCAGTCCGTGCGCGGCGGCTTCCGCCGGGACGATCGTGCGCCCCAGCCAGTCTTTGCGCAGGAGCATCGTGCGTCCGGGCGCGCCGGGGCAGGGGACGGCTTCGGCGAACTTCGGATAGCCGTTCAGCACCTGTCCGCCGCGTTTCTCCCAGGTGTCGATTAGATGCCGCGCCGCGCGCCGGACCTCGGCGAAATAAAAAGTCTCCGCCTCGGCGTCCGTCTCCGCCGCGCCGATGTCACGGAGCGTGCGGAACATCTGCGCGCGGGTCAGGCCTTCGCGGAGCGTGACGATGCACCGGCTCATGAACCGGCGGGCGGCGGGCTCGACGCTGCCGGGATGCCCGATCGCGATCAGGTCGACCCACGCGAGCGCGTGCGTCGCGGGATGGTACAGGATGTTGCCGAAATGCAGGTCGCCGTGGTAGAAACCGGCGTCGAAGAATTTCCGCATGAACG
>JAFXUM010000035.1 GCA_017524965.1 Lentisphaeria bacterium | reverse complement strand
CAACGCGAAGGTGAAAACTCTGACCGATTCCAACGAGAAGCTGACTGCCGACCTCGCCGCCGCGCAGAAGGCCGCCGCCGACCGCAAGGCCGCGCTCGATACGCTCCAGACTTCGTACAACGAGACGAAGAAATCCGAATCTGAGCTGAAACAGAAGGTCGAGGCGTCCGCCCGGACCGCCGCCGAGCTTGCCGGGATGACGAGTACGGCGAACCGTCTGGAAAAACAGCTCGCCGAGGAGCAGAAGAAATCCGCGTCCGCCGAAGAAGCGCGGAAGAAACTCGAAGCGGAACTCGCGCAGGCGCGTTCCGCCCAGCCGGAAGCGGTCAAGAAGCTCGAAACCGAACTGGGCACGCTGAAAAAGCAGAAGGCCGCCGACGATGCGAAGAACGCCGAGCTCGCGAAGAAAAACGCGTCCCTTGCCGAAGACGTCGCGAAGCTGAATACGAAAACCGGTGCGCTTACGAATGAGAACAAGGCGCTGAAAGATGCGCTCGTCGAGGCGAGAAAAGCCGCGGACGGCGCCGACACGAAGGCGCTTGCCGACGCGAACGCGAAGGTGAAGAGCCTGACGGACGAAAACGCGAAGTTGAAGAAGGATTTGGACGCCGCGAAG
Organism: Lentisphaeria bacterium; assembly: GCA_017524965.1. Lineage (GTDB taxonomy): Bacteria > Verrucomicrobiota > Lentisphaeria > Victivallales > UBA1829 > UBA1732. The sequence continues at coordinate 5,261 of JAFXUM010000035.1, read as the reverse complement.
AAGGCCGCGCCCGCCGCAGGAGGCGCTGGCGCCGACGCGAAGGCGCTTGCCGACGCGAACGCGAAGGTGAAGAGCCTGACCGATGAAAACGCGAAGCTGAAAGCCGATCTGGACGCCGCGAAGAAAGGCAGTCTGCCGATGGCTGTTCCGGTCCGTTCCGAGGCCGACGCGAAAGCGCTTGCCGACGCCGATGCGAAGGTGAAGAGCCTGACCGATGCCAATGCGAAATTGAAGGCCGACCTTGACGCGGCGAAGAAGACGCTTTCCGCAAGCTCGGACGCGAAGGCGCTGACCGACGCGAACGACAAGGTGAAGAGCCTGACGGACGAAAACGCGAAGCTGACCGCCGAGGTCGCCGCGCAGAAGGCATCCGCGCAGAAGGCGTCCGAGGATGCCGCGAAGACAGCCGGGACTCTGTCCCAGACGAATGAGAAGATCAAGGTCCTGATGGACGCGAACGCGAAGCTGGCCGCCGAACTGAACAAGCAGAAGGCCGCCGCCGACAGTGCGGTCGCCGAGCTTGAAGCCGCGAAACAGGCCGCCGAAGCGGCCGCGAACCGTCCCGTGCCGTCCGATGCCGCCGCGAAGATCGCCGCGCTGACGAGGGAAAAGGCGGCGCTTCAGGACGAACTGGTCGCCGCGAAGAGCGAACTCGACGCCGCAAAAGCCAAGGCCGACAAGGCGGGCATCGCGGCTGCTTCCGCGACCGCGCTTGCCGCTTCCGAAAAACGCGTTTCCGTGCTCGAATCCGATGTCGCGAAGCTCAATGCCGAGGTGAAGGACCTGACCGAGCAGAACAAGAAGCTCGAGGCGGGCGAAGCCGTCCGGAAGTCGCTTGAGGCGGAGAATAAGTCGCTTGCCGATTCCAAGGCCGCGAACGAGAAGCGGATCGCCGATCTGAACGCGCAGATCGCGAAATTCTCCGCGCCGTCGGCGTCCGATGCGCCCGAGCTCGCGAAGCAGAAGGAACTGAACGCCTCGCTCGCGGCCGCGAACGAGAAGCTGAACGCGGAAAAGACGTCCGCGGCCGAGGAGCTTGCCAAGGCGAACCGGGATCTCGTGGCCGCCCAGGCCCAGCTTGAAAAACTCAAGATCGACCAGGCGTCCAACACGGAAGTCCGCAGGCTCGCGGAATCGCTCGAGGACAGGGACGCGCTCCTGAAGAAGGGTCTCGCCGAACGGGAAGCCCTTGAGAAGGAATCCGCCTTGTACAAAGACAGATGCGAAGCGCTTCAGACCACGCTTTCCAACGTGCTGACCCAGCAGACCGCGCTGAACGCCAAGATCCAGCGGCTGGAACGTGAAGTCGAGCTCCGCCGTCGTGACCCGCAGGCCGCGGGTTCCGCCGAGCTTCAGGAGAAGAACGATTCCATTTCCGAGCTGCTGAAGGAACGCGCCGCGCTCGACGAGGAAGTCGCGAAGCTGAAAGCCGAGCTCGACGACGAACGCGCGCTGTCCTCCCGCTACAAGAAGACCATGAACGCCGCGCGCACCGTGGCCGAGGCCGCGATCGTCGAGTCCCGCACGCTGCGCGCCGAGCTCAACACCTACCGCCGCAACGATCCCGATCCGAAGCCGGACATCAGCCGGACGGAGGACTCCATCCCCGACGAGCTGAAGCCGATGTTCGAGGACATCATGTCCGGCAAGGAAGTCAAGCCGACGGTGTCGGTGGACAAGGGCAAGTTCGACGAGGCCATGAGGGAAGCCCAGAAAGCCGAAAACGCGAAGGATTTCTCGACCGCGCTGTGGCATTACCTGATCGCCGCCGACGTCGATCCGTCCAGTTCCGTCGCCCAGCTCTCCCTGGCACGCGTCCACTACGCATTGAAGCACGCCGAAACCGCCATGAAAGCCTACGAAAAGGCGCTCCAGCTGGGCGCGAAACGCGACCCGAATCTGGAGAACATGCTGAAGGCGGCCTCGGGCGGCGCTTCGGACAAGGATTGATCTTCCGTTGAAAGGAGCCGAAAATGATCGTATCATTTGGCGTGATCGCAGTCGTCGTCATCGTTTTTGTGTTTGTGGCCGTGGGGTTCATCCGCCATTGAACAGCTGAAAAACCAACCTGAAAGGTATTACTTATGTCTATGTTCGGTTCTTTCGGACAGCTCGCCGGGATGATGAAGGATTTCCAGGAGCTGAAAAAGAAAATTGAAGCCATGAAACAGGAGCTCGCGCAGATGGAGTTCCGCGGCGTGAGCCAGGACGGCGCCGTGACTGCCGTCGTGAGCGGCGACTGCTTCGTGCGTTCCATCGTCTGCACGACCGCCAATCCGAATCCGCAGGCGGTCGCCGAGGCCGTCAACCAGGGCATTGCGCAGGCGAAGAACGCGATCTCGCAGAAGATCTCCGAGGCGACCGGCGGTCTGCCCATGCCCGGACTTTTCTGAGCTTGTTGAACGGAGTCCGACGATGTTTGCGCAGCCGTGGCCGGAACCCCTGGCCGAACTGATCGAAATGCTGAAGAACCTGCCGGGCGTGGGGAAGCGCTCCGCCGAACGCATGGCGCTGTCGCTGTACCTGTGGGACCCGGCGAAACTCGAGGCGCTGGCGGGGAATCTCGCCTCGCTCCACACGCGCATCCACGCCTGCCCGGAATGCGGCAACCTGTCCGACGCGCCCGATAACGGCCCGTGCGGCATCTGCTCGTCCCCGGTGCGGGACCATTCCATCATCTGTGTGGTGGAGGACGTGGCGCAGATCCATTCGCTGGAATCCGCCGGCGTCTTCAAGGGCGTCTATCACGTGCTTGGCGGACGTATCGCCCCGCTGGAGGGGAAATTCCCCGAATCGCTCTCCATCCCGCGCCTCGAAGCGCGCGTCGCCGCGGGCGGCATCCGCGAAATGATCCTGGCGCTGAGTCAGGACATCGAGGGGCAGGCGACCGCCGTCTACCTCGCCAACAGATTTCAGGGGCGCGGCTTCGCCATCACGCGTCCGGCGCGCGGACTGCCCGCCGGGTCCGACCTCACTTACGCCGACTCCGCCACGATCGCGCTGGCGCTCGACGCCCGCACGAGCCTGAACAACCAGAACGGACAGGAGGACACCTCGCGATGAACACGAATGAGATCAAAAAAGTCCGCGTGGCGCTGGTGCAGGATTTCGCGCCGGCGACCGTCGAAGAGGCGCGCGAACGCTTCGCCGCGAACGTCGAGGAGGCCGCGGGGCAGGGGGCGAACATCATTTGCACGCAGGAACTGTTCCAGACGGAGTATTTCTGCTGGAAACAGGACCCTGATTTCTTCGAGCTCGCCGAGCCGGTCCCGGGGAAGGGAACGGATTTCTATGCCGCCCTCGCGAAACGCTTCGGCGTGGTGATCGTAGCTTCGTTCTTCGAGAAGCGCGCCCCCGGGCTCTGCCACAACACCGCCGTCATCTTCGACGCGGACGGGAGCATTGCCGGCGTCTACCGCAAGATGCACATCCCGCAGGACCCCGGATTCGAGGAGAAATTCTATTTCGCGCCCGGCGACGGGCCGTTCCGCGCCTGGGACACGGCGTTCGGGCGCATCGGCGTGGTGATCTGCTGGGACCAGTGGTACCCGGAATCCGCCCGCCTGACCGCGCTCGACGGCGCGTCGATCATCTTCTGTCCGACCGCGATCGGCACGATCGAATCCGAGCCGGACGACCTGATGCTGAAACAGCGCCACGCCTGGCTCACGGTCCAGCACGGACACGCCGTGGCGAACGGGTGTTTCTTTGCGGCGGTGAACCGCGTCGGCACGGAGCACGGCACGCGGTTCTGGGGGTCGTCGTTCGTGTCGGATTTCTACGGCGAGGACCTCGCGCTCGCGTCCCGCGACAAAGCGGAGATCGTGTATGCTGACTGCGACCTCGCCGCGATGGAGGAACACCGCCGCATGTGGCCGTTCTTCCGCGACCGCCGCATCGACGCCTATGGACCGATCCTGAAGCGCTTCGGAGACTGAGCCATGCCCGAGATGCCGGAGCCGGTCAGCGCCGCCGAACGCGGCTTCACGATGCCCGCGGAGTGGGAGGAACAGCGCGCGATCCTGTTGTCGTGGCCGCTGAATCCCGCGACGTGGGAGGACCGCCGGGCTGAGGTCGAGGCGACCTATGCCGGATTCGCGGCGGCGGTCTCGCATTTCGAGGACGTGAAGATCAATTGCGTGCGTGCTGAACAGCCGCGCATCCTCAAACTGCTTTCCGAAGCCGGAGCCGACGCCGCCCGCGTCGAACTGCTCGATGTGCCGTCGAACGACGCCTGGTGCCGCGATCACGGCCCGGTCTGCCTCGTGAACCGCGCGGCCGGGACGCGTCTGCTGGACCATTTCCGGTACAACGCCTGGGGCGGGAAATTCCCGCCGTGGGACCTCGACGCCGCCGTGCCGGAACACGCCGCCGCGCTGCTCGGGTATGAACGGAATGCCGTCCCGATGGTCTGCGAGGGCGGCGCGCTGGAATCGAACGGCGCGGGGCTTCTGATGACGACCGAATCCGTGATGCTGAACCCGAACCGGAACCCGTCGATGAGCCGTGCCCAGATCGGCGACACGCTGATGCGTTCGCTCGGCATGGACGAGATCCTGTGGCTGAAAGGCGGCCTCTTCTGCGACGATACGGACGGGCATATCGACACGCTCGCGCGGTTCGTGAACTCAAACACCGTGCTCGCCTGCGTCGCCCCCGAAGGCTCGAAAAATACCCCGATGCTGAACGAAAACCTGCGCCGTCTGCGCGAATACCGGACGCGCCTCGGACGTCCGCTCGACGTGATCCCGCTGCCGCTGCCCGATCCCGTGGCGCCGCCCGACGGCTGGCGCGAGGAGACGCTTCCCGCGTCCTACGCAAACTATCTGCTCGTGAACGGCGCCGTGCTTGTGCCGTCCTACCGTCAGCCTCGCAACGACGCCCGCGCCGCCGCGATCATCGGCGAATGCTTCCCCGGGCGCGAGGTCGTCCAGATCGACTGCGCGGACATCATCCTGGAGGGCGGCGCGCTCCATTGCCTTTCCCAGAATCTGTTCTGATGTTTCATTCCTCTCACAATCGCGAAGCGGACTGATTTAAAAAGTTTTTTCGGAACTTTGTCTGATTCCGGCTTGCTTTTCCGCGAATTCGCGTTATATTAGATTCTGAAACAATAACAGCTTATCTCCCCCAATTCCAAAAAGTTCTGCAACCAAGGAGTCCGATACCATGAACAGACGCGTTTCTTCCGGCCGTCGCGGCATGCGCAGGTGTTTTTCCCTGATCGAACTCCTGATCGTCATCGCCATTATCGTGATCCT
>JAFXUM010000034.1 GCA_017524965.1 Lentisphaeria bacterium | reverse complement strand
CCGGCACGACGGCCTGCGCGTCCGCCTGGGCGGCGCCGAGGATCATGATTCCGGCGCAGAGGACCGCGCCGACGCAATAGCGATGAAATGACTTCATTCCGGTATCCTTTCCTGATTTCTCCGGGCGCTTTCTGCAAGCTCGCCCGGAAACCGTGTTTTTCAGTTCTTCCTTTACTTTATTCCATCCCTCCGGATTTGCAAATAGGATTTCGCTGTTTTCAGGATAAAAACGATTTGTTTACGTCATTTTTCACGTTTGCAACGTTAATAACAACGTTCACGGGGAAGCACCGGAATCAGCAGGTAGAGAAAAGGGGGCGCTTCGATTCATTCGGGCCAGATGGAATGAAGCGACCCAATAAAAAAAGGCATAAGCGAAAAACGTCCCGCGCCATACGTTCCCCCCGTAACCCGCCGTCCCCGGAGGACCGCTTCCCCCCGAAAACGGTCATCCGGCCCCCTTGACGGCGGATTCCAACGCATGGCATCGCGCGGGTCGTTCATCCTGCCCCGGGATTCCCCCGATTCCGTGATTTCCGGGCCAGGACCGCTTATGCCGGAGAAAGGGATCGCTCCCCCTCTCGCTGTTACTATACCATGCGTCCATGCACGAAGCAAGCGCGGAAAGGCCGCCGGACGGAAGAAAAACCGTCGCGGAAAGCATTTTTTTCCAAGGTGGTCAAGTTTGCTGTACAAGTTTTGCGGCCGCAGACGGACGGGACCGCCCTTTTCACGCCGCCGGAGCTTCCGCGCAGAAAAAGGAAACCGCACCCGAAAACGGTCTCCGGATGCGGCTGGATTTCTGTTCGTGTTCCGTCCGTTCAGGCGGACACGGCCCGCTCATTTCGGCATGAGGAACTGCGGGATCGGGATCTGGGCCTCTTCGTACATATTCATATACTGCGCGAAGAGCAGATAGGCGATGAAGCAGACGCAGATGAGCGTGAGGCAGGAAAGCGTGAGGAAGAACCAGTTCGGTTCATCGGCCGACGTGACCGGCGCTTTCTGCTTTTTCACCTTCGGCAGCTTGCCTTTTTTCTTCTTGTCCTCGGGAACGGCTTCCGGCACGGGGGTCGGGGTTTCGACCGGAGCGGCGACGGGCGGCTGGGCCGCGGCGTCCCCGGACTTCTGCTCTTCCGGTTTCTGCGCCTGCGGGGGCATGTTCGGAATATTCAGGCCGGGGATCAGGTTTTTCGGAAGCTCTCTCTGCGGAGCCGGCTGATTCTTCAGCTTCAGCGTGAGCTTGCGTTCCGGCGGGATCGGCGACTCGCCGACCTTTTTGGCGGGCGCGGCTTCCGCGGGCTTCTGCTCTTCCGGCTTCTTCAGCTGGATCGTCGGGGTCGAGGATTCCGGTTTCTTCAGCTGGATCGTCGGGGTCGAGGATTCCGGCTTCTTCAGCTGGATCGTCGGGGTCGAGGATTCCGGTTTCTTCAGCTGGATCGTCGGGGTCGAGGATTCCGGCTTCTTCAGCTGGATCGTCGGAGTCGAGGATTCCGGCTTCTTCAGCTGGATCGTGGGAGCGGGAGATGCGGCAGGAGCGGATTCCGCCGGCTTTGCGGTCGGGATGCCGGTCGGCGTTTCCGCGGCCTTCGGCACGATCTTGATCGCCGGCTTCACTTCGGCGGACGCCGGGTTGTCGGCGGGCATCGCGGTCGGGGGACGGAGCCGGATGGTCTGCTTGATGCCGGGAACGGCCGCGGCGGGCGACGGCGCGATATGGACCGCCGGTTCGGACGGCGCGGCTGCATCGGCGGCCGGCGCAGCGGGTTCGGCGGACGGCGCGGCGGCATCGGCCGCGGGCGGAGTCATCGGTTTGAGCTTGATCGTGGCGCGCGGACGAACATCCTCGGGGGTGTTCATCGGGGTATCGGAAGTCGGATCTGCCATGGCTGTTTCCTTCAAAAGTGGTTCAAGACTATATCAATCATAGAGGGAAATATATCACGCTATCGCGGAAAGACAAGTTTTTTTTCACCTTTTTGCCGAAAAAAACGGTAAAAAACTAAATCGACGGGCTTCTCCCGCCCGACGCGTCGCCAGCGCTTCGGACGGAAAACGCAGGACGGTCAGACCGCGTCGGCGCCGTCCGTTTTCGTGTCCGGCGACTCGATGCGGACACGGGTGATGCGGCGTCCCTCCACCGCCTGCACGGTGAAACGCAGTCCGCCGACCTCCGCGACGTCGCCCGGTTTCGGAAGATCGTCCAGTTCCGCCAGCAGCAGTCCGGCCACGGTGTCCGGGCGTTCGTCCTCCGGCAGTTTGCGGTCCAGTTCGCGTTCGACCTCGGCGACGCGGACCAGCCCGCCGCATTCCCAGTTCGTTTCGGACACGCGGATCAGCGATTCCTCCGGTTTCCGGGGATGGAGCGAGCCGACGAGTTCCTCCAGCAGGTCGTCGCGCGTGACCACGCCCGCCGTGCCGCCGAATTCATCCAGCACGATCGCGATCTCGAACTGCCCGCGCTGCATGTCGTGCAGCACCTTCTGGACCGTCGCGCCCTCCGGCACGAAATGCGACATCCGCATGACGGCGACCGGCAGCGGCGACTGTCCGGTTTTGAGCTTGATCCGGTAATAGTCCGCCGCGTACAGGATGCCGATGACACGGTCGATGCTGCCCCGGTACACCGGATACGCCGAAAACCCCTTTTCGAGCAGAAGGCGTTCGACCTCCTCCGCCGGCGCGCCGGCTTCGATGGCGCAGACGGCCCCGCGGCGCGTCATGATCTCGCCGCAGGTGATGTCGTTCAGCTCGAAAACGTTCTGGATGATGCGGCGCTCGTCGGCGTCGATGAGGCCGTCCTTCTCGCCCATGTTGATGAGCGACCGGATCTCCTCTTCCGTGACCTTGTCGGAGTTTTCCGCGGATCCGAACGGCAGCATGACGAGCTTGACCGAGTTGTTCAGCAGCCACACCAGCGGCGAGGCGATCCGCAGGAGCCAGTGGATCGGGATCGCGGAGTTCAGCGCGACGAACGACGTGTAGCGCAGTGCGATCTGCTTCGGCACGAGTTCGCCGAAGACCAGCGAGAAATAGGACAGGAGCAACGTGATGACGACGACGGATATATGGTCGATCACAGCCTCGGACAGGGCGGTGAAATTGAGATCGTGGTAGATCCAGTGCGCCACGGGGTCGGAAAACGTGTCGGCGGCGAATGCGCTGGCGAGAAATCCGGCGAGCGTCACGCCGATCTGGACCGTCGCCAGAAAACTGCTCGTGTCTTTTGCAAGCCCGCTCAGGGTCCGGCCGCGTTTGCCGGTCTTCGAGAGCTGTTCCAGCGTGACGGGTTTCAGGGAGATCAGGGCGGCCTCGGCGGCCGAGAAAAATGCGTTGCACAGGATCAGAACGGCAAGGAGAAAGATGTCCAGTATCAAAGCGGTATCCGGGGTTTCCGTTTTCAGTTCGGGGGGAGCGTCCCGGGCGGGACAGAATAATAAAATACAGGAAAACGGCGGAAAGTCAAGTTTTTTTCTTGACTTTTCGGAAAAATGGCTTATTGTTCTATGATTTTATTCGAGATTCCGCCTTTTGCGCGGGGACCGGATGGGTTTTGCGGACAGGCCGTCCGCCGGAACGCGTCATCCGCACACCTCCGCAACGAAACGCCTACCAAAAAGGAAAACGATCATGAAACACACGAAACACCGCCTGGCCGCCGTCCTGCTCGGCATCGGCATGCTCTTCAGCGCCTCGGCGTCCGTTCACGCGCAGTCGCAGTGGATGGACAAGGTCACGCTTTATTTCCCGAACCGCATCCTGGACATCCTCGACGTTTTCACCCTCAACATCGGGGTCGGGCTCACCGCGCACGCCAGTCTCCGCGCCACGCACGAGGTCGAGATCGGCGGCGGCTACTCCGCCACGGCCCAGATGATCAAGGACCACAACCGCCAGTACGGATTCGCCCGCAGAAACGGCGTCTACAGCGGCATCGGACCGTTCGTCGCGACCGACATGGAGCGCCGTCCGGCGTTCCTGCTCGCGAGGGAATACTGGTGGGACAAGGACGGCCTTGTGACACCCCACGACGAGATTCCGTTCATGCCGAAGGAAGGCGCGGTCGACTTCTGGGAGATCGGCGGCTCGCTCGGACTCGGCGTGATCGAGGCGGACGTGTCGATCCACCCGGTCGAGATCCTGGACGCCGTGCTCGGCTTCTTCTTCATCGACATCACCGACGACGACCTCACGTTCGAAAACTTCCGTTGAGCCGGACACGATCATGGCTATGCTTGAAATCCGCGGCGTCTCCAAAGCCTACGGCGGGACGCCCGTCCTGCGCGGCGTCGACCTCTCCGTCGAACCCGGCGAACTCATGTTTCTGCTCGGCCCCTCCGGCTGCGGCAAATCCACGCTCCTGCGCATCGTCGCCGGGCTGATCCGGCAGGACGCCGGCTCCGTCGTCCTCGGCGGACGCGACGTCTCCGCCCTGCCCCCGGAATCCCGCAACACCCCGATGGTGTTCCAGAACTACGCGCTCTGGCCGCACCTGAACGTCGCCGAAAACATCGAATTCGGCCTAAGGATCAAAAAGCTCCCGCGCGAGGAGATCAGGAAAACGGCCGGCGAGATGCTCGAGGTCGTCGGCATGGCCGAGTTCGCGAAACGCAAGGTCAACGAGCTGTCCGGCGGCCAGCAGCAGCGCGTCGCCCTCGCCCGCGCACTCGCACTCAAAGGCGACATCCTCCTGCTCGACGAACCGCTCTCCAACCTCGACGCGCGTCTCCGCGACCTCATGCGCACCGAGATCCGCCGCATCTGCAAGGAACGCAACCTCACCGCGCTCTACGTCACGCACGACCGCCGCGAAGCCCTCAGCGTGGGCGACCGCATCGCCGTCATGAAGGACGGCGTGATCCTCCAGCTCGACGCCCCGCGCACGCTCTACACGCGCCCGGCGAACAAGTTTACCGCGGCATTCCTCGGCGACGCCGATTTCCCCGAGGCGAAATGCCTGCGCGTTGAAGACGGCTTTGCGGTTTTCTCCACACCGATGGGCGAGCTCCGCGTCCGTCTCGAAGGACAGCCTGTGCAGCCCGCGCCGGACACCGTCTGCACGCTCATGATCCGCCCGGAAGCCGTCCGCACGGACGTTGATCCCGCGTCCCCCAACGCCTTCCCGTGCGTCGTCCGCGACAGCGTTTTCCTCGGCGAAACGACCGGGCTCACGCTGGACACCTCCGGCTTCACGCTCCACGCGAGCGAATCCGCCGCGCCCGAACGCCGTCCCGGCGACAGGCTCGTCTGCGCCGTCCCGCCTGACGCGATCGCCATTCTCCCGCCGGACAACGCCCGCTGACGCCGGAGCTAGCCGCCATGAAACGTCTTCTGCTCGCGCTGGCAGTCCCGGTCCTGCTCATCGTCCTCCCGCTCGTGCTCAGGCCGTCCGCCGACTGGAGCCCGGACGCGCCGGAAAGCCTCGTGATCATCACGCCGAACTCGGAGCAGATCAAGTACGAGTTCGAGCAGGCGTTCCGCAAGTGGTACAAAGAACACCGCGGACACGACATCATGATCGACTGGCGCAGCCCGGGCGGCACCAGCGACATCGTGCGCTACATCAACGACCGGTTCGAGGCGGAATTCCGTCTGTACGCGCTCGAAAAAGGTCTGGAATGGGACCGCGACACGGCCGCGGCGTTCAAGAACTCCAAGCTCACGGCCGCCGACCACCCGGCGCGCAGGCTCCTGCTCGAATCCGACATCGGCATCGGCATCGACCTTTTCTTCGGCGGCGGCACCTATGACCAGGCGAAATTCGCCTCGATCGGCTACGCGGTCGACGCGGGCGTGAAGGAACGCCACCCCGACTGGTTCGCAGACGACGTCATCCCCATGAACTTCGCGGGCGAGCAAATCTACGACCCGCAGGGCCGCTACTACGGCTATTGCCTCTCCTCGTTCGGCATCGCGTACAATTTCCGGCGCATCCGCGAGCTCGGCGTCGAGCCGCCGCAAAACTGGACCGACCTCGCGGATCCGGCGTTCTTCGGCACGCTCGTGCTCGCCGACCCGACCAAATCCGGCTCCATCACGAAATGCTACGAGATGATCCTCCAGCAGGCGATGGCCGAGCTCGGCCCGGAAAAAGGCTGGCTTGAAGGGTTCCGTCGCATCAAGCTCCTCACCGCGAACGCGCGTTCCATCGCCGACAGCGCGGGCAAGGTCGTCCGCGACGTCTCCTCCGGCGAGGCCGCGGCGGGCATCTGCATCGACTTCTACGGCTTCAGCGAGGCCGAATGGGCGCGCCAGAGGACCGGCGAACCGACCATGACCTACGTCATGCCGCGCGGCGGGACCGCCGTCACCGCCGACCCCGTCCAGCTCCTGCGCGGCGCGCCGAATCCCGACGCCGCGAAGGATTTCATCGACTTTCTGCTCTCGAAAGAGGGCGCGGCGATCTGGCTCCTGAAACCCGGCACGCCCGGCGGCCCGGTCAAATACGTCCAGCTCCGACCGACCGTCCGCAAGGATTCCCCGCTTGAGCTTCCGAAAGACGAACTTGCCCTGCCCGACTACCGTCCCTACGACCTCGGCGGCACGTTCGAATACAATTCCGCCTGGACGGGGCGCTATTTCAGCCTCATCCGCGTGCTCATCAAGTGCGCGGCGCTCGACCCGGAGGACGACCTGCGCGCCGCCTGGAAAGCCATCCTCGGCAACGGCGGCCCCGAGGCAAATCCCGAGGCGATGGCGGAACTTCTCTCGCTCCCCGTGCCGTACGAAAACGCCGCTGACGAGGCGAAACTCCTGAGCGGCACGCCCGCCGAAGCCGCCGCCGCGCGCACCCGCTGGACCGAGGCCGCCCGCGCAAGCTATCTGCGCGCCGCCGAACTCGCCCGGAAGAAAGGAGCCGCGCCGAAATGAAACGCTTCCTCTCCCTTTTCCTCGCGCTCGCGGTCCTCACCTTCTTCGCGCTGTTCCTCTTCCTGCCGCTCTTCACGGTCGTGGCGGAGGGCTGCGACCCGGCGGTCATGCGCGAGGTTTTCCGCAGCCGCCTGTATCTGCAGGGCATGCTGAACTCGCTCGCGGTCGCGGCCGTGACCACGGGACTCGTCTTCCTGATCGCCATCCCGCTCGCCGCGCTCTACGACAAGTACGATTTCCCCGGCAAGGCCGCGTGCTCCGTGATGATGATGGCCCCGATGATCCTGCCGCCGTTCGTCGGCGCGCTCGGATTCCAGCAGCTCCTCGGGCATTACGGCCTGCTGAACAGCATCCTCGGCGCGCTCGGGCTGCCCCCGGTCGACTGGCTCGGCGGAAACGGCAGGTTCTGGAGCGTCTGCGTGATCCAGGCGCTGCACCTGTACCCGATCGCCTACCTCAACCTCGTGACGGCGTTCGGCAACATCGACCCGTCACTGCTTGAATCCGCCCGCAACGCCGGCGCGGGGCCGTGGCAGAGGTTCCGCCGCATCACGCTCCCCATGCTCCGTCCGGGCCTCCTCGCGGGCGGCAGCATCGTGCTCATCTGGGCGTTCACCGAACTCGGCACCCCGCTCATGTTCGGGTACAACACCGTGACGCCGGTCCAGATCTTCAACGGCGTGACCGAGCTCGGCACCAATCCCGCCGCCTACTCCCTCGTGATCGTCACGCTCGCCGTCTCCTGCCTGCTCTACCTCGGCGCGAAGCTCCTGCTCGGACGCGGCGAAACCGCCTCGGTCGCGAAGGGCACGCCGGGCGCGTCCGCGCGGAAACTGGCCGGACCCGGCCGCTGGCTCCCGCTCGCGGCCTTCACAGGATTCACGTTCGTCGCGGCGCTTCCGCACATCTGTCTCGTGCTGATCGCGTCCTCGACGAGCTGGAGCGGGACGATCCTGCCGGAACACTTCTCGCTGATGCACTACCGGAACGCCCTTGGCGACCATCTGGTCGTGCCGAGCATCGTGAACAGCCTGAAATACGCGCTTCTGGCGACGGCGCTGGCGCTCGCCGCGGGCGTGCTGACGGCATTCCTGACCCGCCGGAGCCACCTCAAATTCGGCTGGCTGCTCGACCTCGTCGCCATGACTCCGCTCATGATTCCCGGCGTCGTGATGGCCGTCGGATTCCTCGGCATGTCCATCCGCTACCGGTGGGCGCACATGCTGTTCGACCCCGTCGCGAATCCGGTCTATTTGCTCGCCGTCGCCTACGCCGTCCGGCGCGTGCCGTACGTCCTGCGGTCCGTCGCGGGCGGACTCGACCAGACGCCGGAGGAACTCGAACGCGCCGCGCGGAACGCCGGAGCGGGCTGCGGACGCACGCTGATGAAGATCACGCTCCCGCTGGTGGCGGCGAATCTGGTCGTCGGCGCGCTGTTCGCGTTCAGCTTCTCCATGATGGAGGTCTCCGACTCCCTGATCCTCGCACAGAAAGCCGAATTCTATCCGATCACGAAAGCCATCTACGAGCTGTCGCAGTATCTCGGCTCCGGTCCGTACACCGCCGCCGCGTTCGGCGTGTGGTCGATGTGCTTCCTGGCGTCCATCCTCGCGGCCGCGTCCGTCCTGCTCGGAAAGAAGATCGGTTCCCTGTTCAGCATTTAACGCCGCGCACAGTGCCGATGGAGTGCGCGGCTGACGCTTGCACACAAATCATGCACAATCCCATCCCGAATCAAGTAAATCACGAAATAATTCGCGCCGCAAATTTGTATCGCGCGCGTTTTATGCTATATTATATGGCTCCGGCTTTTTTCTGAACAGCCGGCCGAATCCCGTCTTTTTATTCCGACATTTTTACCCATAGGAATCCATCATGAGCCAGCTCAAAAAAGACTATCTGTTCACCTCGGAATCCGTCTCGGAGGGACACCCCGACAAAGTCGCCGACCAGATCTCCGACGCCATACTCGACGCCTGCATGGAGCAGGACAAGGACAGCCGCGTGGCGCTCGAAACGCTCTGCACCACGGATTTCATCGTGCTCGCGGGCGAGATCACGACGAAGGCGCACGTGGACTGGGAAAAGATCGCCCGGGGCGTGGTGCGCGACATCGGCTACAACGATCCCGAACTCGGATTCTCCGCCGACACGGCCGAGGTCCTGCTGAAGATTCACAAGCAGTCGCCCGACATCGCGCAGGGCGTCGACGCCGGCGAAAACAAGGCGCAGGGCGCGGGCGACCAGGGCATGATGTTCGGGTTCGCCTGCACCGAGACCGACGCGCTGATGCCCGCTCCGGTCTACTACGCGCACCGCATCGTCGCCGAACTGGCACGCCTGCGCAAGACCGAGCCGGAAAAGTATCCGTTCCTCCGTCCCGACGCAAAATGCCAGCTATCCGTACGCTACGTGGACGACAAACCGGTCGCCATTGAAACGGTCGTCGTCTCCACCCAGCACACGAAAGACGCCACCCATGCCCAGCTCGAAGCGCTCGTGCGGAAAGTCGTGGCGGACGTGGTCCCCGCCGGATTCCTGACGGAAAAGACCGTGTTTTTCGTGAATCCGACCGGAATCTTCGTGATCGGCGGCCCGGCGGGCGACACCGGCCTCACCGGACGCAAGATCATCGTCGACACCTACGGCGGACGCGGCCTGCACGGCGGCGGCGCGTTCTCGGGGAAAGACCCCTCGAAAGTGGACCGTTCCGCGGCCTACATGTGCCGCTACATCGCCAAGAACATCGTGAAGGCCGGGCTCGCCGACCGCTGCCAGATCCAGGTGGCGTACGCCATCGGCGTGACCGAGCCGGTCTCCATTTTCGTCGACACGTTCGGCACGGGCAAGGTCGCCGACCATGCGCTGGAAAAGATCGTCCGCGAGGTCTTCGACATGACCCCGGCGGGCATCACCGCCGCGCTCGGTCTGAAGGAACGCAAAGGCTGGACCTACCGCCAGACCGCGGCTTACGGACACTTCGGGCGCGACGGCTTCCCGTGGGAGGCCACCGACAAGGCCGCTGCGCTCCTCGAAGCCGCGAAGAAATACGCGGACTGATCCCGCCGCGGAGCTTTCCCGAATGAGCAGCCAGTCCGCTACAGTCGCCGGAGCGGGGACCGCGATCGTCGATCTGCTGGTCCGCGTCGACGACGAGTTTCTGGCGCGGGAACTGCCGGACGGACGCGGCAACACCACCTGGGTCGAAGCGGCGCGTCTGGACGAGCTGATCCGGCGGCTCCATGAACGCGGTTTCCAGCCGGAAAAAGCGCCGGGCGGCTCGACCGGAAATCTCCTCTGCGGACTCTCCGAACTCGGCTGCGAGACGCGTTTCCTCGGCTGGCTCGGCCTCGACGACGACGGCGTGTACTACCGCGACACGTTCGCGGAATCCGGCGGCGGAATCCATTCCTTCAAATACCATCCCTCGAAACATACCGGACGCTGCCTGAGTCTGGTCTCGCCCGACGCCGACCGCTCCATGGCGACCGACCTCGGCGCGGCCGCCGAAATGCGCGCGGACGGGATCCAGACGTCCGACCTGGACGGCGCGAATCTCCTGCACACGGAAGGCTACCTCTGCGGCCTGAACGACCGGACATTCCTGCCCATGCTCCTCGCTCGCGCGAAAAGCGCCGGGATCCCGGTGAGCTTCGACCTGGCGTCCTACGGGATCGTGCGGAAATACCGCGACGAGATCAGCCGGTATCTTCAGGATTACGTCGACATCGTCTTCGCGAACGAACTGGAAGCGGCGGAATTCGCCGGGACGAACGATCCCGAAGCCATGCTCCGCGCTCTCGCTCAGCTCTGCCCCGTCGCCGCCGTCAAACTCGGCGCGCTCGGTTCGGTCGTCCGCATGGACGGCCGCACGGTCAGGATCGCGCCGGAACCCGCGGACCCGGTCGACGCGACCGGCGCGGGCGACCTCTGGCAGGCCGGATTCCTGTTCGGGTGGCTGCATCACGCCCCGCCGGAAGTCTGCGGACGCATCGGCTCCATCCTGGGTGCGGCCGCCGTATCACATTTCGGGGCGCGTCTGCCGGAAAACGCCTGGCGGGACCTGCGCGCCCGCGTCCGCACACTGATCTGAACTCATTTTCAACACACGATCAACGAT
The DNA here is from genome assembly GCA_017524965.1 of Lentisphaeria bacterium. Classification (GTDB taxonomy): domain Bacteria; phylum Verrucomicrobiota; class Lentisphaeria; order Victivallales; family UBA1829; genus UBA1732. The sequence continues at coordinate 220 of JAFXUM010000034.1, read as the reverse complement.
AAGGAACCTTCACAATGACCGCGAAAACATCCCGGAAGACAAAAAGCGAATACCTCGTCCGCGACATCGGACTCGCCGACTTCGGACGCAAGGAGATCGAGATCGCCGAGTACGAAATGCCCGGCCTCATGGCGCTCCGCGAAAAGTACAGCAAAGTCAAACCGCTCGCCGGGATCCGCATCATGGGCTGCCTGCACATGACCATCCAGACCGCGGTCCT
>JAFXUM010000279.1 GCA_017524965.1 Lentisphaeria bacterium | reverse complement strand
TTTCCGGGACTTGTAAAACGGAAAAAGAGCAGTATATTCTCAAATGTCATAAAAAAAGAAAGACGGTGCGATCGTGAAACAGGAAACTGAACATCCGGGAAAGGACGGGACGCCGCGCGAGCCGTTCGTCGCCAAGCTGAAGGCGGCGGGCGTGATCCTGCTGCTGTTCCTGGTCCCCGCGTTGCTGTATCATGTGTTCACGCGGTACATGTACGATTGCACGATCCCGCTTCCGGCGGGGAAGACCGTGGTCGGGAGTTCCGATGTCCGGGCGCGTTCGCCTCTCGGGGAGTACCTCTACGGCAGCTCCGTCGTGAACTCTGTATGCCCGTGGATCAAGCCGTATCTGGGGTACCGGCATTACGTGATCCCGGACGGCGCGACGGAGATCGACATCCAAGCGTTTTACTGGAGTGGTGTCCGCGAAAGCCTCCGCACCGTCCGCATCCCGGACAGCGTGAAGACGATCGGCGACCAGGCGTTCGGGGAATGCGGCGGGCTGCGTGACGTCGTCCTCCCGGAAGGCGTGGAGTTCATCGCCGGCGGCGCGTTCCACGACACGGGGCTGACGCGCATCCGCATCCCGGACAGCGTGAAGATCCTCGAAAACTGCATTTTTTCCGCCTGCACCGACCTTCGCCGGGTGGACATCCCCGACAGCGTGCTGTTCATCGGTGAATGCACGTTCGCCGGATGCACGGAGCTGGAGGAGGTCAGGCTTCCGGCGGGGATGACGAGGAGCTGGACCGAGGAGGAGTGGAACGCGGAGAGAGCGCGGCTCCACATCAGCTATAACGCCATCTCCGACCAGAACCTCCGGGGCACGCCCCGTCCGGTCGTCCATACCATGATGTTCGACGGCTGTGCGAACCTCAAAAAAGTCGTGATCCCGGACGGCATTCGGGAGATCGGCGCCGCCGCGTTCTCCGGCTGCGCCAACCTCTCCGAGATCAATCTCCCGGACAGCGTGACGAAGATCTGGAACCGGGCGTTCCTGGGCTGCCGCAGCCTGCCGCCGCTCATGATCGGCAGACAGCTCGTAACCGTCGAGGCGGGCGCATTCACCGGGACAGGCTGCCGCCTCACCGTGCCGGACGACCATCCGTCTCTCCGGTTCGAAAACGGGATCCTCTACTCGAAGGACGCCCATAAATTTGACAAGCTCATCTCCTGCGTGGCGGCGCCGAAGGGGCGGTGCGTCGTACGCGGCGGAGTGTACAGCATTGAAGATTTCGCTTTTTACGGCTGTGCCGAGCTGACGGACATCACTCTGCCGGACAGTCTGTGGAGCATCGGGGAAAACGCGTTTTCCGGCTGTACCGCCCTGACGCATGTCGAACTGCCGGATTTCCTCTACGATATTGGCACAGGCGCGTTTTTCGGCTGTACCGCCCTGACGCATGTCGAACTGCCGGACGACCTCCGCGAGATTGGCAGGGGCGCGTTTTCCGGCTGTGCCGCCCTGACGGAGATCGCGATCCCGGACAGCGTCTGGTCCATCGGAAACAATGCGTTCAGGAATTGTACCGGACTCCGGCGCGTCACGCTTCCGTCCGGGCTGGAGTCCATTCAGCCCGAAACGTTCCGGGGTTGCACCTCGCTGGAGGAGATCACGATCCCGGA
>JAFXUM010000278.1 GCA_017524965.1 Lentisphaeria bacterium | reverse complement strand
GATGATGTCCTTGCCGAAGTCGTGGCTGGTGGCGCCGGCCTTGTGGTCGCGTTTCAGCAGCGCCAGCAGGTCGCCGGCGTTGAAGACGTAATTGCCCATGGACGCCAGGCACATGTTCTTGTCGTTCGGCAGCGGGATCGGGTTCGTCGGCTTCTCCTGGAACCCGACGATGCGCCACTGTTCGTCGACCTCGATGATGCCGAACTGGCTGGCTTCCTCGATCGGGATCGGGATCGCCGCCACGGTCGCGATGGCGTTGTTCTGCTGGTGGAAGTCGACCATCTGGCTCACGTCCATGCGGTAGATGTGGTCGGCGCCGAACACCGCCACGAGGTCCGGGTCGAAATCCTCGATGAGGTTCATGTTCTGGTAGATCGCGTCCGCCGTGCCCTGATACCATTCGCGTTCGCGTGTCTGCATCTGGGCGGGCACCGGGATGATGAAGTGGCCGCGCTGCTGGGCGTTCGAGAGGTTCCAGCCGTTGATGATGTGTTCCATCAGGCTCTGCGATTTGAACTGGGTCAGGACGAAGATGCTGTCGATGCCGCTGTTCACGAAATTGCTCAGCACGAAGTCGATGATGCGGTATTTGCCGCCGAACGGGACCGCGGGTTTCGCGCGCTGGTCGGTCAGGGGAGCCAGACGGGTCCCTTCGCCGCCTGCGAGGATCATGGCCAAAACAGATGTTCTCATGGTTCAAAACCTCCTGGTGGTGTATTTTTTCAAATGGTGTATTTCTTAACAAAACGTTCCACTATTTAGAAAATATACCCCCGTCCGAAATAAAGTCAAGGCGGAAAAGCAAAAAAAGACGGAAAAGCGCCGATCACAAGAAGAAGAGGCTCCACTGCGGCATTTCCATGCTTCACAGTCTGGGATTCAGTTGCTTTGATTTTTCGGTGACCTAACCCCGCCGAATTCTCGCATTATTCTGCACAAAAATGTTTGCAATTCTAACATCCGATGTTAGAATTGCAAGGGTTCAGGGGCAAAAAAAACAAAAAAAAGCGGATGACCGGTTTGCGGCGATCCGCCTTTTGCATGAGGATGATCCGTCCTGATCCTGAACGACATCACAGCCGGAAGCCGGCCGCCGATCAGTCGCCGACTTTGTCGATCTTCTTGACGGAGAAAAGCAGGACCAGGAATACCGCGAGGGCCGCGGCGGCCATGACGATCTTGTAGACCACGCCCCAGTCCCGGATGGTCGCGCCGGAAGGCCCGCTGTAGTGCGGATTCTCTTTCTGTTCGGAAAGCGTGCAATCGGCGCTGGCGGGATCCTTGGCGGGATCGTTTTGGCTGGACACGGCGCGTTTGAATTCCGGGGGCGGCTCGACATAAGTAGCTTTTCCGCCGTAGTAGACCCGGTACCCGGACGATGACGCGGCCGTTTCCCCGGAAGCGGGCGGTTCGACGGACAGGAACCGGATCTGAAAGACCGACTCGTTCGCGGTGATCTTAATATCCTTCAGCTCGTTGTATTCGCCGTTGTCCAGTTCGAGTGTCCAGACTTTCGACCTGTGTAAGGGCGAATCGAAGACGTGAATGAGACGACGGCTCGGGTTCGTATGGAACGTGTTCGTATCCAGCTTGTCGATAATTCCGCGCTCCCCAAGTCTCCCGGAGTCATCGTAAAGGCGGCACGGACGGGAAAAAAAGACGTCGGAGCTGTCAACGGTGATGCTGTCGAGCCACGCGCCGCCGTTGGAGAACTTCACGACCGTGGTGTTCCCTTTTTTTTCCTGGGAAAGGATGGTGACGGGCGAGGAGACGGAACGGGGATACATGACAAGCTCCTCCTTTCCCGCGACCTGCAGCTCGATGCCGTCGATCTTCGGCGATTCGCGGAACTTCTCCTGTTCCACGATGTTGTTGTCTCCCTCGACAACGCGGAAGAGAGGCGAATCCTTGATCTCCGTGTAGTTGTCCATGACGATGACGAAGCTGAACTCGCGCACCGGCTCGGGAAACCTGATGGTGTCGTTCCTGAGGTTGACCCGGCTGGAGTAATCCAGAAACGCCCCTTCGGCGATCAGAGTCTTGCCGCTCCCGTCGTAGACCTTCACCTTCTTGTCGAAGTCTTTTGCTTTGGTGAGGATCTTCAGTCCGACGACCTGCGGATCGGAAGAATCCGCGATGGCGCTGTTCATGCTCGCGGAGATGCGTACGGACCCGTCAGGGAGCGGTTCGAAACCGGTGACGGTCGCACGAACAGGGGCCGTCTCCCTGATATAATTCCGTTCAGCAACATACTCCGGCTCCATGACAAACGGGCGGAATTCACCGTCCGGGCCCACGATGCGGATGCCGGCCTGTATAACTGTATCCAGCCGCAACTCACGGTAGATGTCGGCGTCGATCGTGAAAGTGGAGATGTCCTTCGGGTGTTCGGGGAGGATGATGTCCTTGTAGAACGGGAACGCGGCGGTCTTTTCCTCCTCGCCGGAGAATCCGGCTGCGGCCGCGAGCAGGAGGCACGACGCGGCGGACAGGAGTTTGAGGTGATTACGGACGGGTTTCATCGGACGGATCTCCTTTCTGTGCAAACCGGGCGTACAGCCAGGCCCCGGCGATGAGCACGGCGCCGGTGATCATGCAGCCTGCGATCCGGTACAGCGCGGGCGTCCCCGCCAGATCGATCAGGAATATTTTCAGGACGGTGACGGCGAAGAGGACCAGCGCGGGGATGCGGACGACCTTCTTCCCGCGGAGAATGCCGAACGCGAGGAGCGCGAGCGCGTAAACGCCCCAAAGCAGCGAGACCGCGATCCGTGCGCCGCCGCGCGAACTGCTGTAGAGGTCGACCAGGAAATACGTCTCGTCCGTGCTGTAGACGAACCAGAGGACCAGCGCGCTCAGGATGAAGAAGCGGCTGACAGTCTTGCCCTCGGCACGGTCTCCGTCCTCCGCCTTCGCGATCGCCCCGAAGAACGTCCCGGCGAAAAACAGCGCCGCCACGGCGAGGAGGTTCGGGAAGAAGCGCCAGAGCGAATCGCGCACGGAGTTTCCGCCGGACTGCCACGAGACGATGACATACCACAGGAACACGCAGAGCAGGACCCCACCCGCGATCCTGATGGCGGTGCGGTTCTCCCGGAACAGCCTCGGGATCAGCGACAGGATCAACAGGTACAGCGCGGCCGTCACGACCACGCCGCCGACCTTCAGATGCGGCAGATACGTGAACTCGCCCGCGATCAGGAGGAAGCTCACGCCGAACGCGCACCAGAACATCGCTTTCGACGAACGGGAGTAAACGGGACGGGATCCGTCGTCCGCGGACCGCCCGGACGCGGGCATCAGCTCCGCGCTGTAACGGTTCAGCAGGAAGAACCCGCCCGCGAGCGCCGCCGTGTAGGAGCCGAAGTTCAGCAGGCGCGTCCAGAACGTGACGCTGTGGCGCCAGTAGCCGCGCGCCAGGTCGAATCCGAGCAGGCGCACCGCGGCGACCATGTAGACGATATAGCTCAGGCGCAGCAGGATCACGGAGCGCGTCCGGCATGCGATGTACAGCATCGCCGCCGCCTGCGCCGACCACGCCACCGCGAGGTGGTCCTGGTTCAGCAGCAGCGGGAACGTCAGCGAGATCAGGCCGCAGGCGAACACCAGCAGCGTGAGCAGGAGATTGCGGTCCTCCAGCTTCACGCGGATCAGCAGCGCGAGCTGAAGCAGATAGACGAGCGCTCCGCCGAACGTGACCGCGGCGGCGTATTCGCGTCCGTAAATGCGGATCGTCGGCGGGATCGCAAGCGACATGAAGACGATGCCGTTCAGCGCGGCGAATCCGAGTTCCAGCAGCGACACCTTGCGTTTCGTATACAGGTTGTACACGACCGTCTGCACGCAGAACGCCAGGAAGAACAGCGTTCCGGCGGCGATGGCGACCGTATAGTCATGGTTGATGAGATCCGCATGCTCGAGCCAGGCGTCCGTTCTGACATACGGCATGGAATAGGTGCCGTGCCCCGGGAACGGGTTCGAGGCGGCGTAGATGCCCCATGTGAAGAGGAACGACAGGATGTTCACCGGCTGCCACGAACGCATCCGCGCCACGACGAGCGAACCGACGACCAGGATCAGCATGTACCCGTACAGCCCGGCGAGGTTGCGCGACCCGGTATCCATCAAAATCGGCGCCAGATAGCCGCCGCAGACCGCGAGCACGGCAAGCAGGATCGAGTTGAACCGCAACGCGAGCGCGACGCCCGCCGCGGTCACGACGACCAGCCCGGCAAGTCCGGCCAGCGGACTCAGCAGATGGTACACCGACACGCTCGCGAACACGCACAGGTACAGCCCCGTGAACCCGGCTCCGGCGAGCGCCGTCCCGAAGATCCGGTACTTCGCGCCCTTCAGCAGGCGGCATCCGACGCCGAGCAGCGCCATCGTGAACAGCGCGGCGACGGAGAGACGGAGTTCCGGCGGGAGCAGATTGCGGTCGTGCGTGTACTTGATGAAATACGTCAGTCCGAACACGATCAGAAGCACCGCCGCGCGGAGCATCCAGGTCGTCGCGATCGCGTATTCCTTCGGCATGCCGCCCTTGCGGTATTCCTCCCCGACGACGATCCACTGCCACAGCTTCGACAGCACCTCGGCCGTGCGCTCCTCGATGGCGGAACGTTGCGGAGCGAAATGCGAAGCGCCAGCCGGTTTTGTTCCCGCCATCCAGGCACTGCTCTCTTTCGGAACATTGAGCATGGCCTTGGTATCGAATGTTTCGGATGTGTTTGCTGCAGCGGCGGCCGGTTTGATCTCCGGCTTGACCTGCTTTGGCGATTCCGTATGAGGCGGCTCCGGTTTGACAGGCGACACGACCTGAGCCGGAGTTTGGACAGGCATGGGCTTGACTTCCGGCTTGACAACAGACGGGGCAGGAGCTTCCGGCTTGACTTCCGGTTTGTTTTCCGGCGTGACGACAGCCGCGGATTTGACTTCCGGTCTGTTTTCCGGCTGGTTTTGAGGCGGATTCGCCGCGGGCTGATTTGACAGCAGGAATCCGGGGACCGGTTTGGATTCCGTCGTGCCGGGGACCTGGATCCTGACTTCCGGCTGCTTCGGCGGAGACGCGGGCTGTTTTGCGAGGCCGTCAACGTTCAGATGTTTTTCCAGCCGCCTGATCCGGAAGGACAGGTCTTTCAACATCGAACTGCATCCCATCAGGATGATCAGGCTGATAAACGAAAACACCCCGGTAAAGATGGGCATAAGGAAAATGAAAGCGTTCGGCATGATGCTCTTCGTCTCCTGCTGTGATTTTCATGTGACAGAAGTTTTGTTTTAATTACATACTATAGCATGCGGAAGGATAAAAGCAAGCCGCTTTGACAAAAAGATCGTATTCTTTTTTGTGATTTATTGCGCCGGAGAGCGGGCGCATACCCTCGCGCGTGTATACTCGCGCTATCCGCACAAGTTTCAGTTAAAACAAGTTCCTTTTAACTGAAACTTGGAGATTTTCCGGCTGTTCTTCAAACTGGATAGGTCGCGAACATCTTTATTCGTTTGATTGTCATGACGTGCTGAGGCGGGGAAAGAGCCGGAGACGCGTATGCTCGCGTACGCATGTGCTCGCGGGCGCATACTCGCGCTATCCGCGCAAGTTTCAGTTAAAACAAGTTCCTTTTAACTGAAACTTGGAGATTTTCCGGCTGTTCTTCAAACTGGATAGGTCGCGAACATCTTTATTCGTTTGATTGTCATGACGTGCTGAGGCGG
>JAFXUM010000277.1 GCA_017524965.1 Lentisphaeria bacterium | reverse complement strand
TCCTCCGACGCGGTGAAGGGCCTCGCCATGGGCCTCGCCACCACGTTCGTGCTGATGGGCAGCAACCTGGTGATCTCGGTCATCCGCAAGCTCGTCCCCGGCAAGATCCGCATCCCGTGCTACATCGTGGTCATCGCCACGTTCGTGACCGTCGTGAAGCTCCTCATGCAGGCGTACGCCCCCGAGGCGTACCAGACGCTCGGCATCTTCCTGCCGCTGATCGTCGTGAACTGCATCGTGCTCGGTCGCGCCGAAGCCTTCGCCTCGAAAAACGGCCTGCTGGCGTCCGCCGCCGACGGTCTCGGCATGGGCCTCGGCTTCACGTTCGTGCTCGTCTGCCTCGGCTGCATCCGCGAATTCCTCGCCGCCGGAACCCTGTTCGGCATCAGCATGCAGTGCTGGGACAACGGCTTCGCCATCATGGGACAGGCCCCCGGCGGATTCATCCTCCTCGGTCTCATCCTCGCCGGCATGAACCTCCTGAACATGCACAAGGCGAAGAAGGCGGGCATCAAGTACGAACCGCCCGCCGAGTTCGACTGCCGCCACTGCTCCATCTGCAAGCTCAGCACCGAAGAACCCGTCAAAACGAAATAAGGGAAGGTACTTCCTTCGAGGTACCTGTAATACACCGTGATTTTACCGGTCGTCGACCATGAACTGAAAGAGGTCACTCTTTCGGACGCTCTCCCGCGCACCGCCGCCTTCTTCTCCGAGGACACCCCTCTGAAGCGGGCGGAGGAGTACGGCGGACGCCCCTACGAACGCCGCGAACAGCAGACGGAGATGGCGTGCGCCGTCGCCGAGGCGTTCCAGAACGGGCGCAACCTCATGGTCGAAGCCCCGACCGGCGTCGGCAAGAGTTTCGCGTACCTCGTCCCGGCGATCTACCACGCGAAGGCGATGCACCAGTGCGTGCTGATCACCACGGAGACCATCAACCTCCAGGAACAGCTCGCGAAGAAGGACCTGCCGCTGCTGCAGGACCTCCTGGACGTCGAATTCACGTTCGCCATCGCCAAGGGCCGCAGCAACTACCTCTGCAAACGACGTCTCGCGCTCGCCGCGGGCAGCCACCGCGACGAGATCCTCCCCGCCGACGCCCCGGTCAACGAACTCCAGAACCTCATGGACTGGAGCCGCACCACGCACGACGGCACGCTCTCCGACGTCCCGTTCCGCGTGAACCCCCACCTCTGGAACAGCGTCTGCTGCGAGACCAGCACCTGCCTCGGCCCGAAGTGCCAGAACTTCCATTCGTGTTTCTACTGGCGCGCCCGGCATTCGTGGGACAAGGCGGACCTGCTCATCACCAACCACGCGCTCTTCTTCACCAACCTGAAGATCAGCCGCATCGAGGAGCAGGAGAACTGCCCCCTGCCCGAACACTGCGCCGTCGTGTTCGACGAGGCGCACACGCTGGAGGACAACGCCGCAAACCACCTCGGCCTGCACATCTATTCCTCCGCCGTGCGCGGCACCCTGAACCGCCTGTTCAACCCGGTCAGCGGGCGCGGCCTCCTGATGAAGCCCGGCGAGGACTCCATGCAGGTCCGCAACAGCATCGCGAACGCCCACGAGGCGCTGACCGACTTCTTCGCGCAGTTCGACGAAACGCTCGACAAGTCGCCGGAGCAGACGTTCCGCCTCTCGCAGCCGGGCCGCTTCCGCGACCTCGTCTCCGACAACATCCTCGACGTCGAGACCATCGCACGGACCTACGCGGACAACCAGGACGATTCCGGGTTCAGGCTCGAACTGGAGGCGCAGCTCGAACACTGCATGAGCTACCGCGAGGAGCTGAACCTCTTCCTGAACATGTCCCTGCCCGACCAGGTCTACTGGGTCGAGGGGCACAAGTCCGGATTCGCACGCACGCGCCAGACCGAACTCGCCTCCGCCCCGCTCAACGTTTCCGAGCTCCTCCGCGACCTGCTGTTCGACTCCGGCAAGCCCGTCATCCTCACCAGCGCCACGCTCGCCGTACACGGGTCCCTCGCCTACTACGCCCGGCGCGTCGGATTCCGCGGCGGCGACGGCCTCATCCTCGACTCGCCGTTCGACTACATGAAACAGGTCCGGCTGTACCTCACGAAGGACATGCCGCAGCCGAGCGAACGCAACTTCAACGAGGAGGCGGCGGAAAAGATCCGGATGTTCGTGGAGAAGACCAACGGCAGCGCGTTCGTGCTGTTTACGAGCTACAACATGCTCAAATACTGCTCGGACAAACTCTCGCGCGGCTTCATCTCGAAAGGCATCAACCTGCTGGTCCACGGAGAATCGCTTTCCCGCTCCGCCATGATCTCCGAGTTCAAAAAGGTCAAATCCTCGGTCATCTTCGGCGCGACGAGCTTCTGGACCGGCGTCGACGTCCCCGGCGACGCCCTCAGCAACGTCATCATCACCAAGCTCCCGTTCGCCGTCCCCACACACCCGCTCATCCAGGCGCGCTGCGAACGCATCCAGCGCCTCGGCGGCAACCCGTTCGGCGACTACTCGATCCCGGACGCCGTGCTGAAGTTCCGGCAGGGCATCGGCCGCCTCATCCGAAGCAAAACCGACACCGGCATCATCGTCGTGCTCGATCCGCGCATCATGACGAAAAGCTACGGCAAATCCTTCCTCGAATCCATCCCCGAGTGTCCCATCGAACACTTCTGATCCGCCGCGTTTCCTTTTCACGGACGCGGGCGTTTCCGCCTGTTTTTTCGCCGCGGCCATTTGCCATACGCCGTTTCACGCGCTATATTATGCGGAAACGATGCAATCATTTTCCGCACAGACAGGAGCCAGCCCATGAAACCCCACCTGACAGGAGCGCTTCTTATGACCGCCGCACTCTTCTCCGCCGCCGATTCCGGGCTCTTCGCCCAGTCCGCCGACCCCGCGGACGCGCCCGCGCAAATCCGCTGCACGTTCCAGCCGTACGCAAAGCCGGAAATCCTCACGGACCACCTCAATCTCGGAGGAAAGAATCCCGACGGCGGCGAGATCGGCATCAACAGCCTGTACCTCACGCGCGACGGCAAGCCGTGGATCCCGGTCATGGGCGAACTGCATTTTTCGCGCGTCGCCCGCGACCAGTGGCCCGCCGAACTCGCCAAGCTCAAAGCGGGCGGCGTCAACATCGTCTCGACCTATCTTTTCTGGATCCACCACGAGGAAGTCGAGGGCGAGCTCAGTTTCTCCGGCAATCTCTCCATTCGCGACTTCGTGCTTGAGGCGCAGAAACAGGGACTCGAGGTCGTTGTCCGCATCGGGCCGTGGGCGCACGGCGAGTGCCGCAACGGCGGATTCCCCGACTGGCTCCTGAAAAAGCCGTTCCGGCTCCGCGCGAACAACGACGGCTATCTCGCCGAGGTGCGCCGCTGGTTCGGCGCGATCGGGAAAGAGCTGCACGGCCTCTTCTACGCCGACGGCGGCCCGATCATCGGCGTCCAGCTGGAAAACGAGCTCACCGGCAACGCCGCCCACCTCGACACGCTCCGCGCCATCGCGATCGGGTGCGGCATGAATCCGCCGCTCTTCACCGTCACGGGCTGGAACGCCGCCGAGGGCGCGCGCATCCCGCTCACCGGCGTGCTCCCCGTGTTCGGCGGCTACTGCGACGCCCCGTGGAACAACGGCACGCGTCCGCTCCCGCCCTCGCCTCATTTCTTCTTCAACCGGATGCGCAACGACACCGCCATCGGCGCGGACCTGATCCCGACGAACCGCACCGGACGCGACGGCTGGCGCCTGCCTTACGAACGCTACCCCTTCGCGGCGTGCGAGCTCGGCGGCGGCCTCGAAAGCACGCACCACAGGCGCTACATCATCCGGGGGTACGACATCTACGCGCCCGCGCTCATCAAGGTCGGAAGCGGCTGCAATCTGCCCGGCTACTACATGTACCACGGCGGCACGAATCCGGTCGGCAGGCTCTCCACGTTCCAGGAATCGAAGGCGTCCGGCTACCCGAACGACGTCCCGATGCTGTCCTACGACTTCCAGGCGCCCGTCTCGGAGTACGGCGAAATACGCCCCCATTACAGGCTCCTGAACATGATGCACCTCTTCCTCGAGGACTTCGGCGACAGGCTCGCCCCGATGCCCGCGTTCGACTCCACGGTTCCCGTGAAGCGCGACGACACGACGACCGTCCGCGCGGGACTCCGCACCGACGGCAAATCCGGGTTCGTCTTCGTGAACCATTATCAGCGGCGCTCGAAACTCGCCGACCTGGAGAACGTCGTGTTCGACACCGGTTCGGTCGTGTTCCCGGCGATCGACATCACGGGCGACGTCGCGTTCTTCCTGCCGTTCAACATGGACCTGAACGGCGAGCTGCTCGAATGCGCCACGGCGCAGCCCGTCTGCCGCATGGGCGACACGTTCTTCTTCGCGGCCATCCCCGGCGTCATGACCGAATACAAGTTCGCGGACGGCACGCAGGAGAAAGGTGCGGATTTCAGGCACGGGAAAGCGCGGATCGTCACGCTCGGCTGGGACGACGCGCTGGGACTCCGGCGGCTCGGCGGCGAGCTGTATTCCTCGCGCGACTGCGACCTCATCCGCGTGGAGGGCGAAAGCCCCGCCGTGCGTCCGGTCCAGACCGGCGCGTATGATGTCCGTAAATGGAACGGGGAGAAATTCACGGTTTTCCGGGTCGGGACCCGCACGGTCCGCCCCGTACTCACGGTCACCGACGTGAAATCCGCTCCGTTCGAGCTGCCGGAGATGTTCGCCGCCGAACTTAAACTGGGCGGCGTACGTCCGCTGGTCTGGAAAAAACTGGACGTGACCGGGAACGACGGCTTCGTCGAGCTTGACTTCAAGTACGATGTCGCGCAGGTCTATGCCGACGGCAAGCTCGTGGCGGACCAGTACGACTGCGGATTCCCGTGGCGGCTTCCGGCATCGCTGCTGAACGGGAAGGAATGCTATCTCGTCATGTCGCCGCGTTACGACCGGGTTTATCGCGAAGATTGAACGAAGGTTTCGCCGAAGTCAGCGCGCGGCCTTGTCCGTACGTTCGAGCTGAAGGAAATTCGCCGCGCCGAGCTGGCGGATCCCGGTGAGCTTCCACGGTCCGGACGGCGGACGCAGGGCGCACTGGAAATCGGGCAGTTCCCAGTAGAAGACCGCGCCGCACGACCAGTCGTTGAACGTTTCGTCGGCGGTCAGCGCCGCCAGCATGTCCATGGATTTGGCGTAGGGCGGATCGGCGAACACGATGTCCGGGCGCGGCGGCAGGATCCGCACTTTCAGAGAGGCGGGAAGCGTGCCCGGCACGACCTGAAGCCGCGCGGGCGATTTCGTGTGCTCGAACCGGGCGATGTTGTGCCGGATGAGCGCGAGCGCGTCGGGCGACTCCTCGGCGAAGATCACCGTGGATGCGCCGCGGCTGGCGGCCTCCAGCCCCATGCACCCGGACCCGGCGAAGAGGTCCGCGAACGTCTTTCCCTCGATGGAGCCGATGCTGTCGAAAAACGCCCGGCGGGCGCGCACCGAGGTCGGACGCACCCCGTGTCCCTCGGGCAGTTCGCCCAGTTTCAGTCCCAGCGCGGACCCGGCGGTGATCTCCATGGTTTTCGGCTCCTGTTTTCGTATGACGGCGGCGGACGGATCGCCGGAGCGCGCCATCGTCTCCGGCATACTTAATATGCCCCGTTTTGACGGAAAATGCAATCTTTCCGCGAAAAAAAACGCATTTTTCGTGCTTTCGGGCTTGCATTTCCCGAACAATGGGCTATCTTAGCGGTGTAAGAGTTTCCGGCGCATCCGCGCCCGTGATTCGACAACATCAGACATTCAGCATAAAACCAACCCGTAAAGGAACCCCGAACCATGATCACTGCAATCATCCTGGTCAACGTCGAACGTCAGAGCCTCGCGGCTGTCACGAAAGAGATCCTCGCAGTCGACGGCATCGTCGAAGTCCATGCCGTCGTCGGAGAATACGACCTCGCCGCCATCGCCCGCGTGAAGGACCAGCAGCAGCTCTCCTCGATCATCGCCGACAAGATGTGCAACCAGATCCCCGGAATCACCCATACGAAGACGCTCCTTTCGCTCAACGCCCAGTACAACTACGACGCCGCGGCGGCCTACGGGATGGAATAACACCCTCGGATCCGCCCGCACAGCGGGAGGTACACTGCAGGAACGGCGCCCTCCTGACGCCGTTCCGTTTTTCCGGCCTTTTTCACGGTTTCGGCCTGTTTCTTCGTGTTTTCTTTAGAAAATCGCGTTTTTTTCTAAAAAAAAGCCCCGTTTTTTTCCGGTTCGGATTTGAAAATCGGGCAAACAGGATGTAGTGTACATATAGTATCAAAATCATTTCACGCAATTACAGGAGTCCCGGTAATGAGCAAGGCCAGCAAGATCATCAACATTTTTATTTTCGTCTTTGCGATCGTCGTGGTCGTCTTCGGCGTGCTTCTCTTCCAGAAGAGAGAGCAGATCACCAAGGCGCGGTCGGACATCGCCGCCACGGTGGAAAAGGTCTCCCGCCGGATCGATTCGTCCGCGGCAATCCCCGCCGACGACCTCAAGATCAGCAAGACCCCGGCCGAGATCAAGGAAGCCATGGTCAAGCTGGAATCCGCGGTCGAAAAGATCGTCAAGCAGCGCAACGCCATCGCCGAGAACCTCACCGACGTGACCAACACCGTGCTTGAAAAGGCGTTCTACGGCGAAGGCGACGAGCCGTACATCCTCGAATCCGGCAGCGTCACCAACTACAAGACCACCGACGCCACCCTCGCCGAGATCAAGACCCACATCGGCGAACGCATGGAATACTTCTACGTCCGCGACAAACACCTCTCCGAGTTCATGTCCAAGGACGGCGCGAACCTCGGCATGCCCGCCAGAAACTACGCGTTCTCCGCCGACAACGCCAAGCTCGCGAACGCCCTCAACGAACTTCTCGCGAAGACGAACGACACCGTCGAACGCATGAAAGCCTTCCGCGGACACATCGTCACCGTCTCCAACCAGATCTCTCCCGACGCCAAGGAGCTTGACCTGAACTCCCAGGAATACAACCGGCTCCTCAAGGAAAATGTCACCACCGTCGAGGAATTCGTCAATCTCCATAACCAGCTCGTCGAGGACAACAAGGCTCTCCGCGAACGCGTGGAGCGCGCGGAAGTCGGACTCAGTTCCGCCGACGAAAACGCCGCCACCTACAAGAAGGTCGCGGAAGACGCCACCCAGAAGCTCACCGCCGCCGAAAAAGAGATCGAACGCCTCAGAAAGATCATCGACCCGACCGGGGCCGGCGACGGCGAACTCATCAACATCAACTTCAACGTTCTGAAGGACCTCGTCGGCAAGGTCGTCTACGTGAACGAACAGTACGGCTACATCACCGTCGACATCGGTTCCGAAAGCAACGTGATCCGCTCCAACGGCGAACGCATCCGCGCGACCGTCCCCGAAGGCGCGCTCCTGACCGTCACGACCAGCCTTGACCCCGACACCGCCAAGTACGTCTGCAAGGCCCAGGTCATCCGCATCCGCTCCAACGCATCTGTCGCCACCATCCTCGCCTCCCCGGGCGGCACCTTCGACTATCCGAAGGTCGGCGACGTGGTCTACTTCTCGCAGGCCGACATCGCCACGATGAAGGCCGCGCACGAAGAAGCCATGCGCAAGAAAGCCGAGGAACGCGCGGCCGCCGAACAGGCGCAGTCCCTGCAGGACTTCAACGACATCATGACCGGCGAAGACGAATCCGACGACACCGGCTTCGACTCCGGCGACGACTTCCTCAACGAGGATGACGACGAGGATGCCCCCGCCGACGATGCCGACGACGACCTCGGTCTCGACGAGGAAGAATAATCTCCGGACCCAAACAGGAAAGGCGCTCACATGTTCAGATCCAAGTTCTTTCTTGCTGTTGCGGTGATCACGCTCCTCACCCTCATCGCCACGATCGTCATGCAGGTCATGGAAATGCGCGAGTTCATGATGTTCTGACGCCATGACGCTCCGTTATCTCATCCTCAGCTCTCTCGCGGCGGCGCTTTTCCTGAGCGCCGCCGCTTGTTCTACGCAGGAACGCTCCGGCCGCAGCCGGAGGCCCTTCAACGAGCCCGCCTCCTGGGAGACCAATCCCTACGGCGACGCGTTCCGCAACTGATTTCACGCCCGTACAAACCGGCGCAACCATTTCATCCGCGAGGTCCCGTCATGTCCTCCGCCTCCACGCTTCATTTCGCCGTCATCGGCGACCCCATCGGGCATTCCAAGTCCCCGCTCATGCACAACGCCGCGTTCCGCGCGCTCGGCATCGACGCCGACTACACAGCGGTCCACGTCACGCGCGAGGGCCTGCCCGCTTTCCTCGAATCCGCCCGGACCGCGCTCAGCGGATTCAACATCACCGTCCCCCACAAGAACGCCGTGATCCCGTTCCTCGACGGCATCACCCCGCGCGCCGCGCTCGCCGGCAGCGTCAACACGGTCTCCGTCCGCGACGGCAAACTCTTCGGCGACACGACCGACGCGACCGGGCTGGAACGCGCCGTGATGGAGGTCTTCGGGCTTCCGCTGAAGGGCGCGAACGTCTGCATCCTCGGCTGCGGCGGCGTGGTCCGCGCGCTGGCGTTCCATCTGGCGGACGCCGGCTGCGCCCGCCTCCGCATCCTGAACCGGACGGCGGAGAAAGCGATCCTGCTCACGAACGAGATTCTGAAGCACGCCCCCAGCCTGGACTGCGGATTCGCCTCGCTCAACGATCCTCTGACCGTCAGGCGCGGCCTGGAGGGCTCCGATCTGGTCATCCAGTGCACCAGCCTCGGGCTCCGCGACGGCGACGGCTCGCCCGTCGATCCCGATCTGATCCCCGCCTCCGCCTGCCTCTTCGATACGATCTACCGCGAGACGGACATCCTGGTCCGCTGCCGCGAACGCGGCTTGCGCGTCTCCGGCGGACTGCCGATGCTCGTGCATCAGGGCGCGGAATCGTTCCGCATCTGGACCGGCCGCGAAGCCCCGGTGGACGTCATGCGCGCGGCGGCTGCAAGCTGACGCCTGCGCGCGTTTTCTCCCGTGCGGAAGCGAAAAACCGGAAAAAATGCGCGATTTTCCTTCCGAAACACGCGCTTTGAATTTGCAAATCGCACTTTCCGTGATATATTAATTATTTCAAGATGTTGTCCAATACCTTATCATAACTGCTAACCAAGGAGTCTTATCATGGCAGTCCCGAAACGCAAAGTCTCGAAAATGAAACGCCGCCAGCGCCAGGCCGCGAACCGTTACGAAGGCGTCCAGGCTTCGTTCTGCAAGGAATGCGGCAAGCCCGTCGCTCCGCACTCCGTCTGCACCTCCTGCGGCATGTACAAAGGCCGCCAGGTCCTGACCGTCGCCGAGTAATCATTTCATTTTCTCCTCAAATCAAATCCAACCGGAGTCGTTTCGATGAGGATCGCGGTTGATGCAATGGGCGGCGATTACGCGCCCG
The DNA here is from genome assembly GCA_017524965.1 of Lentisphaeria bacterium. Taxonomy (GTDB): domain Bacteria; phylum Verrucomicrobiota; class Lentisphaeria; order Victivallales; family UBA1829; genus UBA1732. The sequence goes on along the minus strand of JAFXUM010000277.1, from coordinate 11,925 downwards.
CCGTCGTGGTCGAAGCCGTCGCCGACGCCCTGCGGATGTTCCCCGATGTGGAAATCCTGCTCGTCGGCCACCTGGAAAAGCTCGCCTACTACCTTCAGAAAGAACACCTGAAGGAAGGTCCGCGCCTCAAGCTCGTCCACGCCGAGGAAGTCGTCGAAATGGGCGAACCCTCGACCACCTCGATCCGCGCGAAGAAACACTCCTCCATCACGGTCTGCGCCACGCTTGCCGCCGAAGGCAAGGCCGACGCCGTCATCTCCGCCGGCCACACCGGCGCGGCCGTGGCGGCGTCCAAGGTCAAGATGCGCATCCTGAAGGGCGTCGACCGCCCCGCCATCGCGACCTTCATGCCGGCGGTCGGCGGCAGGTTCATCCTGGTCGACGCCGGCGCGAACACCGACTGCACGCCGCTGAACCTCGCGCAGTTCGCCATCTTCGGCGAGGTCTACGCGCAGATGTTCCAGAACATCGAAAAGCCGCGCATCGGCCTGATCTCCGTCGGCGGCGAGGACATCAAGGGCAACGAACTCACCAAGGAAGCGTTCAAGATCCTCTCGAACATGCCCATCAACTTCGTGGGCAACGTCGAGGGGCACGACATGTTCTTCCACAGCGCCGACGTCGTGGTGTGCGACGGCTTCTCCGGCAACCTCGTCCTGAAGACCGCCGAGAGCATCGCCTCCGCCATCCGCCAATGGCTGAAGGAAAGCATCATGAAGAACGCCATCCGGAAGACCGGCGCCCTGCTCGCGCAGCAGGCGTTCGCCGACGTGAAGGCGATCAGCAATTTCGAAGAGTACGGCGGAGCCCCGCTCCTCGGACTCAACGGCGTCTGCATCATCGGCCACGGCGCGTCCACGCCGAAGGCCGTCCGCAACGCCATCAAGGTCGCGAACGACTTCGCGAAGCGCGGCCTCCCGAGCCGCATTTCCACGCGCATCACCGAGTGCGGCATCGAATTCGCGCCGCCGTCCCATCGCACGACCGATCAGCAGCAGCCGCCGCTGACCTCGCATCTCTGATGCGTCCGAAGGGGGGAGCGCACATGACGTCAGGTCCAGCTCGCACTCTCATCCTCGCAGGCGTTTTCGCCGTTTCCGCGTTCATCCCGTGCGCCGCCATCCTGCGCGCGCAGGAAGTCACAGACGTCCCCGTTTCCTCAGCCTCGCCGTCGTCATCGTCCGCGTCCGCGAAGGACAAGGTCGTCGACGCCATCGAAGGCATCAAATCCGGCGACATCTCCGCCGCGAAGGAAGCCGTCGCGTTCGACCGCCTCCTCAGCTACACCCTCATCCGCATTTCCGACTGCTGGACCCTCTGCAAACAGGAAATGATCCTCGCGAAGGAAGCCGCCCGTCAGGAGGCCGTCCAGGCGGCAAAGGACATCTTCCAAAAGGGCAAGGACGCCGCCGTCGAACAGACCCGCGAAGCCATCCTGGACAAGCTCCCGCCCATCCTCGGCGGGTCCGCCGGGCAGACCGACCTGACCGGCGGCAGCACACAGACGGACTTCGCGTCCGCCTCTTCCGCCGTCGCGCCGGGCAGCAGCAACGACCCGGCGAAGATCCGCGAGTCCATCCAGAACGAACGCGGCACGCCGCTCACGCCCGGCAACGATCCAGCGCAGGCCCGCGAAGCCGTCCAGAGCCGTCTCCGCGAAAACTGATCCCCGGTTCCATTTCCGCATCCGTCCGCGCGAGCAGCGCTTTTTCATCAAAAAAAAAGTTAAATATAGGATTTGTATTTGACTTTTCCTTGCACGCGGATATATTATCATAAAAAATCAACGGACTGAAAACCCGTTTTCAACTCAAACCAACGCAGGGGCATACACCGAATGACATCCGGCGGAACACTTGACGGCCGACCGAAGCCGGGATTCCGTTTCTACCTGAAACGGACCGTCGGGATCATCATGCTCCTCTGTTCGATCCCGGTCGTGTTCTGGCTTTGCTTCGCGCTCGCTTTTGGCAGACTTGTTGTCAGCAGCGCCATAGACGCGTTCCGGGAAGACAAACTGGCGCCCGCCCCGAACGCGGCGGAAACCGAGGCGGCCGTGCGCGGCATCCTCAAGCCCGTTCTGATGGAGAAGTACGGTCTGGAGGATTTCGACGTCCGGCACCTGAATCACGGTCTGCACATCAAGATCAAGACCGCCGACGGACAGCGCCAATCCGAGATCGTGCAGGACATCATCGAAATGAAGCGGAAGGAACCGCGCCTGCCTCAGACGGCGTTCTTCGTGGAAGTCGACGTCATCTTCGTCGGCCTCTATGAAAAGGGCGGGTTCACGGTCCTGATCCCGGACGCGGTCCGCGGCTATGAGGACTCGGTCCCCGGCTTCGACAAGTTCGACGACCCGGCGGAAAAGGAGGCGTCGCGATGACACGGACCACCGCTCAGGAAGCCTCGCATACGGGGCCGGCCGGACTGGTTCGCGCTGTTTTCAGCTCGATCCTGGATGTGTTCGACCACGCCGGATGGCGCACATATCTCTTCCTTGCCGTGCTGGACGTTGTTTCGATCTTCTTTGTGCTGTTCCTCCGGATGGTACGGGACAGCTATGAACAGCAATTCCGCAGGTCCCGGACGAATTACGAAAACGCGGTGGACCAATTCGCCCGCCCGGAGATCATGGTGCGGTACGACCTGAAGGAATTCCGCGTGCTCTTCGACCGCGACGGGGTGACCGCCCCGGACCGCCATATCAGGATCAGGACGAACGGCAAAGGGTCTTACGTGGAGATCGCGAAGGACATCGACCGGATCGCAAGCGAACACGAAGAGATGTACCGGGGCTGTGTGCTGGAATTCGACCACGACGCGCCGGACCGGGGCGTCACGATCATGATCCCGGTCGACCGCTCCTGCGACGAATGGTCTACGGACAGCTTCTGGGCTCCCCGCGACCGGAAGGAAGGCGGATCATGAACGGCACAGACCGGGAACGGAAACAGGACCGAAACGACTGGGACGGCTGGGACCGCAAGCTCGGTGAGATCGCCGCCCGCGAGGAATCCGAACAGTGCCGGACCGCCCGCCCGCTGCGGATCGCGAAACGCGCCCTCTTCGTCTGCATGCTGCTGTTTCCAGTCGCCGTGCTCGGCTGCTTCGGCGTCACGCAGTGGATTTACGACATCCGGCATCGCTCGAAGCCGGACGAAGCGCAAAGCCCCCTGCCCGACGCATCGGCGCCGGAACAGTCCGTTTTGAACGGCATCAAGCACGAGATCGTCAGGAAATACGACCTGAAAGAGTTTGAGGTCATGCACCGGGACGGCGCTCTCCGCGTCAGAATCCGGACCGCCGCACGGGATGCGCGCCGCGTCCGCGCCACACAGGCGTTCGGCATCGCGGACGACATCCGCGAACTGCGCCGGACGACGCCGGGGATGCCGTCGTGCGCCTGGGCGCTGGAGATCGACCACGACGCGCCGGACGGAGGCATGACGTTCGTGCTGCCGGACACGGTCCGCGGCTACGAAGCGGACACGCACTGGCACGATGCCGCGCTGTACGGGGACGCGTCCGCGCGGACCGGGAAGGAGGCGCGCCCATGAAGAAACTGACCTTCTGGGAAAAGATCGACGCCGTTTTCACCGTCGGGACGTTCGCCCTGCTGTTGCTGCTGGACCTGCCGTTCCTGCTCGTGCCGCTCATGCTGTTCCGCTTCGACAACGACCGGACAGCCCGGATCGAGCGGACCGAACGCACCGCGGACCGCCTCGTCGACGAGCTTATCCGGCCGGAGATCGAAACGAAGTACAAAACGAAGGTGTTCCGCGTGAAAAACCGCGTCGGGAGCATTACAGCCATCCGGATCGAAACGGACGGCGCGAAGCGGTACGCCGGGATCGCGGAGGACATCCTCCGGCTCGCGGCGGAAGCCGACGTCCGGGGCGGACTGACGCCGGAGGAACAGGGCACGGTTCAGGATCTTCGGCAGAGTTACATCCTTGAGTTCGATCACGCTTCGGAGGACGGGGGCATGACCGTCTTCTGCGCGAACGGGCACGGGCATCCCTTCTACAGCACGCCGTGGCACACTGCCGAACTTTGGAAGCGGGATTAAAGTTACGTCGTGCGTTATTAACGCTTCCATCTGCGTTTTTTCCGCGTTTTTTACCGTGATGCGCCTCTTTTCCCGTTGAAAAACACTCTTCGGGCATTTATTGTATAGGCGTGTCCGCAAACGCGAACCGTTTTTTCGAACCGTTTCATCACTCCACAATCAAGTTCCCAAGGAGATTGTAACATGACATTCATCCCCCACAGAAAAACGATGTGGCGCGCGTTCTCCGCGGCCGCGGTACTCTCCGCGGCGGCGTTCGTCCCGTCCTGTCTTCAGTCGGCATACACCGCCGATCCCGAAACGAATCCCCTGAGTCCGGTATCGTTCACGTACCACGCAAAAGACGGTACGCTGATCGAGCTGACCGCCCTGACGGACAACTCCGTCCGTGTCCGCAGCACGAAAAACAAAACCTTCTCGAACAAACCGGAATTCATCCTTACCGGCGCCAAGCCGCGGGCGTTTACGAAAGTCAGGCAGAATGCCGACGGCTTTACCTGCACGATCGACGATCTTTCCGTCCGCTATCAGGGCAGCACCCTGTCTTTTTCCGACGCCAAACACCCGTCCTCCAATCTTCAGGAAAACGTCGGCGCACGGAAATTCGGGAAATCCCCCTCAAGGGACGCCGCAGCCGATTCCTACTGCGTCGAATCGACATTCGTATCTCCCGGCGCGGAATTCCAGTTCGGCCTCGGCCAGTTCCAGGACAGCGTCCTGAACATCAAGAACCAGCCCCGCCAGCTCATCCAGGTCAACACGCAGGCGTCCGTGCCGTTCCTCTACTCCACCGCCGGATACGGCCTGCTCTGGCACAATTACAGCCGCACGGAGTTCAACCCCGCCGACACGCCCATCGAACTGAAGAAAGTCGCCGAAGGACAGGGCCAGACCGTCGAGGTCACCACGGCGACCGGCGGACGACGCGAATTCCGCCGCGACAACACCCTCTCCGGCGAGTTCACGGCGGACGCGGACGGCCTCTACGCTTTCGAACTTGACTGCGGTCAGACCATGGCGCGCCGCCACGTCGTCCTCATCGACGACAAGCTTATCGTGGAACAGCGCAACACCTGGCTGCCCCCGGTCATCGGATTCCAGGCGAATCTCACAAAAGGCAAACACACCATAACCGTCCAGAACGAGGCGAGAGACCGTACATCGCTCAAGGTCCGTCCGCTCAAGGGCAACCTCAATTTCACGACGTTCCGTTCCGACGACGCGAAGGAGATCGACTACGTCTACATCTCCGGCGACGCCGAGAAGACCATGAAGACCTACCGCGAACTCTGCGGCAAGACCCCCATGCTCCCGAAATACGCGTTCGGCTACTGGCACTGCCGCGAACGCTACGTCTCGCAGGACGACCTGCTCTCCAATCTCCGCGAATTCCGCAACCGCAAGATCCCGGTCGACATCATCGTGCAGGACTGGCAGTGGTGGGATTCCGGCAAGTGGAACTCCATGCACTTCGACTCGCAGCGTTTCGGGAACCCGAAGGGCATGAACGACGAAGTCCACAAGCTGAACGCCCACTCCATGCTCTCCGTGTGGTCGAAGGCCAGCAAGGACAACCCGTTCGCCGAAAAGATGGTCGCGCTCGACGGCTACATCCGCGGCACCGACTGGATCGACTTCACCAAACCTGAAGCCGCCAAGCTCTACTGGGACACCATCGTCTCCGACATCCTCTCCACCGGCATCGACAGCTGGTGGTTCGACGCCACCGAGCCGGAAAATGACGACCTGCACAACCGCAACATCACGCTCGGACGCGGCAACGAATACCGCAACGTGTACCCGCTCATTGTTAACACGACAGCCTATGACCGCCTGCGCCAGGCGCAGCCCGACCGCCGCGCCCTCATCCTGACCCGCTGCGCATTCGCGGGACAGAGCCGCCAGCCCAGCGTGATCTGGTCCGGCGACGTCGGCAGCAACTGGAGCGATTTCCGCACGCAGATCATCTCCGGCCTCGGCATGATGATGAGCGGCATCCCGTACTGGACCACCGACACCGGCGGGTTCTTCCGTCCCGGCGACCAGTACAGGAACAAGGAATACATCGAACGCATGCTCCGCTGGTTCGAGTACAGCACGTTCTCGCCCATCCTGCGCGTCCACGGCTATACCAGCCAGACCGAACTCTGGCGCTACGGCGAGGAGGCCGAAAAGGTCTTCCGCAAGTACCTCGACATCCGCTACCGCCTGCTGCCCTACGTCTACACCGCAGCGGCCGACGCCGCGCTCGAAGGCGGCATCATGATGCGTCCGTGGATGGCCGACTTCCCCGGCGGCACTCTGACCGCGCAGAACGAAACCGAATACATGCTCGGCCCCTCCCTGCTCGTCGCGCCCGTCACGTCCCAGGACAAAACGGCGGAAGTCTATCTGCCTGCCAACAAGAAAGGCTGGTACGATCTCTGGAACGGGAAACAGTATAAGGAAAACAGTGTCGCAAAAGTCGACGCCCCGCTGGACCGCATCCCGGTGTTCGTGAAGGCGGGCGCGATCCTGCCCTGGGGCGAGCCCATGCAGTACGTCGACGAGAAACTGCCCGAGACGCTCGAGATCCGCGTGTATCCCGGCGCGGACGGCTCCTACTCCCTGTACGAGGACAACGGCAGGGATTACTCCTACGAACAGGGCAAGTTCACGCGCATCAATTTCACCTGGGACGACGCGAAGGGCGAGCTCACGATCGCGGACCGTCAGGGCGAATACGACGGCATGCTGAAGGACCGCACGTTCCGCGTCTGCCTCATGAATGGGAAGAACGCCGGCGCGGACAACGTCGCGAAGCCCGACGCCGAGGTCAAATACTCCGGCAGGAAGGTGACCGTGAAACTGAAATAAAGAATTCCACAAAAGACAAAAAACGCACGGCCGAGGCAATTCGACCGTGCGTTTGTTTTTTCAAAGATCCCGTGTGCGAGCGGAGCCGCACACCGTATCAGCACCGCCCGCGGTGCTTCGGGCTTGAAAATGACACATATTCATGCTATAGTATTCGGTCCCATCCCCGAATCACCGAATCGAACGACCATCCGGCGGCCACTTCGGAGCGGACGCCGGTTTTTTTTGCCGCAACAAGGACATGACAGCATGAAAAATACCCCGCAGATGGAATGCCGCGAACCCCGGTTCCGCGCGCTGATCCCGTTCTTCGTCTTTGTCGCCTTCTACCTCGGACTCTCCATCTGGGCGCACGATTTCTACAAGGTGCCGATGCCGACCGCGTTTCTGGTGGCGTCGGCTGCCGCGCTGGTGCTGGACCACAAGCGCCCGCTCGGCGAAAAAGTGGAGATTTACGCGCGCGGCATGGGCGAACCGAACATCATGATCATGTGCCTGATCTTCATCCTCGCCGGGGCGTTCGCGGCGACGGCGAAGGGCATGGGCGCGGTGGACGGCGCGGTGACGATCGCCCGCGCGGTCGTGCCGGATTCGCTGATGCTGCTCGGGATGTTCCTGGTGGCGAGCTTCATCTCGCTCGCCGTGGGCACGAGCTGCGGCACCATCGCGGCGCTCACGCCCATCGCGGCCGGACTCGCGGGCGGACTCTCCATTTCCCCGGCGGTCCTGCTCGGCGCGATCGTCGGCGGCGCGATGTTCGGCGACAACCTCTCCATGATCTCCGACACGACCATCGCCGCCACGCGCACGCAGAACATCCCCATGCGCGACAAATTCCGGCAGAACATCCTGATCGTGCTGCCCGCAGTCGCCGTGACCTCGGCCATCTATCTTTTCTGCGGCGGCTCGGCGCTGGCGGCGGCGGGCGAAACGGCGCAGGCGGTGACATGGGCGAACGCCTTCGCGGTCCTGCCGTATGTGCTCATCCTCGTCTTCGCGCTCCTCGGCTGGAACGTGATGCTGCTGCTCTTCGCGGGCACCATCATGGCGGGCGTCATCGGCATCATCAACGGCGCGTTCGATTTCTGGGGCATGCTCGACCTCGTCGGACAGGGCACGCTCGGCATGTCGGAGACGCTCATCGTGGCGATCCTCGCGGGCGGCCTGCTCCAGACCATCCGCCGCAACGGCGGCATCGGCTACCTCATGGAAAAGATCCGGAAGCCTGTGCGTTCCACGCGCGGATGCGAATTCGGCGTGCTCCTCCTCGTCTCCGTCATCAACCTCTTCACGGCGAACAACACCGTGGCGATCGTGATCGCGGGCCCCATCGCGCGCGAACTCTCCGAACAGTACCGCTGTTCCGCCAAACGCATCGCGAGCATCCTGGACACCGGGTCCTGCGTGGTGCAGGGCATGATCCCCTACGGCGCGCAGATCCTGATCGCGGCGGGCGTGGCGCAGACCTCGAAACTCGACGTCTCGTCCCTGAGCCTCGTCGGCTCGCTCTACTACCCGATGATCCTCGGCGTCTGTCTGATCGCCGCCATCGCCATCCACAAGGAGGCGGAGCCTCCACTTGGGTAGTGCCTTGCTTCGCAACGGCACAGGAGGCATAGCCTCCACTTGGGTAGTGTCCGGCTTCGCTCGGACACGGGAGGGAGACATAGCCTCCACTTGGGTAGTGTCCGGCTTCGCTCGGACACAGGAGGCGGAGCCTCCACTTGGGTAGTGCCTTGCTTCGCAACGGCACGTGTACAGGGAACACAAGCCGCGCACGAGGTATCGGCGCCGTCCGCGACGCCGGAAAAACCGGAAACCCCGGAAACACTCCGAAAAAAACAGTGTTTTCCGGTTGATAAATCCGCGTTTCACGGTTATATTATTAGAATAAATTCTTTGAAAAACGGACGTGCGACTCCCGCTGTCTTTTTTGTCCCCCTGCCCCGCCCGCCGACGCCCGGCCTCAGAATCGGACTGTGCCGTGCGGAGTCCGGGTGCGACCTCGAAAAGCACCGGACGCCGCGCCTCAAAAACACGGGAAACGACGATGAACGAGATCGGATTTGACAACACACGCTATCTGGAGGAACAGTCCGCCGAGATTCTGCGCCGCGCCGAGCGGTTCCAGAACAAACTTTACATCGAATTCGGGGGCAAGCTCGCCTACGACTACCACGCCGCGCGCATCCTGCCCGGCTTCGACCCGAACGTCAAGCTCAAACTGCTCCAGCGCCTGAAGGACAAGATCGACGTCGTGATCTGCATCTACGCGGGCGACATCGAACGCAAGAAGATCCGCGCCGACTTCGGCATCGCCTACGACGCCGACACCTTCCGCATCATGGACAATCTCCGTTCGCTCGGCATCAGCGTGAAGGCGGTCGTCGTGACCCGCTACGAGGACCATCCCGCCGTCAACAACTTCATCACCAAGCTCGAACGCCGCGGCGTCGCCGTCTACAAGCACAAGACCATCAAGGGCTACCCCGCCGACGTCGACCTCATCGTGAGCGACGCCGGATACGGCGCGAACCCGTACGTCGAGACCGACCGTCCGATCGTCATCGTGACCGGACCCGGCCCCAGCAGCGGCAAGATGGCGACCTGCCTCTCCCAGGTCTACCACGAGCACAAGCGCGGCGTCGCCGCCGGTTACGCCAAGTTCGAGACGTTCCCTGTCTGGAACCTCCCGCTGAACCACCCGGTCAACATCGCCTACGAGGCCGCCACCGCCGACATCGGCGACGTGAACATGGTCGATTCGTTCCACCTGGACGCATACGGCACGACCGCGGTCAACTACAACCGCGACATCGAGATCTTCCCGGTCGTCCGCCGCATCATGGAGCGCATCATGGGCGAAGGCAACGTCTACAAGTCCCCGACCGACATGGGCGTGAACCGCGTCGGATTCGCGATCTCGAACGACGCCGTCGTGCGCGAGGCATCCAAACAGGAAGTCATCCGCCGCTGGTTCCGCTACAGCGCCGAGTACGCCCTCGGCGCCACCGACCTCCGCACCGTCCAGCGCGTGCAGATTCTCATGGACAACCTCGGCATCAAGGGCGAGGACCGTCCCGTCGTGCTCCCCGCCCGCGAGACCGCCGCACAGGCCGCGCAGATACCCGGACACGGCAACGACGGCTTCTTCTGCGGCGCCGCGCTCCAGCTTCCCGACGGACGCATGATCACCGGCAAGAACTCCCCCCTGCTCCACGCCGCGGCCGCCTGCGTGCTGAAGGCGCTGAAGGCGCTCGCGAATCTCCCGCACGAACTCGACCTGCTCTCCCCCGACGTGATCGACTCCGTGGCGCACCTCAAAAAGACGCTGAAAAACCCGCGCGTCAGCCTCGACCTCGAGGAGACCCTGATCGCGCTCGCCGTCAGCACCACCGCCAACCCCGCCGCGAGGCTCGCGCTGAACCATCTCTCCCAGCTCGGCGGCTGCGAGATGCACCTCTCCCACCTCCCCGCGCAGGGCGACGCCGCCGGACTCCGCAAGCTCGGCGTCAACCTCACCAGCGATCCGAAATTCGCCAGCCGCGACCTCTTTGTGGAATGATCCGTCATGCTTGATCCCGTCCAGGCCAGAAAACAAGTCCTGAAATCCTGCCGCCGCGTCGTCCTGAAAGTCGGGACGCGCCTCCTCGCCGACCGGACCGCCATCGCGCGTCTGGTCACCCAGATCCACGCCCTCCGCGAATCCGGCCGCCAGGTCATCCTGGTGTCCTCCGGCGCGGTCGGCATGGGCATGCGCGCCGCCGGGCTCAAACGCCGTCCGCGCCACCTCTCCGAAGTCCAGGCGCTCGCCGCCATGGGCCAGGCCACGCTCATGGCGATGTACGAGGCGGAATGCCGCAAATACGATTTCCGCGCCGCCCAGCTGCTCCTCACCGCCGACGACCTGCGTTCCCGCGAACGCCACCTCAACGCCGTCAACTGCATCGAGGCGCTGCTCGCACACGACGTGCTCCCGATCATCAACGAAAACGACCCGGTGTCCGTCAGCGAGCTCAAATTCGGCGACAACGACACGCTCGCCGCCCTCCTCGGCTCCATGATCCGCGCCGACCTCACCATCATCCTCACCACCGTCGACGGCCTCCTCGACAAGAACCCGGACGGCACGCTCGGCGACCGCATCTCCGTCGTGCACGGCGTGACCGACCAGCTGAAGGAGATCGCGTCCGGCACCGACGACGCCGCGTTCTCCATCGGCGGCATGGCGTCCAAGCTCAAAGCCGCCGAGGTACTGAACAGCGCCGGCGAGGCGCTCTGGATCGCCTCCGGCGAGGACGCCGACATCATCGCGCGCATCTTCGCCGCCGAGGACGTCGGGACCGTCTTCCTGCCGCAGGACGGCATGCACAAGATGGGCTCCCGCAAACGCTGGCTCGCCTCGTTCTCGCGTCCCGCGGGCGTCATCGCCATCGACGACGGCGCGGCGAACGCCCTGGTCAGAAAGGGCTCCAGCCTGCTCCCGTCCGGCGTGGTCTCCATCACCGGAGCGTTCAAACGCGGCGACGTGGTCCGCATCGTGCGCGCCGCGGACGGCGCGGTCCTCGCGAAGGGCATCACCAATTTCTCCTCGGACGAAGCCGCGCTGATCGCGCATCACAAGTCCGGCGACCTGACCGCCATCCTCGGCTGCGACGCCGAAGAAGAGCTGGTCCACCGCAACAACCTCGTCCTGCTCTGACACGTTTCCCCTGCCCCGTCACGCCATGAAGTTCTACATCAAAACCTACGGCTGCCAGATGAACCTGCGCGACTCCGATTCCGCCGCCGCGCTGCTCATCGAACACGGCTGGACGCCCGCAGACGGCGAGGCCGACGCCGACCTCGTGATCCTGAATACCTGCAGCGTGCGCGACCAGGCGGAACGCAAGGCCGTCGGCAAGCTCGGATTCCTCGGCAAGCTCAAGCGCGAACGCCCCTGGATGATCTTCGGCATCATGGGCTGCATGGCGCAGAACCGCGGAGCCGAACTCCTC